>JAAAPF010000251.1 GCA_009908425.1 Alphaproteobacteria bacterium
CGCACGCCCCGTCGCCCGCAAGCCGGACACCGACGCCGAGGCGACCGTCGACGGCCCGGCGCTCGCCTTCGCCGAGGTGCAGATGCGTCGCGACGCGCCCCGCGTCACCATCGCCGCCGGCGACGGCGAGAAGGTCGCCGTGGTCGGCCCCAACGGCGCCGGCAAGTCGACGCTTCTGGCCCTCGCCGCCGGGCTCGAAGGGCCGGCGTCGGGTCGGGTGTCGATCGCCGGTCGCGACGTCGGTGGCCTCGGTGCGCAGGAGCGGGCGGCGCGGATCGCCTTCGCGGGACCGCGCTCGCCCATCTTGAAGGGGACGCTGCGCCGCGCCCTCACGATGGGCTGCGCGCCGCCGCCGAACGACGCCGAGATCGAGACGATGGCCGAGCGTGCCGGGCTCGGCGCCGTGCTCGCCCGCCTCGGCGGGCTCGACGGCAAGGTGCGCGAGGGCGGCCGCAACCTCTCCGCCGGCGAGGCACGCCGGGTCCTCCTGGTGCGGGCGTTGCTGGGCGACGTCGAGCTGCTGCTCCTGGACGAACCCGACGACGCGCTCGACCCCGCCGGCAACGCCCTGTCGGCGGAGCTCGTCCGCGCGCATCCCGCCACCACGCTCGTCGTCACCCACGACCTCGGCTTCGCGCGGCGGATGGACAGGCTCTGGTACGTCGCCGATCATCGTGTCGTCGAAAGCGGTCCGCCCGAAGCGCTGCTCGCGGGCGACGGGCCGACGGCGCGCTTCTTCCGGCCGCGGGCGGCCGCCTGACGGCAGGCCGTCCCGCGCTACCCCGCCCCATGCTCACGCTGGCCTTCCGGGTCCTGCTGGCCATCGCGCTCGCTGCCGCGGGCCTCGCCTTCAGGAGCCTCGACAACACCCGGCACCACCGCGAGCGCAGCCGCCTCGCGCATCTCGTCGGCGACGGGCACCTCTCGCTCCCGCACCAAACTTCCCAGCTGTTCGAGCCGGTCGGCGACGCGCGCTTCATCGGCGATCGCGCCCACCGCGCCGGCGCGGACGCCGTGGGCCGCGGTGGCTTGGCACGACGTCCGGCGGTCGCTGACGACACGGGGCTCGGCCGCGTCGCCGAGGCCTTCGACCAAAAGGCCGGCAAGATCAGATCGAAGAGCGCGAGCGCGGTTCACTCGATGGTGCGCCGAGTAGGATGGAGATGGAACCGGGATCGGAGCCCGCTCCTGCCGGCAGCGCTACCTTTCCTCCAACGAACCTGCGGACGTGGTAGGCCTCGACGACCGCTGAGCGGCGATCGCGTCGGACCCGGCATCGCTCTCGATACCTGCAGTCTTGCGGATGGCGTCGTGGCGGAGGGTGCGGCGATGCGAAGCCCTGCGCATCCGGCCATTGACGGGAGTCGGCCTGAAGTGGTCCAAACTGAGACGACAGTCTTCGCCTCAATTCCCACAATAGCCGGCATAACACGCGAGGGCGTCACCCATCGGAAAGCTGGCCTCCAAGAGACACGGGATCTCGGATTCGGCGAAGAATTGAAGTAGAACACTTTGAAAGATTCGGGCCATCGTCCCGCTCGCAGTCGCTTTTCAATGCGCGAGGCGGCGCGACCCCATGTCGGCTTCCGGTTTAACTCCTTGCATGCGGTCGGCCGGCAAATAGGCAGGGGCGCATGGCGTTGCGCGTGGCCGCGCGAGGATCATCGGACGGCATCGGCGCCGCTCGACGTGGCGACGGCTCCGTGGTGGACGGTTGCGATCGACGTCCCGCCAAGGCGTGGGTGCCCATTTCGGGCGCCTCGACGGTTGCCAGCATCGTCTCGAACACGCATGGCCGAGCTCGCGGCACACGCGATGCGGCCGCGTGAGATGGAACGGCCGACCGTCGACGGTACATCATGGCGACGGACCTGCCGACGGAACCCGACGATGCGGACATGAAGCGAGCAATCAAACGATCCGGCGCCGCGCGCCCCAGCGAGGCGACGGCATTCCGCCGGCTGCGCGGCCTCGCGGTGGCCGGCTTGGCCGTCGGGCTGGCGGCGTGCGCGTCGCCCGAGGCGCGCGACGCGGCGATGGTCGAGGCCATCGAGACCGGCGGCGAGCGCTACGCCGCCGAGATGGAGGCGCGGCGGGCGCGTCACCTGGAGACCACGGTCGCCCGCTTCGAACGCATCCACCGCGGCGAGGCCGGCGACGACACCTACGACGCGCTGCTGTTCTCGGGTGGCGCCGAATGGGGGGCGTTCGGCGCCGGCTTCACGGCGCAATGGGCCGAGCTCGGCGACGCCGCGCCGACGCCGATGCCCGAGTTCGACTTCGTCGGCGGGATCAGCACGGGCGCGCTGATGGCGGCCTTCGTGGCGAGCGGTGAGCCCGAACGCTACGCCGCCCTCGAAGACTTCTACCGCAACGTGTCGCCGACCTGGATCGAGCAGCGCGGCATCCTCGAGATCCTCTCGCCGCGGACGACCTCGCTCGTCGACAACGCCGGCATCCGCGCGCAGGTCGAAAGCGCGGTCGACGACTCGCTCATCGCCGACCTCCGGCGGGCCCACGTCGACGACCGCCAGATCATGATCGGCACCGTCAATCTGGATTACGGCGGTCGCCGCTACTGGAACATCGCGGAGGTCGCGGCGACGGCGGCCGATCCCGGGCCCCGCATCGTCGACATCCTGATGGCCGCGACGGCGATCGCCGGGGTCTTCCCGCCGGTCGAGATCGACGGCGCGCTCTACGGCGATCTGGGCTACGTCGAGGGCATCCCGGCGTTCCGCAGCCACGACACCGACGCCTTCGGCGCGATCTGGCGCGAGCGCAACGGCGACGTCGAGCCACCGACGGCGCGCCTCTGGCTGGTCTACAACATCCCGATCGGCGTCGAGCCGGACCCGGTGGAGTTGAGCCTCGTGCCGCTCGCCATGCGCGGCTACGACGCGCTGGTCCAGGCCTCGTTCACCAACCCGGTGAACACCGCGCTCCTGCTCCAGCGCTTGTCCGAGCAGTCGCGCACGCCGCTGGTCGAGGTCCGCTGGATCGCCATTCCGCGGTCGTTCGAGAAGGATCCGGAGGTCCCGCTCTTCAGCCCGGCGACCACCAACCCGCTCGCCGATCTGGGCCGGGAGGCCGCGCTCGAGCCCGCCGGCGGCTGGCGCCGCGACCAGCCGAACTGATCGCGGCCGATGCCGCCGGGCCGCCGGGTGCGTCGCCCTCGTTCAGGTCAGATCGCGGAGCACCGTGTGGAGCTTGGCGACGCGGGCTACGCCGCGGCGGTCGAGTTCGGCGAGCGCGTCCCGCGCCGGCGCGCGTTCGCCGACCCGCGCGATGCCCCACTTGCCGTCGGCGTCGCGTGCGATCCATCCTCGCGCCTCGAGGTCGGCGAGCTTGCGGCGGACGGTCTCGCGCGGGATGCCGGTCACGTCCGCGATGCGGGCGGTGGCCATGGTCGGCGACCACGGCGGCGTCCCCTCGCCGGCGACGGCCCGGTCCGCCTCCGCCTGCCAGAGAAGGATCCGCTGGCCGAGAACGGCGAGGATCATCGGTGGCTGCAAGTCGCCCCCGAACTCGCGGGACACGTCGGTGAGGTGCTCCGCCAAAAATTCGATGAACGCATACTGGAAGCGGACGTAGTTCTGCAGAAAGCGCTCCGCCGTCTCCTCGGCGGTCGGCGCCGGACCCGGATCTTGATCGGCCGCTGTCATGGGGTCTCCCGGAGGTCCGAAGCCTACACCCATTTCGGGCACCCACCGGCTTGCCGCGGGCGCACGGAGCGCGCAAGCCCCGCGCGTGCGATCCGCACCGGGGCCACGGCCCGGGACGTCCGAGGGGAGACGAACGCCCGTGCACCTCTTTCTGACGGCCTACGGCTTGGCGCTGCTCGCCTTCGTACCGATGATGAATCCGCCGACCGCCGCCGTGCTGATGCTGGGCCTCGGCAAGGGGCAATCACCCGACTGGTTCGCGATGGAAGCGCGGCGCGTCGCGGTCTTCGTCTTCGCGACGCTGGTCGTGGCCTATTTCGCCGGCAGCGTGGTCCTCCACATCTTCGGCATCTCGGTGCCGGGGCTGCAGCTCGCCGGTGGCCTGATCGTCGCCTTCATCGGCTTTCGCATGCTGTTCCCGCCGCCGGCATCGGCCGCAGCGCCGGCGGAGACGGAGGGCTCACCGGCCTTCGTGCCACTCACGATGCCCGGCCTCTGCGGCCCCGGCACCCTGGCGCTCGTGCTCTCGGCGGCGAGCGACGTGGCGCTGCGCGTGGACTGGCCCGAGCGCTGGTGGGTGCACGGCGGCCTGGTGGCGGCGTTCGCGACGATGGCGCTGATCGTCTGGATCGTGCTGCGCCTCGCCACGCCGATGCAGCGGGTGCTCGGCCCGAGCGGCATCGACGCGCTGACGCGGATCATGGGCTTTCTTCTCGTCTGCATCGGCATGCAGTTCCTCATCAACGCCGTCGTCGCGCTCGCCGGCGACCTCGCGGCCGCCGACGCCGTGGGCGCCCGCGCCTCGATCATGACGGCGTCCGCGCGGTGTCCAGCCGGCGCCGGGGCGGCGCCAATGCTCACGTGAGCGTGGCTCGTTCGACGCCCGTGTACCTTGGACGGACCAATGCCCATCGAGGGTGTCCGCGCGCCCGCGCGCCGACCGGCATCCCGGCTCGCGGATGCGACCGGCATAGGGCGCGGGATCGTGCGCCGCGAGGCCGGCGAGGCGGCTCGCCAGACCCACCCCAGCGCGGCAAGGCTCGTCGCGGAGCTCGAAGCGCCGTCGAAGCGGCCCACCGCCCGGGCTCGACCACGCCGGGCGGCGGTCGCCGTCGGCTGAAGCCGGCGGATCGGCATGGTGAAACCGAGCGCCTGCCGGCTGCCCATTTTGAGCAGGCACCCCATCCGCGGCGAGCGGTATTGACGCTAATGCCTCTTTGGGACGGGGCACGGTTGGAGGTAACGCCCGGGATGTTCGACCCCAGTCGTTTCAAACTCGATGGGCAGACGGCGCTCGTGACAGGCGCCGGCGCCGGCATCGGCCGTGCGATCGCGGAGATGTTCGCCGGCGCCGGCGCCGCGGTCGTCGTGAGCGACCTCCAGCGAGAGACGGCCGATCGGGTGGCCACGGCGATCACCGAGGCCGGGGGGCGCGCGGTCGGCACTGCCTGCAACGTCACCGACGAGGCGGATCTGGAGGCCGCGGTCCGCACGGCCGTGGACGCGTTCGGCGGGCTGACGATCCTGGTCAACAACGCCGGCGGTGGCGGGCCGAAGCCCTTCGACATGCCGATGGCGGACTTCCACCGGGCCTACGAGATCAACGTCTTCGCACCCTTCCGGCTGACCCAGCTCGCCGTGCCGCACATGGAGAACGCGGATGGCGGTGCGGTCTTGAACATCTCGTCGATGTCGGCCGAGAACAAGAACCGGCGCATGGCGTCCTACGGCTCGTCGAAGGCCGCCATCAGCCATCTGACGCGCAACATCGCCTTCGACCTCGGACCCAAGGGTATCCGCGTCAACGCCATCGCGCCCGGCGCGATCCGCACGGAGGCGCTGGCGAAGGTGCTCACGCCCGACGTGGAGGCCGCGATGCTGAAGCACACGCCGCTCGAGCGGCTGGGCGAGCCCGCGGACATCGCCCATGCCGCGTTGTTCCTGTGCGCGCCGGCGGCCTCCTGGATCAGCGGGCAGATCCTGACCGTCTCGGGCGGCGGCGTGCAGGAACTCGACTGACCCGGATATTCCCCAACGTCACAGGATCGCCGAGGACGAGCCATGGGCTTCGACGCCTTCGCCGAGTTCCGCATGGACGGCCACCGCGTCGTCATCACCGGCGGCGCCCAGAACATCGGTGCCGGCATCGCCAAGACGCTGTCGGGCGCGGGTGCGAAGGTGATGATCGCCGACCTGAACGGCGACAAGGCCGCCGAGACCGCCGCCGCGATCGCCGCGGCGACCGGCAACGAGTGCCGCGGCATGGCCTGCGACGTCACCGACCAGGCGGCGATCGACGCCGTGGTGGCCGCCACCGTCGACGCCTTCGGCGGGATCTCGACGCTGGTCAACAACGTGGGCTGGGGCGGTCGTCAGGATGATCCGGCGGCGATCCCCGAAGACGAATTCGTGCGGTCCTACGAGCTGAACACGATCAGCGCCTACCGCATGAGCATGGCTTGCCTGCCGCATCTCGAGCGGGCCGAGA
>JAAAPF010000091.1 GCA_009908425.1 Alphaproteobacteria bacterium
CGTCGACGGCGTCAAAGGCGACATCGTCGGCACCGCGGACGACCCCGTCGACCCGCTGATCGGCGATCTCGCGCTCAACGGCGGCCCGACGCCGACGCACGCGCTGCTCGCCGGCAGCCCCGCCATCGATGCCGGCGCGAACCCGTTGGCGCTCGTCAACGATCAGCGCGGCGAGGGCTTCGCCCGCGAGGTCAACGGCCAGGCGGACATCGGCGCCTTCGAGGTGCAGGCGGCGGCACCACCGCCGATCGAAGGCACCGACGGGCGCGACCGGCTCATCGGCACGCCCGGGCCCGACCTGATCCTCGCCTTCGCCGGCGACGACATCATCTTTGCCGACGCGGGCGACGACGTCATCCGCCCGGGACCCGGCGTCGCGCAGATCAACACCGGGCCCGGCGCCGACCGCGTCGAGCTCGCGGGCCGCGCCGGCACGGCGGTCATCTACGACCTGGATGTCGACGCGGGTGATCGCCTCGGCCTCCTCGACGCGGCCTTCCTCGCCGCCGACGGCGGCGTCGACCTCGACCTTCTGGACCTGACGACCACCGGCAGCTTCACGCTGCTGGAGGGGCGGGCCGACGGCGAGACCTTCCCGCTGGCGTCGCTGCGCGATGTCGGCGAAGTTGAGCTCGAAACGCTGTTCGGCGTCGGCAACGACGCGCTCTTGACGTAACCACGATGCTGTTGGGGAGCCTCACCATGATCCGCAACCTGTTGGTCGCCCTGGCCCTCCTGGCCGCCGGCACGGCCGAGGCCAAGGTCCTCACCCTGCCGCTGGAGGGCAGCGCCAGGCTCACCGCGACGGACGAGCCGCTGGCCGAGATCGGGGGAAGCGTGAGCTTCGATGCGGGCGCGCTCGTCACCGACCCGGCCTTCACCCCGGTCGAGGCGCTGACGCTCGACATCAACGTCGTCGACGTCGGGGGGCTGACGCCGGGCCGCTACATCGTCGACGAGACCGACCGTCGCTTCGACGACACCCCGCAGGTCTGGCGCTTCGGCGAGCGTTACGAGCTGGAGCTGCAGGCGACCGAAAGCTTCGCCGGGATGGACCACAGGATCGTCGCCTCGGCCTTCGATTCGGGCCTCGCGGTCTTCGACGAGGGCTTCACCACCGTCGTCGAGGGCGATCTCGAGGTCGTCCCGCTGCCCGGCGCCCTGCCGCTGCTCGCCAGCGGGGTTGCCGCACTCGCCTGGCTGCGCCATCGCCGCGGCCGCAGCTGACGCCCCGGGCCGCGGACACGCCGTCCGCAAGCCTATCCGATGTCACCCCCGGACATCCGCGTCGTGTACCTCGAGAGACGACCAGCGCCGCCCTCGCCATGTCGGCGGTGGGCCGGTCGCGGCCGTGTCGGCCGGAGCCGGGGCCGAGGCTTTCGAAGTCGCTCGCGGGGGATCGGGGTCGAGCCTGACGTCCGGGGGCGCGGACGGCGGCGGGCGGCCGCTCGCGTTCGCGGCCGGGCGTGATCGGTGCGGGACCGGTCGGATCCCGCCGGATCGGTGGATTGTCGTGGCGGTGCAAGGGGTTGTGGCGGCAGGCGGGGGCCAGGGCGTGGGCGGCGCGGCTGGACAACCCGGCGGCGGCCGTCCTAGCTAGGCGCCTGATCCGCCACCGGAGCGTCCCGCATGCCGCCTGCCGATCCCGCGCGCTTTCCGACGCTCCACGTCGTCCGGCACCCCCTGGTCGAGCACAAGCTCACGCTGATGCGCGAGCGCACCACGGCCACCGCGGAGTTCCGCCAGCTCACCCGCGAGGTGGCGATGCTGCTGGCCTACGAGGTGACCCACGACCTGCCGCTGGACGAGGTCGAGATCGAGACCCCGCTGGAGCCGATGCGGGCCCGCAAGCTCTCGGGCAAGAAGCTGTGCCTGGTCTCGATCCTGCGCGCCGGCAACGGCATGCTCGACGGCATGCTGGATCTGATCCCGTCGGCGCGGGTGGGCCATGTCGGGCTCTACCGCGATCCCAAGACGCTGATCGCGGTCGAGTACTACTACAAGATGCCGCACGACATCGAGGTCCGCGAGGTCGTCGTGGTCGACCCGATGCTGGCGACGGCCAACTCGGCGGTGGCCGCGGTCGGTCGCGTCAAGGAGGACGCCCCGCCCAACATCCGCTTCGTCTGCCTGTTGGCGGCGCCCGAGGGGGTGACGCGGTTCGCCGCGGCGCACCCCGACGTCCCGATCTACACCGCCGCGCTGGACGACGGGCTCGACGCCAAGGGCTACATCCTGCCGGGGCTGGGCGACGCCGGCGACCGCATCTACGGAACCAAGTGAGCCGGCGATGTACGTCACCCCACCCGCCGGCGTCAGCCCGCCCGATCAGCCCTCGGTGCTGGTCTGCGATCTCGGCGCCGCCAGCCTCAAGCTCTGGTGCTCGCGCACCGGGGCGACCGCCGCCACCCCCACCGGGCCCACCTACGGCCCCGCCGACCTCCGGCGCGACGTCGCGCGCGAGACCGCGGGCTGGCCGGTCGACCGCGTCAGCCTGGGCGTGCCCACCGGGGTCGCCCACGGCCGCTGCTACAGCGAGCCCCACAATATCGGCGCGGGCTGGCTCGACTTCGACGTCGCCCACGCCTTCGACGTCCCCGCCATGCTCATCAACGACGCGGTGATGCAGGCGCTCGGCAGCTACGCCGGCGGCACCATGCTGTTTTTGGGCCTCGGCACCGGCCTCGGCACCGCGCTGGTGCACGAGGGCCATCCCATCGGCCTCGAGGTCCAGCACCTGCCCTACCGCGACGGGCTCACTTACGAGGACTGGACCGGCACCCGCGGCTACGCGCGTTTCGGGCCGGCGGTCTGGCGCGCCGCCGTGTTCGACGTCGTCCGGCGCATGAAGGACGCCACCGTCGCCGACTACGTCGTGCTCGGCGGCGGCAACGTCCGCCACCTCGACGCGTTGCCGCCGCAATGCCGCCAGGGCTCCAACGCCAACGCCTTCGTCGGCGGCTGGCGCCTGTGGGCGGGCTCCGAGCGTGAGCTGGAGCCCGGCTGACCGCCGTTCGACCGCGGCCGAGGGCGGGCGCACCGACGCCCCCGCACCCGGCTCGGCCCCGCCCTCGCCGCCGGCGGCGGTTGCGCGGTCGCGGCGCCTCTGGATTCGTCGCCGCCGCTCGTCCACATCCGAGCGCGGTGGCCCGACCGTGTCGGGACGGCGGCGGTGGCGTCGTCGGAGCTGGGGGTGGAGGCCGCGCGCATGTTGGTGGACACGCTGAGCCAGGTCGCCGCGGCGTTGACCTTCTCGCGCGGCGCCTTCGACGATCTGAGCCTGCAGGCGAGCCTGTTGGTGCTCGGGCTCGCCGCCGGGGGCGAGGCGCTGGGGCAGAGCATGATCTTGACGCTGAACCGGGTGGGAGGCTTGCGGTTCGTCCTCGCCCTGATCGCCATCGCGCTCAGCAACGTGCTCAGCGCGATCGTGATGGTGCTCGGCACCGTCGTCGCCGCCGCCCTGCTGCTGGACGAGCCGCTCCATCTGCGGCCGACGCTCTCGGTCTTCGCGCTGGCGTTCGCGCCACGGCTGCTCAGCCCGTTGGTGATCGCGCCCTATGTCGGCGAGGCGATCGATCGCGCCATCGAGATCTGGGTCATGCTCGCGGTCGTCTTCGGCCTGCATCACGGCCTGGGGCTGCATCTCGCCGCGGCGGCGACGGTGGCGGCCTCGGGGTGGCTCAGCCTGCGGATGGTCAACCGGCTGCTGGGGCGACCGTTCGGGCGGTGGCTGCGCCGGCTGGAGCGCTGGCTGACGGGCGCCGGGCCGCGGACCTTCGCCAACGTTCCCGACGAGCTGCTCGATCTCGCCCGCGGCGAGGGAGAGCGGCGGTGAGCGCGCCGGTGCGGGCGTGACCGACGTCGTCGGCGTCCTGCTCGCGCTCGGCGGCGTCGCGCTGGTCGTCGCCCTGGTGTCGTCGCCGCTCGAGACGCTGGGGTGGTGGGCCACCTGGCTCAACCCCTACAGCCAGGTGCCGCGGGTGCGGCCGCCCCCCGCCGCCCCCGGCCGCGACCGACCGCGGGCCTACATCGTCTACCTCTCCGGCATCGGGTCGATCTCGGGCGACGAGCTGCTGGCGAGCGAACGGCGTTTTCTGGACCAGCTGGAGGCGGCGCTGCCGCACTGCCGGGTGGTGCGCGACGTCTTTCCCTACTCGCCGGCGGGTCGTTCGCTCTTGACCGGGCGCCGGCTGTTCCAGTGGTTGTGGCGGCACCTGGAGCGCTGGCGCCGGGCGGGACGCGGGACCGTCACGTTCCTGGTCAACCTGCGCAACCTGTTCCAGGTGTTGGTCGCCGCCGATCGCCGCTACGGCCCGGTCTACGGCTTCGGGCTGGCGCAGACGGTGGTGCAGCATCTGGCCCGCGCCGGCTACGGCGAGGGCCGGCCGGTGATCCTTTTGGGCTCGAGCGGCGGCGGGCAGATCGCCGTCGGCACCGCGGCCTATCTCGCGGCCACCCTCGACGCCCCGCTCGGCGTCGTCACCGTCGGCGGGGTGATGGCGTCGGACCGCGGGGTCGACCACCTGGTGCGGCTGACCTCGCTCGCCGGCTCGAAGGACGGCGTCTACCGGCTGGGCCGCCGGATCTTTCCGGGCCGCTGGCCGATCGCCGCGGAATCGAGCTGGAACCGCGCGCGCGCCGAGGGCCGCTTGGTCGAGCGCGAGATCGGCCCGATGGCCCATGCCGGCAAAGGGTCGTATCTGGACCCCGAGGCCGTCACCGCGGCGGGCGTGCCGTTGCTCGACGTCACCGTCGCGGCGGTGGCGCGCGCCGTCCACGAGACCCTGGCCGCAGCGGATCAGGGGACGACCGCGGCGCGTCCGGCGATGGCGTCGAGCAGCACCGGGTAGACCAGATGGGCGTGCGCCCCCGCCTCCGCCGGGTCGATCAGTTCGTGCGGTAGCCCCCGCTCGCACGCAAAGACGTGGGTGGTGACGGCGGTGCCGTGGCCGCGCCAGGCCGCCGCCTGCGCCAGCGCCATGCGGTTGTCGACGGCGGTGTCGGCGGCGTTGAGAACCAGCACGATCTCCTTCGCCGCCGCCGGGCCGCGGCCCGCCCGCGCCCGCACCGCCCGGGACAGGCGCAGCAGCTCCGCGGTGCCGCGGCTGGACTGGCGGCGGTAGGCGTGCGGCAGCACCTCGGCCTCGCGCTTGCGGACCGGGTCCTTCCAGATGGAGATCGGCGGCACGACCAGGCCGAGCCGCATCACGGCGCCGTTCACCCCGGGTCCGAACCGCGACAGCCCGAACAGCGGGGCGACCAGGACCGCCCGCGCGACGTCCGGCCGGGTCTGCGCCGCCCACGCCGCCAGGGTGCCGCCGGCGGAGATCCCGGCGACGATCACCTCCTCGGCCAGGCCCGCGGCGCAGTCGACCGCGGCGTCCACACTGCGGACCAGCTCCTCCGCCCGCAGGCGATCGAGCGCGTCGGTCGACTGGTCGGCGTAGCCGTTGCGGGGCATCCGCCAGGCCACGACGCCGTGACCGTCGGCCTGCAGCCGCGGCGCGAGCGCCGAGAACGAGCGCGGGCAGTTCGACACGCCGTGGAACAGCACCACACACGTGCTCGCGCGACCGGCGCCGGCCAGGATGAACGAGCGGCACAGCGGGTTCAGGGGCGCGCCTTCGCGCCCGTCTTCCGCGGCGAGGCGGGCCCGGGCGGCGTCCGGGTCCGCGCAGGGCGCGGCGACCGAGACCAGCCGGTCGAGGCGCAGCGGCTTGAGCGCCACCGCGAGGGCGAGCGCCGCGAACACCGTGCCCCACAGCGCCGACGCCGCCGTCCACGACAGGACGACCGCCGTCGCGACGAACACCACGGCGAACACGGCGAGCCGCGCGCCGATCAGGAGCGCCGCCTTGCGGCCGACCGTGGCCCGAGTATGGCCGGCAACCGTCGTCTCCGGCACGCCGCTGTCCCTTCGCATGATCCGGGCGTGGTCGCGGCATCGACGGCGGACCCGGGTCGAGCGGCACGCCGCCACCTCACCGCAACCCCGGCGACGACCGCCGATCGCCGCTCTCGAACCGCTCAAAAGGCGAATGTCGCCGTCGCCGCAACACACCCTTTCGGGCATGCCCCGCCGACGTCGTGGACCGTGGGCGCGTGGCCCGGCGCTCGGCCGAGCGGCCGCGCACGGC
>JAAAPF010000254.1 GCA_009908425.1 Alphaproteobacteria bacterium
CCCTACCCGGTCCTGCGGCCGCATCCCGCGTGCCACGTCAAGGGCCGGTTGTTCCAGCCGCGCAGCGTCGACGAGCGCGCCCGCGTCGATCATTTCGAAGCCGACGAGTACGAGCCGGAGATCCTGCGCGTCCAGGCCGGCACGCGCATGGTGGCGGCCAACGCCTATCTCGATCTCGACGACGTGTTCGACGTCGCCGACGAGGACTGGTCGCTGCACTGGTTCCAGACGGTCGAGAAGCCGCGCTACCTGGCGGCCTGCGACGGCTGGATGGCCGATTACGCCGTGGCGTGACCCCGACCCGCCCGCCCCGACGGCTCAGGCCGCGCGGGGGCGAGCGCGCCGGCGGCGTCGTGGAGGAGCGCCGCGCCGGCGTCGGGCTCGCGCATCCGCTCGCTCAGGACGCGCCGCCAACAGCGTGACCCCGGGCGGCCGCGAAACAGGCCCAGGACGTGGCGCAGCACCGCCGCCGCCGGCACGCCCTCGGCGCGGCGCGCCTCGACATAGGCCGCCAGCGCCGCGAGCACCCGGCCGTCGTCGACCACCGGCGCGGGACGACCGTGAGCCGCGGCGACCAAGGCCGGCAGCGCGCCGGGGTCGTGGTAGGCCGCACGCCCCACCATCACGCCGTCGACCCGCGCCATCGCCGCCCGCACCGCGTCGGGCCCGGCCAGGCCACCGTTGAGCACGATCCGCAACTCGGGATGGCGCTGCTTGAGACGGGCGACCACGTCGTAGCGCAAGGGTGGCTTCTCGCGGTTCTCCTTGGGGCTCAACCCCGCGAGCCAGGCCTTGCGGGCGTGGACGATGAAGGTGTCGACGCCGCTTCGAGCGCAGGTCGCGACGAAGCGCTCGAGAAAGGGCTCGTCCTCGCAGTCGTCGACCCCGATGCGGCACTTGACGCTGACCTCGCGCGCCGTCGCCGACCGCATGGCGGCCAGCACGTCGCGCACGCGCTCGGGCTCGCGCATCAACCCCGCGCCGAAGCGACCGCGCTGGACACGATCGGAGGGGCAACCGCAGTTGAGATTGTAGCCGTCGTAGCCCCAGGGCTCGGCCAGGCGCACGGCCTCGGCCACGGCCTCGGGCTCGGCGCCCCCGAGTTGGAGCACGACCGGATGCTCGGCCGGATCGAAGTCCAACAGCCGCGCCCGGTCGCCGTGCAGGATCGCCCCGCTCGTCACCATCTCGGTGAACAACAGCGCCTCCGGCACGAGCAGCCGGTGGAACCAGCGACAGTGCCGGTCGGTCCAATCCATCATCGGCGCCACCGCGAAGCGGTGGTCGTTACGGTTGATGGCGTCAACTGATTTTTCAGGGACTTGGGTCACGGTGTCCGCCGGCGATTTCAACCTGTGGTGCGCAGAATCACCCCGGAACGGATCGCTGACTGTGCCCGAACTGTGCCCGAGGTGTGCCCGAGATGGCGTCGATCACGAAACGGAACAACGGCTGGCGGGTGCAGATCCGCCGCCCCGGGAAGAAACCGATTTATGGACAATTCGACACGAAGCGGGCCGCCGAAACCTACGCCCGCCGGATCGAGCGCGAGATCGACGACGGCCGCGCCGGCACCTATCGCGAGATGACCATCGCCGCCGTCATCGACGCGTGCGCCGAGGAAGCCGGTGGCCTCGAAGCGCTGCCGCGCTCGCAGGCCACCAGCTTTCGCCATCTCCGCCGGCTCACCGGGGGCGTCGGCGTCGGGGTGCTGGGGGTCAAGGAGGTCAAAGCCTTCGCCCGCGCCCGCAAGGCCGAGGGCGCGGGGCCGGCGACGATCCTGATGGACGTCACCTATCTGAGCGGCCTGCTGACCTACGCCGCCACCACCCACGGCACGCGCAGCCGGACCGACATGATGAAGGAGGCCCGAAAGGAGCTGCGCCGGCTGCGCCTGACCGCGAAGTCGCGCGAGGTGGAGCGGCTACCGGGCCAGAGCGAGCTGGAACGGCTGCTCGCCCATTTCGAGGCGATGGAAGCCGAAGGCCGCTGCCGGCTGCCGATGACGGCGATCCTCCAGGTGGCGCAGGCCACCGGCATGCGGCCGTCGGAGTTCGAGCGGGCGCAGTGGTCCGGTCTCGACGAGGCGAACGCCGTCCTGACCGTGCGACGCAAGCATCCGCAGGGGCCGCGGTCGAAGGACATCCCGCTCGTGCCCCACAACGGCGTCGATCCGCTCGCCGTCATCAGCTCGTTGCCGCGCCACAGCACCTACATCTTCGATTGCCGGGCCGGCACCATCGGGGCCGCCTTCCGCCGCGCCTGCAAGACACTAGGAATCCGCGGCCTACGGCTCTACGACCTCCGGCATCACGCCGCGACGAGCCTCGCCCGGCGCCGGGATCTCAAGATGAACGAGGCGATGATGATCACCGGCCACACCGACCCGAAGATGTTTTTGCGCTACGTGCACATCCGCGCGGCCGAGGTCGCGGGTCGGTTCCGCAACCGAGAGCCTGACGGTTGATCCACTGCTCCAGCTCGCCGATCGGATACACGACGACCCCGCCGACCTTGACGTGCGGCGGCGCGACCCGCGCCGACCGCCAGGCCCGGACGGTCTCGGGCTTGACGACGCCCATGACGGCGAGCAGGTCCTCGGTCAGACAGCCCGCCCGCAGCCACAGCCGTGCCGCCCGCGCCCGCTCGCGGGACAAGCCCGCGACCAGTTCGTCGACGAGCTCGGGGGGCAATTCCGCCGGCGGCTGCGAGGCGAGGTGGTCGGCGACGATCTCCGGCGCGAACGCTTCCATCGACATTCTCCTGCGGTGGCCGCACGCGATATGGGATCGTCGGACGCCGCCGGTGCGCTCCGGTGGGGGCGATGATCTCCGGCGCGAACGCTTCCATCGACATTCTCCTGCGGTGGCCGCACGCGATATGGGATCGTCGGACGCCGCCGGTGCGCTCCGGTGGGGGCGATGATCGCGCCGGCACGGCCGAGACGCCGACCCATCGCCCACGCCCCGGCACCAAACCTCTCGCCACGACGTGGTCGGCGGCGTTCCGTGTTCGACGGTGGCAGCGTCCCCAATCGACATCGTGCAGGGCGCGATCATCCCGGTCCCGTCGTCCCCCGCCCGGAAGCCCCCTCGCGACGGTCGACCATGTCGAGACGGTCGTCGCCGACCTCCGGGTCGTCGCGGGCGTCGACGCCGCCGGCGCCTGGACGAAGGTTCGTGGCGAGGAGCGGGTCTACCTCGACACCGTCGCGCGCAAGGGCCGCCGAGGCTGAAACGGCGGGCCGGCTATCGCCGATGCCACCTCGACCTCGCCACTCGTCGCCTCGTCGCCCGCCGCGAGGCCGGCGCCGCCACCCGCGGTGGCGCGACGACAAAGGGGACCTGCCAGCTCCGCCGGACGTGGCACCGCTGGACGACGCCGCCCACGACGCACCGGCGGCTCGCGCGCGCCGCCGTGGAGCGCGCCACCGCCTGACCGACGGCCGGACTGAGCCGAGGAACGGCGATCTTGCACAAGCCGATGCGCACGACCCGACCGCGGCCCCGTCGCCCGACCCCGCACAGCAGAGGGCTACGGGCGCGGCGGTGACCGCCGAACGGCCGCGCTCGAACGCGCCGATCCCGTTTGTAGAGCGTCAACCTCGGTGGCCGCCGGTCACGGTGGTTGTCGCTGAACACCTGACGCTCGCCGGCCGATCTCGCTGTCGTACTGCAGGTTGGGTGATTTCGCGAAGCGATGGTGTCGCCGGGGGTTGGCGCCACCGTGGCTCCGGCGCGGGTGATGTTTAGCGCGGCTGACGGCGGGTGCGGGGGCGTGTTCCTCGCCTGCCGGGCAGGGGCGGGGATGGCGCTGCCGCGCCCGCGCTCAGCCCCGGCGCGGCTATGCCTCCCGGGCCGTGGTGCCGCGCATCCCGCAAGAGCCGCTTGCCGACGCTGACGAGATCGTCCCGGGTCGACCGTTGACGTTCTCCGCCCGATCGGAATGCTGTGATTGCGGCGTTTGACGGCACTGGAGTCCGGTCGATGGCGACGTTGACGGTCAGCGGTCTCGATGACGACGTCGTGCGCAAGCTGCGCATCCGAGCGGCCGAGCACGGGCGGTCGGCCGAGGCGGAGCACCGGAGGATTCTCGAGCAGGTTCTGTTGGGGGGTGCGGCGCCGCGCCGCGCCGAGATCGCCGGTCGGCTGGCCGCCTTCCGCGCCGCGACGGGTGACCGTACGGCCGGCTCCGTCGCGGGGCTGCTGGCGGAGACCCGGCGCGAGCGCACGCGCCGACTATCTGGGCACGACGACGCCTGATGGCGCTGGAGGTCGATGCCTCCGTGGCGCTGAAATGGGCGCTGCAAGAACCGGACGGTCCCTTGGCCGAGGCGTTGCTGTCGAGCGCGGAAGATCTGTTCGTGCCGGACCTCTGGGTGCATCAGGCGGCGAACGTTCTTTGGGTGCAGGTCCATCGCCGGACCACGCCGCAACGCCGGTCGTGGACAGCTGCCGAAGCGCGGACTGGTCGCGATTTGCTCTAGGAGGCAGTGTCGCCGACGCCGACCCATGACATGGGTTGCACACCATTGCGCTCGGCATCGATCATTCGCCATACGACTGTGTCTATGCGGTTATTGCCGTCGCGATGGCGGTCGATCACCTCGCCGTCGCCGACGGGCCGTTCGTTCAGGCCTTGCGGCGACATCCCGACCCTGGGCTAGCCGGCCTTGTCCTTCTTATGGAGGAATGGGGCAAGAAGGCCGGCCTAGCTTAGCCTGCTTCATGCATCGGGCTAAGGCGCGGCCTGGGCCTGAACGCGCCCGAGAGCGGCGCCGGCGGCGCGGTTTCGATCGACGATGACGGCGTTGGAGCGGACGGAGCGGCTCGATCACGGGCACATCGCCCATGCGCCGACGGCGGCCGAGCGCCGGCGGCGAAGCGCGCGAGGCTCTCCTTGCAGGAGTAGCTCGACGGCGGCAAAGGCCGGCATCCCTGCGTTCTGCGGCAAGGTCGCGCCGCGCTCGACCCAGGCGAGCGTCGTGCCGACCGCAGGTCGACGGGTGGGGCGCTCTCGAACCGGGCACTCGGCGAAGGGCCGAAAGGCGTCACGGGCTTCGCACGCCGACAATGCTCAGGTTTGCATACCGCTGAAGAGGTCCTTGCGGATGATGGCGTGCACGCCCCAGTTGCCGTCGACGATCTGCGTCACGCCGAAGTCGCAGCCGACCGTGAGGAGCGAGATCGCCTCGTCCTCGCTCAGCCCCTTCGTCGTCATGAGGAAGTGTCGCGCCTTGCGGAAGGCGTCGCGCATGGCGAGGTCGATCGACGACCTCTCGTAGATCTGCGACTGCGCTTCGGCGCCGAGCTCCGCGAGGTAGTTCGGAAAGCTGAAGCCGTGGACCAGCCACTCGTCCTGCGTCTCCAGCATCGGGTAGTTCAGCTCTTCGAGCGGGGTGCCGGCGAGATCGCCCGCCTTGTGGAGGATGAGCTGGAAGGTGCCGGTGAGCGAGCACTCGATGGCGGTGCCGCAGAGTTCGCTGTCGCCCTGTGAGGCGTGGGGGTCACCGACCGACAACAGGCCGCCCTCGACGGCGACCGGGTAGTACATCTTGGCGCCCTGGCCGATGCGCCAGTTGTCGATGTTGCCGCCGGTGTAGCTGGGCGGGATGCTGTCGACCATCTCGGCTTCCGAAGGCGCCAGCCCGACGACGCCGAAATGCGGTCGGATCGGCACGCGCACGCCCTTCAGGATGTCGTAGGTCTTCGAGATCGTGGCGTGGTCCACGGGCACGCCGGGATAGTCGATGATCTCGTGCACCACCCCGAACGGGTCGGTCTGCGGCGTCCAGCGGTAGTTGTAGACCGCCTTGGCCCAGTTGCGCTCGCCGGCGGCGTCGATCTCGTAGATCGTGATGACCTCGCGCGGCTTGGGCTCGGTGAGCAGATCCTGGTAGTGAAAGCCCCACCAGGCGGCGGCGTTGCTGCCGAAGGCCCGGCCGCGGTAGTCGGGATGGGCGGAGCCGCGGGGCACGACGTCGAGGATGCGGACCTCGAGGACGTCGCCGGGCTCGGCGCCGCGGATGCGCACCGGGCCCGTGCAGATGTGCACGCCGAGCCCCTCGCC
>JAAAPF010000067.1 GCA_009908425.1 Alphaproteobacteria bacterium
ATCTGAAGACCGCGCTCGACCAGGCGCTGATCCTGCGCGGCAGTCGCGACTTCGCGAGCCTCGACGCCTATCGCCGCTTCGTCGACCAGGTCGTGGCCCGCCGCAATTTCCCGGGGCCCCCAAGCGATCCCGATCGCTTGGGGTGGGGGCCCGGCGCGAGGAGCGCCTGCGCGCCGAGTGCGCCGCCCTGCGCCCCTTGCCGGCGCGGCGCACGACCGACTTCACCGAGACCGTCGCCCGCGTCACCCGCACCGGCGGCTTCGTCGTCAAGCAGGTCTTCTACAGCGCGCCGGCGCGCCTCGTCGGCCATCGCCTGCGGGTCCACCTCTACGACGACCGCATCGAGGCCTGGCTCGGCGCCACCCACGTCGTGACCCATCCGCGCCGGCGCCCCCGCCGCGACGGCAAGCGTGTCCATGTCGTCGATTACCGCCACGTCCTGCCGGCGCTGCGCCGCAAGCCCCAGGCCTTCGCCGACTCGGTCTACCGCGACGGCCTCTTCCCGGCGCCGGCCTACGCCGAGGCCTGGCGACGGCTGTCGACGACGCTGCCCCGCAAGGACGCCTGCAAGCGCATCGTCGGCCTGCTCGTCCTCGCCCACGACCACGCCTGCGACGCCGAGCTCGCCCAGCTCATCACCGCCGAGCTCGCCGCCGGCCGGCTGCCCGACGCCAACGGCCTGCGCGCGCGGTTGCGGCCGCCCGCGAGCGACCTGCCCGCGGACCGGCCGGTCGCGCTCACCCCGCTCGCTCACTTCGACCGCTTGATGGAGGCCCGGCCGTGACGCCCCGCGAGGTCGACGTCCACAAGCTGCCGGCGATGCTCACCGCCCTGCGCCTGCCCAGCTTCCAGGCCCACTGGCAGGCCTTCGCCGCCCGCGCCGACGACGAGGGCTGGTCGGCCGCCGGCTTCCTCGCCGCGCTCGCCGAGTGCGAGCTCGCCGAGCGCGAGACCCGCCGCATCCAGCGCCACCTCACCGACTCCCGCCTGCCCGCCGGCAAGACGCTCGCCACCTTCGACTTCGAGGCCCTCACCACCGTCCCCAGGCGCCGCATCGAGGCCCTCGCCGCCGGCGACTGGATCGACGCCGGCCACAACCTCGTCGCCATCGGCAACAGCGGCGCCGGCAAGACCCACATCCTCGCCGCCGTCGGCCACGCCCTGATCGAGGCCGGCTACCGCGTCCTCTACGCCCGCACCACCGAGCTCGTGCAGCGCCTGCAGGCCGCCCGCCGCGACCTCGCCCTCGAAGCCGCGCTCGCCAAGCTCGACAAGTTCCACCTCGTCATCCTCGACGACATCACCTACGCCCAGAAGGATCAGGCCGAGAGCTCCGTCCTCTTCGAGCTCATTGCCCGGCGCTACGAGACCAAGAGCCTCGCCGTCGCCGCCAACCAGCCCTTCAGCGCCTGGAAGCGCGTCTTCCCCGACGAGGCCATGGCCGTCGCCGCCATCGACCGCCTCGTCCACCACGCCACCATCCTCGAGATGAACGTCGACAGCTACCGCCGACGCGCCGCCGAAGGCCGCGCCGGCAAGGCTGCCGCCGCGGCGACAACCACCACCGACAACCCCACCGACAACCACGAGGGAGCCCAGCAAACCGCCTGATCGATCAAGCCGCAGCGGCCTCAACACAGGCCATCTTGGTTGTCGGCAGCGGCCAACGAGGTTGACGCTCTACAATCGAACACCCGCCCAGGTGCGGGCCGACCAGACCGCCCCACCGATGGCGGCCTGATGCCAGCGCGCTGTCTCAGAACCGTGGACCGCTACAGGTCGTCCGGGCTTTGGTGCATGAATCGCGGGGCGAGCATGACTGGGGCTTGGAAGTCGGAATCACCCGGTACGGTTCACAACCCCCATTCATTGACAGCCTTTCAGTCCGCGAGCCCCTGATCGAGCGCCTGAAGGAGGCTCGCCGACCAGTGTTCAGGCGTGATGCGGGCGGCGAGTTCGACCGAGCGGTTCCGCACGGCTTCCAGCTCCTGAGGCGTCCGCCGGCTCATCTTGAGCATGGCCTCGGTGAGTGCGGCGGCGTCGCCAGTGGCGACGATCCGGCCGTTGACGTCGTCGCGGTCGACGAAGTCGTCACCTGCGCCGCAGGCGTCGGTGCAGATGATGCCGAGCCCGGCGAGGGCGGCTTCGTGCAGTGCCACCGCGTAGGGCTCGAAGAGGCTGGGCAGGACCAT
Organism: Alphaproteobacteria bacterium; assembly: GCA_009908425.1. GTDB lineage: Bacteria > Pseudomonadota > Alphaproteobacteria > Geminicoccales > Geminicoccaceae > JAAAPF01. Next base: position 2,193 of record JAAAPF010000067.1, read on the forward strand.
GCACGCGCTCTCGCCGAAGACGGCGGGCAGGTCGGTGGGCTGAACAAAGCCGCGCACCTCGATGCCCTCCACTCTCTCGAGCAGATGCGCGAGCCGGCCTGTGCCGCAGACGACAAGCGGCCAGGGATCGTCCGTCCGAAGGCGGTAGGCCTTGTAGGCCTCGACCATTACGTCGACGCCCTTCTCCGGCGCCACACGGGCGACGAAGAGGAACTTCCGGCGCTCGTCGAGCGGTCGCGCCGCCAGCGGCGCGAACATCGCCGCGTCGCCGGTCAGCGAGGGCCGGATGATGCGGTTCGGCGCGAAGCCGAGGCGGCGGGCGAAACGGGCCTGCCGGTCGCCCGGGACGAAGGCGTAGTCGGTGGTGGGCTTCACCAGGATCGGGCCGACGACCATCCCCGCCCATTGCTTGGAGGTGCCGAGCCATTGGTTGTCCATGTGCATGGCGCGGACGGCGCGGCCACGCCAGCGGCGGCACAGGCGGCGGTAGTGCGGGTGCGCCCACGAGCAGGTCAGGATGAGGTTGGGCTGGAACGTCTCCAGGCGGGCGGCGAGCGCGTCGAACCCCTCCTCGTAGGAGGCGTGTTCGGCCTGTTGCGCCGCCGGCAGGCGCATGACGTCGAGCGGCGCTTCGAAATGCCGCCCCTTTTGAATTATCAGCGCCCGGGTCGAGCGCCCCTTGTGCAGCGCGCGCAGGCCGGCGTCCATGTAGCCGGTCCAGTGCGGCCACAGGATGGCGATACGAACGTCTGGTTTAGCGACTAAGATCCCGTCTCTACGTGAAGCGCCACCACCACCGGCGGCTTCATCGACAGGCATACTTCTATCTTTCACAATATCACCCTTTCATAGTGGCCCGTTGACGAAGTCGCTCCTGAGCGGGACGCGCTGATCAGGAGGATAAGGACGGCGCCTTCGGTGTCGTCGTCCCCGACCGCGACGACCACGATGAGCGCGTCGTCGCCAAGGAAAGCGATGCCGACGGCGGCATGCAGGGCGGTGGCGGCCTCCCGTGGGGTGCCGTGGCCGGTCAGCCGGCGCATGATCAACCCGAGGTTGCAGTCAGCGACGTGCAGCAGGTAGCGTTTGTGGACGTTGGTGCGGCCGCGCAACCAGGTTCGGCGCATGCCGCCACGATCCGGGGCCAGGGCGAAGCTGCGCTCGACGAGCTCGGCGCGGAGCCCGAGCGCGGCCTTGGCGACCCCGGAGAGCAACCGGGCGCGGTTGTTGTAGACGGCCCGCCGGGCAGCGTGATCGCCGCGCCAGCGGCAGACGTCCGGGCGCCGCTTCTCGGCGATCCGGCTCTTCCAGCCGCCGCCGTCGAGCGCCTTCAGATGCGTCTCGGCGGAGGTCAGCGTGTCGGGCAGGGCGGCGGTATCGCCGCGGTCGGCGCCTCCCGGATCCGGGTAGGGGACCTCGGCGACGACGACGGCACCGGTATCGAGGTCGACCGCGTGCTCCGGCTTATCGGCCAGATGCGTGGTCCCATCCTTCATCTTGGCGATGCGGGCGTCGGGATCGACATGCTGTGTCCAATCGTCGTTCAAGAGCTTCTTGCCCTTCCGCGCGCGGTCGAGGCGAACGAGGTCGTCGGCGGTCGGCGTCGCGATGCCGCTCTCCTCGGCCATCCGCAGCATGGGCTATAATCAATTCTGGTGTATGGCGTCAGGCGGCGGCTTGCTCCTCGGGGTTGGTGACGGCCTCGCCGTCGCGGAAGCGGACGCCCGCGATCAGCTGACCGAGGCGGGTGGCGCCGTTGAGGCGACGCCAGCTGGTTTCCGCCGACCTGGCGAGCTTGAAGACCATGGCCAGGCCGGTCTCGCGCGAGAGGCAGCCCTTCGTCTTTTCCGTTCGCAGCCGCACCGTCGCGAAGGTGCTGTCGATCGGGTTGCCCGTGCGTAGATGTTTCCATTGCTCGGCGGGGAAGTCCTGAGAGGCCAGGAGCGCCGTTCGATCCTTCGTCAGGCACGTCGCCGCCTTGTCGTACTTCGCGCCGTATTTGTCGACGAAGCGGTCGAGGGCGGCCTCCGCCTCGACGCGGTTTGGGGCTTCGTAGATGGCGTGGAGGTACTTCTTGGCCTTGCCTTGGACGGACTTCGGCAGGGCGCCCGGGACGTTGGCGGTCTTGTGGACCTAACATCTTTGCTGGCGTGTCGTCGGCCAGACCTCGTGCAGCGCCTTCCAGAAGGCGAGCGCGCCGTCGCCGACGGCGAGCTCGGGGGAGATGGCGAGACCGTTCTCGTCACGCAGACGTAAGAGCACCTCGCGCCAGCTCTCCCGGGGTCCCCAAGCGGCCTGCCGCTCGGGGTGGGCGGGCGCTCTCGCGGTAGCCGTCCTCGATCGCCAGCAGCTCCTTGCGGCCGTCCTCGTCGGCGCCGATGAGGACGAGGATGCACTGGCGGTCGTGGTCGAGGCGCGGCGTGAAGTAAACCCCATCGGCCCAGACGTAGACATAGCGCCGATTGGAGAGATCGCGGCGCTGCCAGCGCTCGTACTCCTGCTGCCAGGTCGCCACCAGCCGCCGCACGGTCGACGCGGACAACCCGGGCGCGTCGGGGCCCAAGAGCGCCGTCAGCGCCTCCTCGAACTGGCCGGTCGAGACGCCCTTCAAGGTAGAGCCAGGGCAACAGCTCCTCGACGTTCTTGGTCCGCCGCAGGAACGGCGGCAGCACCTTCGAGGTGAAGCGGATCCGCTCGCCGCCGGTGCCGTCGCCGCGATCCCGCACCTTCGGTCGGCGCACCTCGATCGGGCCGATGCCGGTCTGGATCTCGCGCTCGGGCGCGTGCCCGTTGCGCACGACCCGACGTCGGCCGCGGCCGTCCTCGAGCTCGGCCTGCGCCGCGAGGAACGTCTCGACCTCGGCCTCGATCGCCTGCTGCAGCATCCGACGCGCTCCCGACCGCAGCACCTCGAGCAACGGATCGTCCTCGACGCTGCCACCTGTCCGCGGCAGCCGAACGACGGTATCTTCCTCCATGGCGTGTCTTCTTCATGGTGACGTCGACCATCACCGAGGATACGCCAACCCCGCGCTCATCCACCAAGATCGGCTATAGCCCCCAGAAACGCCTTCGATCGCGTCGTCTTGCTCGTCGTGGACCCCATCCTTCCAAAAGTCGGGACCTCCGGAGAACCCGGGGCGGTTCAAATGAAGTTTTCTGCCTAACCGCGGCCGCAGTATAGGTTCTCGTAGAATCACCGCGCATTTTATGAGGTGCCGTTTACGAGCCCGTCTCATCACGGGGTTCGTTTGCGGATGCCGACCACGTTCGTCAAGAGAGTCCGCAGCGGTGCGGTCGTAGCTTGGTGACGCGTCTGCATCGAACACCCGCTCGCCAGCCCACCGGCTCGTCATCAGCGCTTCGCCGGGGCCGGGGCGCGGACTCTTGTGACGCCGGCCGTTCCGCTTCGGGGCAGCCAGCCGCCGTAATCGGGATCGGTCGGGGCAATAGGTGCTTTATGGCCGTCGTTCACCGGCGTCCCTTCGTCCGTCGGCGGCTGCTACGGCTTCGCCGCTATGGCTAGCCCGCTCGGGGTCGCTCTTAGCCTCCAGGTTGCGGTGGGCGGCGACGGGGCGTGCGCCGGTGCGGACTCTTGTGAGCGTTTCGAAACTATTTGAATCTTACTATTAGTATGGTCACAAGAGTCCGCGGGATAACCCCGCTCGGCGTCACCAGAGTCCGCACCCGACGTCACCAGAGTCCGTGAGCGGGTGCGCCGCGGGCCGGCCGGCCTGGGGACGGATCACCAGAGTCCGCGCCGAATCTGTGGACAAGTCGCAAGAGTCCGTCGTTCTCAACGGCGTGGCCCGGGGCTATCTTCAACCGCGACGAGGGCGGTC
>JAAAPF010000042.1 GCA_009908425.1 Alphaproteobacteria bacterium
CGGCCCGCCGACGTCGCCGCGCACGAAGGCACCGAGATCGGTCTCGATCGGCTCACCGGCGCGGGCGAGCCGCCGCGCCAAATCCTCGCCCGCCATCTGCAAGGGCGCGATCAGCTGCGCCGGGCGCGCCGCCCAGGCCGCCGCCTCGACGAAGGGGGACCAGAACCCGCGCTGCCACTCGTACCAAGGATAGAACACCCCGATTCCTCCACCCGCCGATCGTGCTTTCCTCTTCGTTGAATGTGTCGAGCCCCGCTGACAACCCCTCTGCGCTCAAGCGGCGGCCAGCGCGCGCCGCACCGCCTCGACCGCGTCGTCCGCGGCGGCGGCGTCGGGGCCACCGCCCTGGGCGAAATCGGCCCGCCCGCCGCCGCCCTTGCCGCCGAGCGCGGCGACGCCGCGTTTGACCAGATCGACGGCGTCGTAGCGGTCGGTCAGATCCTCGGTGACGGCGACGACGATCGCGGCCTTGCCCTCGTTGGCGCTGACCAGGACGGTGACCCCCGAGCCCAGCTCCTGCTTGAGGCCGTCGGCGATGCCGCGGAGGTCCTTGGGAGGCACGCCGTCGAGGGTGCGGGCGGCGAGCTTGACCCCCGCCACCTCCTCGACGCTGGCCTCGCCGCCACCGCCGCCGCTGGCGAGCTTGGTGCGCAGCTCCTGGACCTGGCGCTCCAGCTTGCGGCGCTCCTCCAGGAGCTGCTCGATGCGCTGCGGCACCTCCTTCGGCGACACCCGGAGCGTGTCGGCGGCGCGGGCGAGCGTCGCCTCCTCGTCCTCGTAGGCGCCGAGCGCGGCGGCGCCGGTGAGGGCCTCGACGCGGCGGACGCCGGCGGCGACGGCGCTGTCGCCGGCGAGCTTGAAGACCCCGAGGTCGCCGGTGCGGTGGGCGTGGGTGCCGCCGCACAGCTCCATCGAGTAGACGTCGCCTTCGGCGGTCTCGCCCATCGACACGACGCGGACCTCGTCGCCGTATTTCTCGCCGAACAGCGCCATCGCCCCGGCGGCGAGGGCGTCCTCCACGTTCATGATGCGGGTGTGGGTCGGCGCGTTCTGGCGGACATAGGCGTTGACCTCGCGCTCGATGGTCTCGAGCTCGGTCGCGGCCAACGGTTTGGGATGGCTGAAGTCGAAGCGCAGCCGGTCGGGCGCCACCAGCGAGCCGCGCTGGGCGACGTGGGGGCCGAGATGGCCTCTGAGCGCGGCGTGCAGGAGATGGGTCGCGGAATGCGCCCGGCGCAGGCCGGCGCGGCGCTCGGCGTCGAGGCGCATCTCGACCGCCCCGCCGACGACGAGATGGCCCTCCTCGACGCGACCGAGGTGGAGCCAGAGATCCCCCAGCACCTTCTGGGTGTCCTCGACCCGAAAACGGCCGTGCGGCGCGACCACGACGCCGGTATCGCCCTGCTGGCCGCCGGCCTCGGCGTAGAACGGGGTCTGGTTGGCGATCAGCGTGGCGCGCTCGCCCTCGTCCAGGCGGTCGACGCGGGCGCCGAGCTCGTCCCTCAGATCGAACCAGATCGACTCGAGCGCGGCCTCGCCCGAGCCCTTCCAGCTCGCCCGCGCCTGGGCGCGCTGCTGCTCCATGGCGGCCTCGAACCCCGCCATGTCGACGCCGATGCCCTTGGCGCGCAGGGCGTCCTGGGTGAGGTCGAGGGGAAAGCCGTAGGTGTCGTAGAGCTTGAAGGCGACCTCGCCCGCGAGCGTGTCGCCGGCGCGCATGCCTTCGGTGTTCTCGTCCAACAGGCGCAGGCCGCGCTCGAGGGTGCGGCGGAAGTTGGTCTCCTCCAGCTCCAGGACCTCGCGCACCATCGGCTCGGCGCGGATCAGCTCGGGATAGGCTTGGCCCATCTCGTGCACGAGCGTCGGCACCAGCCGGTGCATCAAGGGCTCGCGCGCCCCGAGGAGATGGGCGTGGCGCATGCCGCGGCGCATGATCCGGCGCAGCACGTAGCCGCGGCCCTCGGGCGCGGGCATGACGCCGTCGGCGATCAGAAAGGACGCGGCGCGCAGGTGGTCGGCGATCACCTTGTGCGACGGCAGCTCGCCGCCGCGGGCGGGCGTGCCGGTGAGCGCCTCGCTGGCCTCGATCAGCCGCGCGAAGAGGTCGATCTCGTAGTTGTCATGGCGGCCCTGCAGCACCGCGGCGATGCGCTCGAGCCCCATGCCGGTGTCGATCGACGGCCGCGGCAGGTCGCGCCGCTCCGTCGGCGTCACCTGCTCGTACTGCATGAAGACGAGGTTCCAGATCTCGATGAAGCGGTCGCCCTCCTCGTCGGCGCTGCCGGGCGGCCCACCCGCGACCTCGGGGCCGTGATCGTAGAAGATCTCGGAGCACGGCCCGCACGGCCCGGTCTCGCCCATCGCCCAGAAGTTGTCGTCGCCGGCGATCCGGAGGATGCGGTCGTCGGGCAGCCCCGCGATCTTCTTCCAGAGATCGAAGGCGACGTCGTCGTCGACGTAGACCGTGACCAGCAGACGCTCCTTCGGCAGCCCGTATTCCTCCGTCACGAGCCGCCAGGCCAGGTCGATCGCCCGCTCCTTAAAGTAGTCGCCGAAGGAGAAGTTGCCCAGCATCTCGAAGAAGGTGTGATGGCGGGCGGTGTAGCCGACGTTGTCGAGGTCGTTGTGCTTGCCGCCGGCGCGCACGCACTTCTGCGCGGTGACGGCGCGGTGATAGGGCCGGGTCTCGACACCGGTGAAGACGTTCTTGAACTGCACCATCCCGGCGTTGGTGAACAACAACGTCGGGTCGTTGTGCGGGACGAGCGGCGAGGACGGCACGATCTCGTGGTCCTCGCGGGCGAAAAAGTCGAGAAACGCGCTGCGGATCGCGTTGACGCTGGCCATCGGCGACGGCGGCTCCGGGTGGCTGCTCAGCTGTCCTCGGCGGCGTCGCCACCGAGATCGGTAAGGTCCTCGGCGAGGATGCCGGCTTTCTTACGGAGGGCGTCCTCCAGCTCGCGTCCGACCTCGGGGTTGTCCTTCAAGAAGGTCTTGGCGTTCTCGCGACCCTGGCCGATCCGCCGGTCGCCGTAGGAGAACCAGCTCCCCGACTTCTCGACCAGCCCGGCCTTGACCCCGAGGTCGATCAGCTCGCCGGTCTTGGAGATGCCCTCGCCGTACATGATGTCGAATTCGACCTGCTTGAACGGCGGCGCCATCTTGTTCTTCACCACCTTGACGCGGGTCTGGTTGCCGGTGATCTCGTCGCGGTCCTTGACCGAACCGATGCGCCGGACGTCGATGCGGATGCTGGCGTAGAACTTGAGGGCGTTGCCACCGGTGGTGGTCTCGGGGCTGCCGAACATCACGCCGATCTTCGAACGGATCTGGTTGGTGAAGATCACCATGCACTTCGAGCGGCTGATCGACGAGGTGAGCTTGCGGAGCGCCTGGCTCATCAACCGCGCCTGCAGGCCCGGCAGGCTGTCGCCCATCTCGCCCTCGAGCTCGGCCTTGGGCACCAGCGCGGCGACGCTGTCGATGACGACGACGTCGAGCACGCCCGAGCGCACCAGGGTGTCGGCGATCTCGAGCGCCTGCTCGCCGGTGTCGGGCTGCGAGATCAACAGGTTGTCGGTGTCGACCCCGAGCTTGCGGGCGTAGCCCGGATCGAGCGCGTGCTCGGCGTCGATGAAGGCGCAAGTGCCGCCGGCCTTCTGCGCCTCGGCGACGGCGTGGAGCGTCAGGGTCGTCTTGCCCGAGCTCTCGGGGCCGTAGATCTCGACCACCCGGCCGCGCGGCAGCCCGCCGATGCCGAGCGCGATGTCGAGCGCGAGCGAGCCCGACGAGACCGATTCGATCTCGATCGCCTGCTCGCGCTGGCCCAGGCGCATGACCGAGCCCTTGCCGAAGGCGCGTTCGATCTGCCCGATGGCGGCGTCGAGGGCGCGCTGGCGGTTTTCGGGACTACGGGCGGAATCGGCCATACACGAGGCTCGCACGAACGGTGGATCGGACGCGCGTTATAGCGGTGCCGCGCCCGCGCACAAAGGGCCCGTGGCGCGAGGCCGCCTCCGGTACGGTCACACCGCCGCCCCGGGCGGCCGGCGCCGGCCGGGTGGCGCGCTCGCCCCCTACTCCGTCCGCACCGGCAACGGCCGGGCCTCGAAGCGGAGCTCGGGGCCCGCCGCCAGCTCGGACCAGAGCGCGTCGAGCTCCGCCGTCAGCCGGGTGAGGCGGCCCAGCGCCTCCAGCGCGGCGGGGAAGGGCGGCTTGGGGCGGGGGAACGGCTGCACCGCCAAGGGCGCGTCGGGCTCGACCTCGAGCGCGCGCCGCACAGCCACCACCGCGTCGTTGAAGCCACCGATCTCGTCGACGAGACCGTTCGCGGCCGCCTGCCGGCCGAGCCAGACGCGCCCGCCGGCGACGCCCCGGACCTCGGCGACCTCCATGCCGCGACCCCGCGCCACGCCCTCCAGAAAGGCCCGGTAGAGGTCGTCGACGAGGCTGTCGACCTTGGCGAGCTCGCCCTCGTCCCAGGTCTCGAAGACCGAGCCGAGACCGGCGTTGGCGCCGCGGGTGGAGCGGTCGAGGTCGATGCCGAGGTCGTCGAGAAAGGCGCCGAAGGCGGGCTTGCCGAGGATGACGCCGATCGAACCGGTGAGGGTGGTGGGCGCCGCCAGGATGCGGTCGGCGTCCATCGCGATCCAGTAGCCGCCCGACGCCGCGACGTCGCCCATCGACACGACCACCGGGATGCCGGCGTCCCTGGCGCGGCGCACCGCGGCTCCCACCGTCTCCGAGGCCACCGCCGAGCCGCCGGGCGAGCTCACCCGCAGGAGCAACGCGTCGACCTCGGCCTCGCGCGCGGCGTCGATGGCGGCGGCGACGGTATCGCCCGCGATCTCCAGATCGCCGAAGGGATCGTCGCTCTCGCCGCGCCGGATCGGGCCGACGGCGTGGACGAAGCCGACCACCGGGGCGTCGTCGACGGCGGCGAAGGCGTCGCTGCGCAGATAGCCGGCGAGCGGCAGGCGCTCGTCGGTGCCGGCGGCCTCGTCGGCGGTGTCCTCCAGCGTCGGGAAATGGGCGACGGCGTCGATCAGCCCGCGCCCGCGGGCGTCCTCGGCGAGGAGCGGCGCGCCGTCGATCGCGGCGCGCACCGCCGCGACGTCGAGCCCGCGGCCGGCGGCGACGCCGTCGACGAACTCGGCGAACAGGCCGTCCAGGATGGCCTCGGTCGCGGCCTCGCTCGCCGGCGACGGCCCGCTGCGGGTGAAAGTCTCCAGCGCGGACTTGAAGGCCTCGCGCTTGACCACCTGCACCTCGATGTCGAGCTCGTTCAACAGCCGCTGGAGGTAGGGCTGCTCGCGCGCGAAGCCGGTGAAGCCGAGCGAGCCCAGCGGCTGCAGCTGGACGTGCTCGAAGGCCGAGGCGAGGTAGGTGCCGATCATCCCGCCGCCCAGCTCGCCCAGGGTGTCGGCGTAGAGCGCGGTGAACTTGCCGGCGTCGTTGAGCTGCTCGACGGCGCGACGCAGCTCCCAGGCCTGGGCGAGACCGAAGCCCGCGCCGTCGGTGCGCACGATCAGGCCGGCGACGCGGTCGTCCTCGGCGGCGTGGTCCAGCGCCCGCAGCACGTCGGGCAGCGCCGGTCGGCCGTCGAGACCGAGCGCGACCACCGGTGCCGGCGCCCGGCTCTTCTCCGGGACGCCGCCGCGCCAGTCGGCGACCAGCACGACGCGGTCCGGAACCGCGACCTCGCGCTCGGCGAGCCGGCCGCTGCCCCACCAGGCGAGGCCGACCAGGGCGACGACGAGGACGAGGCTCGCGAAGGCGAGGCCGGTGACGAGCCGGCCGAGCCAGCGAGCGACGGCGCGCATCTCAGACGATCTCCACGGCGGCTGCGCCGGCGGGCGCGCGGCGCGCCCGTTCGCTGGCGGTCTTGAGCTGACCGCAGGCGGCGAGGATGTCGCGGCCGCGCGGGGTGCGGACGGGCGACGGGAAGCCGGCGTCCTCCAGCACGCGGGCGAAGCCCGCGAT
>JAAAPF010000094.1 GCA_009908425.1 Alphaproteobacteria bacterium
CGCGCGCACCATCGCCCGACGGCTCGACCGCGCGCCGGAGCTGGCCGCCGAACTCGGCGAGGCCTGGTTTCGGTGGTGGCCGCAGGCGCTCGCGCGCACCCGCGCGCTGGTGCAGGCCGGGCCGGTCACGGCGGACACGCTGCCGGCCGCGCTGGTCGCGCGCTACGTCGCCGAGGACGGCCGCCACAAGCTCGACATCCTGCCGGCCGAACCCCTGGCCACGGCCGACGCGCGCCGCGGCTTCGTCGACGCGGTGCTCGCGGCCGCGCCCGACGCCGCCGGCAACGTCGTGCAGACGGTCCGCGCCGCCGATCTCGTCGCCCGCGCGATGGTCGAGGCGACGCTCTACGCGCTGGCGGGCGTGACGCTGGTGGTGACCCTGGTCCTGCGCCGGCCGCGGGACGTCGCGGCGGTGCTCGGGGCGGTGCTGCTGGCGGCGGCGTTGACGGTGGGGGCGATGGCGGTCTTCGGCCTCGCCTTCAACTTCGCCAACGTCATCGTCCTGCCGCTGCTCCTGGGCGTCGGCGTCGACGCCGCGATCCACGTCGTCGTGCGCCACCGCGAGGCCGCCGGCGCCACGCGCGTCGACGCCACCAGCACGCCCCGCGCCGTGTTCGCGAGCGCGCTGACCACGATCGCCTCCTTCGGCACGCTCATGCTGTCGCCCCACGCCGGCACCGCCAGCATGGGGCTGCTGTTGACGCTGGCGGTGATCGCGAGCCTCGTGAGCGTGCTCGTCGTCCTGCCGGTGTGGCTCGAACGTCGCACGCCGTCGTGACGTAGCAGCGGCGTCGCGGCCATTGCATAGCTGCGGGCGATGCGATTGTTTTCGGCGCGAAGCTACCGAGGCCGGATCAATCGAGAAGGACCGCCCGTGTCGATCCCGCTCATCCAAAAGCTGCGCGTCGGCGGCTACATCGTGAAGCAGAAGCTGCGCGGGCGAAAGCGCTACCCGCTGGTGCTGATGCTGGAGCCGCTGTTCCGGTGCAACCTCGCCTGCGCGGGCTGCGGCAAGATCGACTACCCCAAGCCGATCCTCGATCGCCAGCTCAGCGTGCAGGACTGCCTCGACGCGGTGGACGAGTGCGGCGCCCCGGTCGTCTCCATCCCCGGTGGCGAGCCGCTCCTCGATCGCCAGCTCAGCGTGCAGGACTGCCTCGACGCGGTGGACGAGTGCGGCGCCCCGGTCGTCTCCATCCCCGGTGGCGAGCCGCTCCTGCATCCGCGGATCGACGAGATCGTCTCGGGCATCGTCGCCAAGAAAAAGTTCGTCTATTTGTGCACGAACGCCCTCCTCTTGAAAAAGAAGCTGGATCTCTTCACTCCCAGCGACTACCTGACCTTCTCGATCCACCTCGACGGGCTGGAGGACGAGCACGACGCCGCGGTCTGCCGCGACGGCGTCTTCGAGCGCGCGGTCGAGGCGATCGAGGCGGCGCGGGACCGTGGCTTCCGGATCACCATCAACTGCACGCTCTTCAACAACGCCGTGCCCGAGCGGGTCGCCGCGTTCTTCGACTACTGCACGACGCTCGGCGTCGAGGGCATCACGGTCTCGCCCGGCTACGCCTACGAGCGCGCCCCCGACCAGCAGCATTTCCTCAACCGCCAGCAGACGAAGAACCTCTTCCGCGACGTCTTCCGCCGCGGCAAGGGACGCGGCTGGGTGTTCAACCAGTCCTCGCTCTATCTCGACTTTCTCGCCGGCAACCAGGACTACCGCTGCACGCCGTGGGGCAATCCGACCCGCAACATCTTCGGCTGGCAGCGCCCGTGCTACCTCCTGAGCGAAGGCTACGCCAAGACCTTCAAGGAGCTCATGGAGACCACCGACTGGAACGCCTACGGCACCGGCAAGTACGAGAAGTGCGCCGACTGCATGGTGCACTGCGGCTTCGAGCCGACCGCGGTGAACGACATGGTGGGGAAGCCCTGGAAGGGGATGCGGCTGGCGATGAGGGGGATCGAGACCGAGAAGCCGATGGTCCCCGAGATCGACCTATCCGAGCAGCGCCGCGCCGCCTACGTCTTCGACCGGCACGTCCAGGAAGCGCTCGAGCAGCCCCTGCCGGGCGAGGCGCGCCAGCCCCGCCGCCGCGCGTCGTAAACCGGCACGCGCGCGGGCGGTGTCTCGGGCACTCGCCGCGACCAGCGGCCAGTCGCGTGGATGGAGCGCGAGCGCGCGTGCCGTCGCCCCCGGCGCGAGGCGCCCGTCGGGTCGCACCGCCACCGCCGCCAACCGCGGCAGCGCCCGCTCGACGGGATCGGCGACCACCCTGACCACGAGCGCCGGCAAGCCGTGGTGGGCGGCCACCGCGAGCACGTGCGCGCTCTCCATGTCGACCGCGAGGGCGCCCGTTCGCACCCGCGCCGCACGCTTGTCGACGACCGTGAGGAGGGGAAGGTCGACGGTGTAGAGCGCGCCCGTGCGGGCCTCGACCTCGGCCGCGAGCGGCGCCGCGGCGTCGAGGCGCCAACCGCCGGCTCCGCTCACGACCGCGACGGCGACGACGGGCGTCGCCGTGGACGCGTCGGCGACGAGGCCACCCGCGAGCCCGAAGCTCACCAGCGTCCGCGCGCCCTCGCTGACGAGGGCTCGCGCCGCATCCTCCGCGACCACCCCCGTGCCGGTGCGCACACACGGCGCGCCGTCGCCCCAGCCGGACCTCAGATCCCGTGCCTCGAAGGCGAGGCCGGTGACGACGCCGATCCGCTCAGATGCCGTAGCTCACCTCGCGGGTGTTGCTCCGCTTCAGGTTGCGGTAGCGCGCGAGCGCCCAGAGCGGAAAGTAGTGCGCGTAGCCGTGATAGCGGAGGTAGAAGACGCGCGGAAAGCCGACGGCGGTGTACCACGGCTCCCGCCAGGCCGAGCCCGCGCGCGGGTGTTCCATCAAAAAGCGCACGCCGCGCGCGACCGGCTCGGCGTCGACCTCACCCGCCGCCATCAAGCCGAGCACCGCCCAGGCGGTCTGCGACGGCGTGCTGGCCTTGGCTTCGCCGCGGCGGTCGGCCCAGTAGGTGGCGCCGTCCTCACCCCAGCCGCCGTCGACCCGCTGCATCGACAGGAGGTAATCGACGGCGCGGCGCACCATCGGGTCGTCGTGGGCGACGTCGAGGGCGTTGAGGGCGTTCAGGACCGACCAGGTGCCGTAGATGTAGTTGGTGCCCCAGCGGCCGAACCAGCTGCCGTCGGCCTCCTGCTCACGGCGGAGGTAGTCGAGGCCGCGCGCCACCGCCGGGTCGTTCGTCGTGGAGCCGAGCTGCGCCAGAAAGCCGAGGCAGCGGGCGGTGACGTCGGCGGTCGGCGGGTCGAGCAGCGCGCCGTGGTCGGCGAACGGGATGTGGTTGAGGTAGTGCCGGGTGTTGTCGGCGTCGAAGGCGGCCCAGCCGCCGTTCTCCGACTGCAGGCCCCGGATCCACTCGGCGGCGCGCTCGACCGCCTCGCGGTTGGCGGGGTCGCCCGAGCGGTCGAGCGCCATGCCGATGGCGGCGGTGTCGTCGATGTCCGGGTAATCGGGGTTGGCGTATTCGAAGGCCCAGCCCCCGGGACGGACGTCGGGACGCTGGACCGCCCAGTCGCCTTTGTGGTCCAGCACCTGATGGGCGCGCAGCCAGCGGGCGGCGTCGGCGTCGACGTCGCCGTCGGCCTCGGCGAGCGCGTGCATCGCGAGCGTCGTGTCCCAGACCGGCGACACGCAGGGCTGCACGAACCGGCGCCCGGCCTCGTCGCGCGTGACCAGCTTGCGCAGGCCGGCCATGGCGGTGGCGCGGTCGGGATGGTCGGCCGGGTAGCCGAGCGCGTCCATCGCCATGACGCTGTTGGCCATGGCCGGATAGATCGCGCCGAGGCCGTCCTCGCCGTTGAGCCGCGCCGTCATGAAGTCGACGGCGGCCCGCATCGCCCGCCGCCGCGTCGGCCCCGGAAACCACGGCTCCACCCGCTTCAGCACGGCGTCGAGCTTCAAGAAGGTCGCGCCCTGCCACGAGCCGGTGGGATTGCGCAGAAAGCCCCGCTCCTGCTCGGGCGGCGCCCTGAACAGTTCGCGCACGCCGACCCCGCCCGGGTTGCGCGCCCTCGGCTTGAGCGCGGCGATGATCAAAAGCGGCACGACGACGGTGCGCGACCAGTAGGACATCGCCCAGATGTTCGCGGGGAACCAGCGCGGCATCAGCACGAGTTCGACCGGCATGGTGGGCACCGCCGTCCACGGCACCTGCTCGAACAGCGCCAGGGTGTAGAGCGTGAAGACGTTGCTCGCCGCCGCGCCGCCGTGGGCGAGGATGGCCTCGCGGGCGCGCGCCAGATGCGCCGCGTCCGCCGGATCGCCGGCGAGTCGGAGCGCGTAGTAGGCCTTGACGCTGGCGCTGACGTTGAGCCCGCCGCCGTGGAAGAGCGGCCAGCCGCCGTGGTCGGCCTGCAGCGAGCGGACGTAGTCGGCGAGGTCGGCCTCCAGCTCGGCGTCGACCTCGTCGAGGTAGTGCATCAACAGGATGAACTCGGAGCTGATCGTGGCGTCGGCTTCGAGCGGGAACACCCAATGGCCGTCGTCGCGCTTGCGCTCGCGCAGGTCGCGCGCCGCGTCGTCGATCACGGCTTCGAGCTCGAACAGGGGCGTGGGCAGGGCGTCGTCGGGCAACTCAGGCGATCCTCGCGGTCGTATCGTCGGGCGCGACCCCGCGCGCCAGCGTCCGCACCGCCGCCTCGCCGCTGCGAACCGCGCTCTCGATGGTCGCCGGCAGGCCGGTGTCGATCCAGTCGCCCGCCAGCGCGAGCCCCCGCCAGCGCGTGCGCGTGGGCCAGCGGCGGGCGGCGGCCGCCGGCGTCTGCCGCGGGGTCGCCCGCTTCTCCTTGATGATCCGAAAGGCCGGCAGCGGTGCGTCGCCGAGATCGAGGGCGCGGCGAACCTCCGGCCAGAACCGCCGCGCCAGTTCGTCGGCCGGGAGGTCGACCAAGGCGTCGGCCGCGCTCACCGTGACCGAGGCCAGGCCGGGCCGGCGGAAGATCCACTGCGCCGCGCCGCCGACGAGGCCGACCAGCGCCGGCGGCGCCGCGCCCCCCTCGGCGAGGGCGAAGTGGGCGTTGACGATCGGGCTGTAGGCGGCGGGCGCCGCATGGTCCGGGACCAGCTCGGCCGTGATCCACGGCGGTGTCGCCAAAACGATGCCGTCCGAGGGCGTCAGCTCGACCCGTTCACCCGCCGCATGAAGCGCGCGGACGCCGTCGTCGGCGAGATCCAGGCCGTCGACCCGGGCGCCGAGGCGGATTTCGGCGCCACGGTCGCGCAACAGGCGCAGGGCCGGCGCGACGAGCGCGTCGTCGAGACCCGTGCGCGCGATCACCGGCCGGCAGGCCGGCTCGCCGCGGGCGAAGGTCTCCAACAGCACCGGACGCATCAGATGCGCCGCCGCCTCGGCCGGATCGGTGTTGAGCACCGCCGTCACCAGCGGGTCCCAAAACCGCGCGTAGCCGGTGCCGTCGCCGAGGACGGCGGCCGCCGCCCGTCGACGGCCCGCCCACAGCAGCCCGAGGCCGCGGCCGAGTTCGCCGAGCCGGGTGCCCGGCGGGCGGCGGGCGGGATCGGCGAGCCACAGCGGCACCGGACCGCGGCCGGGCCTGAGCGTCCAGCGCTCGCCGGTGGCGAGATCGACGAAGGGATAGGCCGCCGGCGCGATCTCGTGCATCTCGCCGCGGCCGCCGATGCGGTCGAGATAGGCCGCGGTGGCGCGATTGCCGGAGAGCACCAGGTGGTTGCCGTTGTCGATGCGGCGGCCGAGGCGGGCGTCGTCGAAGGAGCGGCAGCGGCCGCCGGCCTGTGGCGCGGCTTCCCACAACACCACCCGGACACCGCGCGTCGCGGCCGCGGTGGCGGCGGCGAGCCCGGCGATGCCGGCACCGACGACGTGCAGCCGCGTCATCGCTCCGCCCCCCGCGCCAGACAGCACAGCGCCACCCACAGCTTGCGCGCCTTGCTCGGCT
>JAAAPF010000077.1 GCA_009908425.1 Alphaproteobacteria bacterium
CGCATAGGCAAGGTGTCAGCAACCCAAACCTACACGATCTCAACGGCTTATGTCGCGCCCGTCACCATGGAGCCCGAGCCTGGTGAATTTTCCAGGCTAGCGCCCGGTCGCGCTCGGCTCGAACGCACCGGCGCCGGAGGGCATGCGCATGCGGTTCGACGGCTTCGCCGCTCGCCTCGGCCTCGTCACGGCGGCGGTCCTGGCGGTCGCGCTGGTCTGGCAGACCCTGCCGCTGCTGCGCGCCCAGCTCGTCGCCTGGCGCGCCGAGCCTCGGCCCGTCGCCGCCCGCGGCGAGCTGGCGCCGCTCGAGCAGGCGACGATCGCGCTGTTCGAGCAGGCGCGCGACAGCGTCGTCTTCATCTCCACCGCCGAGCGCGTGATCGACCCCTGGAGCCGCGACGTCTTCGACGTGCCGCGCGGCACCGGCTCGGGCTTCGTCTGGGACGAACTCGGCCACGTCGTCACCAACCACCACGTGGTCGAGGGCGCTTCGCGAGCGACCGTGCGGCTCGCCGACGACCGCAGCTACCGCGCCCAGCTGGTGGGCACCAGCCCGCGCCATGATCTGGCGGTGCTCCGGATCGGCGTCGGCGTCGGCCGGCCGCCGCCCTTGCCGATCGGACGCAGCGCCCAGCTGCGGGTGGGCCAGAGCGTCTTCGCGATCGGCAATCCCTTCGGCCTCGACTGGACGCTCACCACCGGCGTCGTGTCCGCGCTGAAGCGGCGGCTGCAGACCGGGGACGGCGCCATCGCCGGCCTCGTCCAGACCGACGCCGCGATCAACCCCGGCAATTCCGGCGGCCCGCTCCTCGACAGCGCCGGCCGGCTCGTCGGCGTCAACACCGCGATCTACAGCCCGTCGGGCGCCAGCGCCGGCGTCGGTTTCGCGGTCCCGGTCGACGTGGTGAACCGGGTCGTCCCCCAGCTGATCGCCCGCGGCCGCTACGCCCCGCCGTCGCTCGGCATCGAGACCGATCCGCGCGCCGACGCGCTCGCGCGCCGGCTCGGCGTCGAGGGCGCGATGGTCGTGGGCGTCGAGCCGGGCAGCGCCGCGGACCGCCTGGGTCTCCGGCCGGCACGGATCGCGCCCGGCGGCCGGCTCGTTCCCGGGGACATCATCGTCGAGGCCGGCGGGCGGGCCACACCGGACGGCGACACCTTGCGCGCCGTTCTGGCGGATTTCGAGGTCGGCGACCGTATCGAGCTCGGGCTGATCCGCGGCGGCGAACGCCGCACGGTCCAGGCCACGCTCGGCCCGGCCTCGCACTGAGCGCCGCGCACCGCCGCCATGCCGTGCAGCAACGTCGCACCCCCGCGGCGATTGCACGCGCCGGGAAGGATTGCGACCGCCGCGTGAGGTATCCCTCGTCGTTCACCGGCGCTGCGTCATGTTGCTCCGGGACGTCGAGGACGACCGGCTCGGCGGGGTTGCCCGCCGCGCGCTCGGTTCTACGGCCCATCTGTGCGGCACTCGGCCGCAGGAATCCACGCCGCGGCGAGCGCCGCTTCTTCCGCCTTGATCCGGATGCGCAGGAGCGCGACGTGCGGCAGCGAGACCGCGAGCGCCACCCAGGGCGCGCCGAGGGCGAGCGGCACCACCGCGATCTCGGCGACGACGAGGGCGTAGTTGGGGTGGGCGAGGACGCGGTAGGGGCCGCGCCGCACCAGGGGCTCGTCGACGATGATGATCCGCGTCGTCCAGCGTTCGCCGAGGCTTGCGAGGATCCACAGACGAAACGCCTGCAGGCCGGCGAAGACGGCGGTCCAGAGCGGTACCAGTGCGGCCTCGACGGCGAGTGCCCACATCAGCGCGAGCCAGCCAGCGTGGAAGGCCACCAGTGCCGGGTAGTGCCCGGGCGCCACCTCTCGGCCGCCCCGGGCCATGAGGCGGCGGGTGTTGCGCCGGGCGAGGGCGAGCTCGGCCAGGCGCTGCAGGGTGACGAAGGCGACCAGCCACAGTCCGCTCGTCATCTCAGCCCGCGACCTTGAGCGGCAGAAGCGAGGCCGTGAAGCCGGGCCCGAGCGCGCTCAGCACCAGCGTGCCGGCGGGCGGGGCGCGCAGCACGCGCTCGAGCACGAACAGCACCGTCGGCGACGACATGTTGCCGCAGGCGCGCAGCACCTCGCGCTCGTGGTCGAGCCGGCCCGCCGGCAGGGCGAGGACGCGCTCAATCGCCGCCAGCACCTTGGGCCCGCCCGGATGGCAGACGAAGCGGGCGACGTCACCTCGCCCGCGCCCGCCAGCGGCGAGCCCCGCCGCCACCGCGTCCGCCAGATGGGCGTCGACGAAGTCGGGGATGGCACGGTCGAAGACGACGCCGAGACCGTCATCGTGCACCTGCCAGCCCATGACGTCGAGGGTGTCGGCCCACAGATGCTCGACGCCGTCGCCGAGCATAACCGCCCCCGCCCCCACCCCGCCGTCCGCCACCACGCACGCCGCGGCGGCGCCGTCGGCGAAGAGGACGGCGGCGACGAGGTCGGCGTTGGTGGGGCGATCGGTCTGGAGGTTGAGGGTGCAGGTCTCGACGCAGACGACGAGCACGCGCGCGCCCGGCTCGGCCGCGGCCAGACGGCGGGCCAGCGCCAGGCCGGTGACGCCGCCCGCGCAGCCGAGCCCGAAGACCGGGACGCGGCGGACGTCCGCGCGCAGGCCCAGGCGGTGGAACGCGCGCGCCTCCAGCGTCGGGGTGGCGAGGCCGGTGGAGGAGACGGTGACCACGGTGTCGACCTCGCGGGCCCGCCACCCGGCCTCGGCGAGCGCGGCCTCGGCGGCGTCGACGAAGAGGGCCCCGGCGCCCGCGACGTAGCGCTCGGCGCGCTCCGGCCAGCCGTGGGGCCGTTCGAACCAGTCGGGTGGGCAGACCGCATGGCGGACGTCGATGCCGGCGTTCGCGACGACGCGCTCCAGCCAGCGGCGCGAGCGCGTTTGAGCGAACAGGCGCGCCAGGCGCGGGACGATCTCCCCCTGGTCGAGCACGTGCGGCGGCAGCGCGGTGGCGAGACCGGCGAGGCGAACCGGGTCGGCGCGGTCGGCGGGGGCGTCGATACGGCTCACGAAGGGGCGGACTCCGGCACGAACACGGCGCGATATAGCCCGGCGATGGCGAACGTCGCGACGGCTCAGCGGCCGCTCGCGGAGCCTTGATGCCGCGCGCGGCCGAGCACGAGCAGGGGCGGGAGGACGACGAGATCGGCGATCAGCGCGAAGACGAGGGTCGCGATGGCGAAGCCGGCGAAGAGCGCCACGCCCGCCGACCAGCTCCCGAGCGCAGGCACGAGGCCGAGGCACAAGACGGCGGTGCTCATCACCAGCACCGGGCCGAGCTCGCGCAGCGTGCGGGCGAGCGCCGCCCGCGGCCGACGGCGGGCGGCGAGCGGGGCGAAGCGGTTGAGCAGATGTGCGGTGCCGTCGACGGCGATGCCGAGCGCGATGGTGAGCGCCATCGCGCTGGCGAGGCGCAGCGGCTGGCCGGTCACGACAAGTGTGGCCCCCACCAGCAGCACCGGCAGCAGGTTGGCCACGAGCGCGATCAGGGCGACGCGGGCCGAGCGGCAGGCGACGGCGAGCAGGAGCGCGGCACCGGCGGCCGCCGCTGCGAGCCCGCGGGCGACGGCGGCGACGAGCTCCGGTCCGCGCCGGGCGGCATCGACGGCGAGGCCCTGTGCCGTGCCGGCGAGGTCGGCCCCGAGCCGCTCGCCCACCGCCGCTTCCAGTCGCGCCGCCGCGGCGGCGATCGCGGCGCTCTCGCGCGGCGCCAGTGTGAGGACGAGCGCCGGCGTGCCCTCGCCAGCGAGGAGGAGCCGGCGAAAGGGCGGCGGCGCCGCCGCCAGCATGGTGTCGAGGCGGTCGGCCGTGACCGCCCGGCCGGTGGCGGCGAGCCAGTCGATCAGCGTCCAGGGCGACAGCACCGCCGCGCCGGGAAACGCCGCCACCGCCGCCTCGTGGGCGGTGCGCAGCGGGGTCAGCGCGGCGGGATCGGGTGGATCGAGCTCGAGCGGCAGAGGCAGCACGATCGCGGCACCGGCGTCGAAGCGCGCGCCGACGCGCGCCGAGCTCTCGGCCACCGCCGCGTCTCGGCGGATGTCGTCGAGGAAGGAGAAGGCGGGGCGGGTCTGGGCGAAGGCCACGCCGGCGGCGACGGTCGCCGCGAGCGCGGCGAGCGCGATCACCCGGCGCCGGGCGTCGAGGCCGCGCGCGAGGGTGAGGCACCCGGCCTCGATCGCCCGCGCCACGCGGCCGGCGTCGTGCCTCGCCGGCACCGGCCGCCAGCCGAGCCGGAGCGCGAATGCCATCACCGCCGGGTGGACGATCACCGCGGCCGGGACGAGGCCCATGACCGCCGCCGCGCCCAAAAGGCCGAACCGGGCGAGCGCCTCGGAGCCGGTGGCGAGCAGGGTGAGAAAGGCGAGCGCGGTGGTGAGTGCGGAGAGCACCACCGCCGGCACGACCCGCCGCATCGTCGCCGCGAGACGAGCGAAGTCGTGGCCGTGGGCGTGCAGGCCGCCGCGCGCAGCGTAGACCAGGTGCAGGCTGGTGGTGAAGGCGAGCGCCAGCAGCAACAGCGGCAGGTTGTTGATCAGCGGGGTCAGCCGCAGGCCGGTCTGGCCCAGGGCGCCGTAGAGCGTGACGATCACGACGACCGGCATCGTCGCCACGACGACGGCGTCGCTCACCCGCCCCAACAGCACCGCGCCGAGCGCGAAGCCGACGGCGAGGCCACCGCCCAACAGCCATGGCTGCTGACGTGCCAGGCTGGTGACGAGCTCGAGCCGCACGATCGGCAGGCCGGTGAGCGTGTGGTCGAGCCCCGGCGGCAGACCGGCCGCCACGGCCACCGCCGCGTCCTGGATGCGGCGGGCAGCGCCGACCGGGGCCAGTGTCGGGTCCGGCGCGAGCCGCACGAGCGCGGCGTCGAGCTCGGGCGTGAGCAGCGCCGGCGTGTTCAACGGATGGCGGGCGAGCGCCGCGGGGGTGAGCGCCGCCGGTGGTGGGCGCGTCTCGCCCTCGAACAGGGCGGTGGCGTCCGGCGGGCCGGTGGCGCGGACGACCGCCCGGACGTCGAGGATCGAGGTCACGGCGTCCTCGCCGAGTGCCGCCTCCAACTCGCCGACGAGGCCGGTGAAGGCGCGCCAGGTATCGGCGCTGGCGAGGTCGCCCTCGATCAGGAGCAGCGCCGTCTCCGCCGGGTCGGCGAAGGCGGGCGCGGTCGCGCCCGCCAGCGTGGTGCGGAAGAGGGCGCGCCGATCGTCGCCGAAGCGGAGCTGGGGCGCGCCGGTGAGGCCGAGGACGATCGCCGCCACGACGACGACGCCGGCCAGCCGCGGTGCCGTCACGCCCGCCGCGGCCCAGCGCCCGCCGCCGAACCGGATCGCCCGCATGCCGCTCTCCTTTCGCCGACCGGCCGCCGAGCTTCGCCCGCCGGCGGCCGATCCGGCGCGAGGATGGGCGGCGAACGGCCGCCGGTCGAGCGCCTGGATCCGATCCTGGCCCGCGACGGACGGGAGGCCTTGCCCTGGCACGCGATCTCCCGGTCGAACAGGGCCCGCCGAGCGTTGCCGCCGGGTGCCGGAGGTGACCCTCGGCGCGTGGGCGTCGCGGCGCGGAGGCAGGTCCGCACGGCGCTCCGCGGCGGCGCTGATCGGCCGCGGGTGCAGGCTGCGGCGCTCCGCGGCGGCGCCTCAGTCCGGACGCAAGCCCAGGGGCGCTCGCGCCGTCGACGGCGAGACGTCGGCGGCCGTCGGAGGTTCGGCGTGTGCTTCCATCAACACCGCGGCGAGGCCGGTCCAGCCCGTTTGGTGCGCCGCGCCGATCCCGGCGCCGATGTCGCCGTGGAAGTACTCGTAGAAGAGGACGTTGTCGCGCCAATGCGGGTCGTGCTGAAAGCGCGCCTCGGCGCCGTAGACTGGCCGCGTGCCGTCCGC
>JAAAPF010000248.1 GCA_009908425.1 Alphaproteobacteria bacterium
GCCCCAGGGCTTTCCGCGCGACGGCGGTTTCCGCGAGGTCCGCGCCGGCCCGTCTCCCGAGAGCACCGATGCGTGACCCGGCCGTCCCGCGGCGTCGCGTGACCGCTCGGCCGCCGCATCGGTGTCGAGCGATCGCGTGACCTCGAGCCGCCGGGCGGCGGGTCCCGCGGCGAGGGGGACAGGGCCGTCCTCGGCATCCGCGGACGGCGTGCCGTCGTCGTCGACGCCGCGTTCGGCCGCGGTCGCCGAGCCGCCCCCGACCGCCGTCGCGGCGGTTCGCCCGCGGGCGGGTCAGCCGTCGACGTGCATGGTCATGTCGAAGACGAAGCGGTCGGCCCGGAAGAGCCCGCTCATCGCGTCGAAGGGGCGGCCGTCGCCGTCGCGGAACACCCGCTCGAGCCCGAGCACCGGGGCGCTCGCGGTCACCTCCAACAGCGAGGCCACGGTCGTGCCGGCGGCGCGGGCGAAACAGCGCTGCCGCGCGGTGCGCGGCAGCAGCCCCAGGCGCTCGTAGATCGCGACCAGCCCGGAAGCCACGACCTCGTCCGGATCCAGCCGCTCGGCGACGTCGGCGCGCAGCCAGTTGACCTGGTGGCAGTATGGCGCACCGCCGAACCGCCGCAGGCGGATCAGGTGGAGGGCGCGGGTCTGGGGTGCCAGCTCCAGCATGCCGGCGACGGCGGTGGGGAGGGGCGCGACGCCGAAGTGCAGCAGTTCCACCTCAGTGCGCGCCGCGAGCGACTTGATGTCGGCGAGCAACCCCGACACGGCGGCGTTCACCGGCGGCGCCGGCCAGCGGCTGCGCACCGTCGTACCGTGACCGCGGCGGCTCAAGCTCGGCGAGGCTGCGCCGGATCGTTACCCGGGAGACCGAGAACTGTTGCGCCAGCGTCGGCTCGTTCGGCAAGAGCGTGCCGGGCGGCCATTTCTCCGCCACGATCTCGTCGTGCAGGGCGTGGTAGACGCGCCGGTAGAGCGGCTGGTCGAGCGAAGCCGGGTCCGTCATCGGTGATCAGGCGGGGAGTTGCAGGATGGAACGGCAGGGCACGCCCATGCGCTCGGCCCCGCCGAGGCCGGCCAGCTCCATCAAGAAGACGCAGCCGAGCGTCTCGACCCCGACCTGCTCCAGAAGGTCCACCGACGCCTTGCAGGTCCCGCCGGTGGCCATCAGGTCGTCGACGATCACCACCTTCTGGCCCGGCACGATCAGGTCGGCCGAGACCTCGACCACGTCGTTGCCGTATTCGAGCTCGTAGGAGAACGAGTGGACGTTGCCGGGCAGCTTGCCGCGCTTCCTGACCATCACCATGCCGAGGCCGAGTTCGACCGCGATCGGCGCGGCGAAGATGAAGCCGCGGCTCTCGATCGCGACCAGCGTGTCGGGTACGAACGGCTCGACCTCCCGCGCCATCGCGGCGACGGCGGTGCGCCAGGCCCCGGCGTGCGCCAACAGCGTCGAGATGTCGTAGAACTGGATGCCGGGCTTGGGGAAGTCCGGCACGACGCGGATGTGACGGCGGAGATCGGGAACGTGGTGAGCGGTCATCGAAGCGCGGTCCGGCAACGGCTCTGGGGCGGCGTCATCGTGGTCCTCCTGGCGCTGGCGTCGCCGGCGGCGGGCGCGCGGCCGGCGACGGTGCCGGTGGTCGTCGCCACCGCCGACGGCGAGCACCTGTTCCGGGCCGAGGTCGCGGACACCGCGGACGAGCGCGCCCGCGGGCTGATGTTTCGCGACGAGTTGGCGCCGGACGCCGGCATGCTCTTCCTCTTCGATCCGCCGCGGCGGGTGAGCTTCTGGATGAAGAACACCTTCATCTCGCTCGACATGCTGTTCATCGACGCCGCCGGCCGCATCGTCCACATCGCCGAACGTACCGAGCCCGAAACCCTCGTTCCCCACGGCCCCGAGCAGCCGGTGCGTGCGGTCCTCGAGATCAACGCCGGCCTCGCCGCCCGCCTCGGCATCGCGCCGGGCGACAGGGTGCGGGCGCCGCCGCTCGAGCCCTGAAGCTCAGGCGAGCGCGGCGCAGGCCCGTTCGATCCGGGTGCAGGCCTCCTCCAGGACGTCGGTCGCGGTGGCGTAGGAGATCCGAAAGCACGGGTCCAACCCGAAGGCGCCGCCGTGGACCACCGCCACGCCCTCGCTCTCCAGGAGATAGCGCGCGAAGTCCTCGCTGCTCGCCAGCACGCGCCCGTCGGGCGTGCGCTTGCCGATGACGCCGGCGCAGCTGGGATAGACGTAGAACGCGCCCTCCGGCCGGCGGCAGCGCAGCCCGGGCACGGCGTCGAGCCGCTCGGCGACGAGGTCGCGGCGCTGCTCGAAGACGGCGTTGCGCTCGGCGATGAAGTCGTGCGGCCCGTCGAGCGCGGCGACCGCGGCCGCCTGGCTGATCGACGACGGGTTGGAGGTGCTCTGCGACTGCACCTTGGCCATCGCCTTGACGAGCTCCGCGGGCCCGCCGGCGTAGCCGATGCGCCAGCCGGTCATCGCGTAGGCCTTCGAGACGCCGTTCACCGTCAGCGTCCGGTCATAGAGGGCGGGCGCCACCTGCGCCGGGGTGGTGAAGGTGAAGTCGTCGTAGACCAGGTGCTCGTACATGTCGTCGGTGAGCACCGCGACGTGGTCGTGGCGCTCCAGCACCGCGCAGAGCGCGGCGAGCTCGCCGGCGCTGTAGGCCGCGCCGGTCGGGTTGTTGGGCGAGTTGAGGACGACCCATTTGGTACGCGGGGTGATCGCGGTCTCGAGGTCGTCGGGACGGAGCTTGAAGCCGGTCTGCTCCGGGCAGGTCACGAAGACGGGCTCACCACCGGCCAGCAGCACCATGTCGGGATACGACACCCAGTAGGGCGCCGGGATGACCACCTCGTCGCCCGGATCGAGGGTCGCGGTGAACGCATTGTAGAGGACCTGCTTGCCGCCGGTCCCGACGGTGATCTGCTCGGGCCCGTAGGCGAGGCCGTTGTCGCGTTCGAACTTGCGTGCGATCGCCGCCTTCAGGGCCGGCGTGCCGTCGACCGCGGTGTACTTGGTGTCGCCGGCACGGATCGCCGCGATCGCCGCCTCCTTGACGTGGTCGGGGGTGTCGAAATCGGGCTCGCCGGCGCCGAGGCCGATGACGTCGCGCCCCTGGGCCTTAAGCTCGCGGGCGAGGTTGGTGACGGCGATCGTGGGCGACGGCTTGATCCGGGCGAGCCGTTCCGCCGTGGCGATCATCGGTGCTCCTCCTTTTGACGCGGCGGCGACCGTAGAGCGGCGCTGGACGCGAGGCAATCGCGCCGGGGCGACCTTCGTGGCAGCCGGGCGACGGTGGGGTCCACTCGCACACAAGTGGCTGGCCATCGGCCCTCGCCGGCATAAGCTGCATCGAGGAGACCGGTCGCCGAGGAGGCTGAGATGAGTGACGTGGCGGTGGCGCGGAGCGAGGCGCGGTACGCCTTCGCGCAACGGGTGCTGCACTGGCTGATCGCGGTTCTCGTGCTCGGCGCGCTCGCGGGCGGCGCGACCATCTGGGCGTTCGGGTTCGAGGGGCTCAACCAGCGCCTAGGCCTCGACGCCACCAACGCCATCTACAAGTATCACAAGACGGCCGGCGTGCTGGTGCTCGGCCTGATGGTGCTACGCTTGGCGCTGCGGCTCGCCTTCGGCGCGCCGGCTCCGGCGCCGTCGCTGTCGCCCGCGGTCTGGGGCGTCGCCCGCGCCACCCATCTGGCCTTCTACGCCCTGTTGATCGTGATGCCGGTGCTGGGGTGGGCCGCGACCGCCGCCGGCGGCTTTCCCGTCCAGTTCTTCGACGCCAACCTACCGCCGCTGATCGGCGAGAACGAGGCGCTGTCGGAGACGCTGTTCTACCTGCACGGCGTCGTCGGCGCGGCCATCGCCGTGCTCGCGCTGGCCCACATCGCCGGGGCGCTGCGGCACTGGTTGGTGTTGAAGGACGAGGTGATGCGGCGCATCGCGCTGCCCTGAGCGACCGCGTCACCGCCGCCGTCGCGAGGGGTTCGGTGGCGCCGTCAGCCGAAGAGCTCGAAGAACTTCTCGGCCGAGGGATGGCCGAGCGCCTGCGCCTGACGCATGAAGGTGCGGGCGCGGTCACGGTTCTGCGGCACGCCGTCGCCGTTCCAGTACGCCCAGCCGAGCGCGGTGAGGGCCGAGGCGTTGTCGGCGGCCGCCGCGGCCTCCAGGAGCGTGAGCCCACGTTCGACGTGCTGGGCCAGGACCTCGCCGGTGAGATAGGCCCGGCCCAGATCGGTCATCGCGGCGTTGTGGCCTTCCGCGGCGGCGATCAGGAGCAGCTCCTCGGCGCGCGCGGGATCGCGGGCGAGCGGCTCGCCGGTGAGCAGCGCGCGGCCGAGATAGGCCGTGGTCGCCACGTCGCCCACGGCGACGCCGCGCTCGCCCCAGCGCCGCCCCTCCGTCGCGTTCACCGGAAAGCCGTCGTAGCCCTGCAGGAAGCCGCGGGCGAGCCGGCGCATGGCGCGGACTTCGCCCGCTTCGGCGGCGACGGTGTACCAGCGGATCGCCTCGCCGACGTCGCGCGGCAGGGCCTCGCCCTCGTCGTGGAGACGGGCGAGCTCCCACGCCGCCCAGGTCTCACCCTCGTACTCCAACAGGTCGCGGTAGACGTCGGCGAGCTGTAGGGCGTAGCGCTCGGCGTCGCCGTGGGCGCGCGCCGCGAGCGCCCGCTCGATCGAGAGCCGCAGCGCGATGACGTCGTCCTCGGCGCGGCCCCGGGCGAGCCAGGGCTCGGCCTCGTCCGCGAAGCCCTGCTCGATCAGGAGCCGGGCCATCTCGCCCGGGGGCACGTCGGCGCGCGCCGCGTCGGCCCGACGGAAGAGGGCGAGCGCCTCCTCGGGCTCGTCGTCGGCGATGAGTCGCCCCAACAGCGCCCACGCTTCGGGGCGGACGTCGCTCCGTTTGGCGACGGCGCGCCGCAGCAGCTCGACCGCCCGTTCCTCGTCGCGCTCGGCGCGCGGCCCGCCGGAGTGGAGCTGCGCGGCCTTGTACTCGCCGAACGGATCGCCGCGGGCGGCGGCGGCCTCGTAGTGTGCGAGCGCGGCCGCGCGATCACCGCGCGCGAGATCGGCCTTGCCGCGCTGGATCCGGTTGTCGGCGTAGAGGGAGGGCCGCTCGTGATAGAGGCCGTCACAGGCCGGCAGCGCCGCCGTGAGCAGAACCGCGAGGCCGAGAGCGCGCATCGCCAACCGTCATCCCCGTTGTCGTGTCCTCGCTCGGAGTCCGTCGTGCGGGCGAACCCGCGCGGCAAGGTGCCGGCTTCGTGCGCCGAGGTCCACGGTCAAGCTGTGCCCCGCCATCCCTCTACCTTCGCCCGCCGGCCCCGCCGGCGCGGGCGCCGGGCCCGGCGCCGCCGCTGCGATCTCGACGGACCCTGGCGCGACCCGCTAGACAGCGTCGAGGACAGCGAAGACCTGCGTCGGCGCCGTCCGCGCGCGGACGGCGCGGCGGCGCGAGGCGACGGTGCGGTCGTCGAACGAGCGGCGCGGTCGCGCCGGCGCGGACGGCGAGACGGGTTGACGGGATGGCAGAGGACGATCCGGGCGGGGACCGGACCGACACCGCGAAGGACGGTGGGGCGCCGACGGGCCAGCCCTACGATCCGGGCGTGTTGGCCGCGAAACTGGCCGCGGCACGGGAGCAACGCCGCAAGGTGTTGGCGGCGCGTGCCGCCGGCGACGACGAGACCATATCGCAGGAGCGCCGCGCCAACGCGCCGCCGTTCGCCCGCCGCGGCGAACCGTCGCCGCCGGCGGACGCGTCGTCCCCGCGGCCCGCGGCCGCGACCCCGCAGCCGCCTGTGGCGGCCGATGCCGAGCCGGCCGCTGCGCCGAAAGCGCAAGAGGTGGCGCCCGCGTCGCAACCGCCGTGCGCGCGCCC
>JAAAPF010000060.1 GCA_009908425.1 Alphaproteobacteria bacterium
GCCGGCGGCGCCGCCCCCACGCTCGGGCTCGACCCACCACAGCGCCGCCGCGGCGGCGTCCGCGGGGACCAACTCGAGGCGGGCGGCGAGCGCATCGGCCGCGGCGGCGGGCACGCCGGCGGTGGTCAGCGTCGGCGCCCCCTCGGGTGGCGCCTCCGCTGCCGCCGCGGCGGGTCGGGCGGCGGCGATGACGAAGCCCTCGCCGGGCACCACCGCCGCGGGGTCGTCGGGACCGCGGACCTCCTCGAAGCCGGCGGCCTCGAGCGCGGCGAGCCAGTGCTGCGCGGTGCCGACCCGCGGCAGCACCGCGACGTCGCCCGGGGCGGGCAACCACCGCGGGTTGCCGTCGAAGACCAGATCGGCGAGGCGGTCGACCTGACGTTCGGCGATCAGCGCCATGCCGCCCGGCGCCAGCGACAGCCGGAGCGCGCCGAGCGCGGCCTCGTCGTCACGGGTGACGTGCAGGGCGTGGTTGGCGACGACCAGGTCGAAGTCACCCTCCGCCACGACCTCGGCGGTGGCGAGCGGGTTCTCCTCGACCCGGACGCCCGCGCGATCGCCGACCAGCGCGTCGAGCGTGCCGCGGGCGCGGTGGGTGAGGGCCAGATGCACCAGGGTGGTGCGCGCGACGGGGAGGCGCTCGACCAGCGCGTGCGCGAAGGCGGCGTCTCCGGTACCGACGTTCAACACCCGCAGCGGCCGATCCTCGGGCCACGCGCCCACCACCGCCGTGACCGCGGCCAGCAGCGCCCGCCGGCCGTCGCCGACGACGGGACTGCCGTGGCGCCAATGGGCGAAGGCCGGGCTGTCCTCGAAGCGCTCCGTGTCGCTCGCGCGCGCGCCCTGCAGCGTCGCCGCCAGGGTGTCGCCGGCGCGTGCGAGCAGCAGCGCGTCGACGGCGTGCTCGGGGCTGTCGGCGACGACCGCGCGCAGAATCGGCTCCGCCGCCGGCAGTTCGGTGGTGTCCAGCAGGCGCCAGCCGTCGGGATCACGCGCGAGGCGGCCGTCCTCCTCCAGCATCGCCACCAGCCGGCGCAACAACGGCCGGACCTCGCTCGGACAGCCGAGCGTCTGGGCGAGGGCGCCGAGGTCGCGCGGGGCGGAACGGGCGAACGCAGGCCCGAGAGCCCGGCGGGCGTAATCCGCGGCGGCCGCGGCCAACAGCGGCGCGGTCTCCTCGCGGTAATGCCGGCGGCGCCGCGCCCGCTCGCCCGATTCCGCGCGACCGGCGGCGTCCACCGCGAGCCCCGTTGACGGCCTCGCCCGCCCGTCGCGCCCGCGCGCGGCGCGTGGCCGGAGCGCCATGGCGAGCCGGTCGGGGGGTCCGGCGCGCAGGTGCGGCGCGACCCGAAAGCGGGCCGACGCGGCGCGGGCCACGACCCTACCGTCCACTCCGTACCATTCGATGTCGGCGGCGAACGATCGCCGGTGGCGCCGCACCACGCGGGCGGTGAAAGCGGTGATCGGGGCGGCGCTCACCAGTTCGAGCCGAGCGAAGCCGACCGGCAGGAAGGCGGTCTCGACCTCCGGCGGCAGCAGCGCGATCAGCGCGTGCAGCGCCGCGTCCCCGGCGCTCGGGGCGAGCAGAAACCCGCCGTCGTCGCGGCGGTCGAGGTCGCCGGTGACGACGTCGTCGCCCCGCCGCAACGCCCGCAGACGCCTGAACACCGGGCCGTAATGCAGGCCCAGGTGCTCGGCGCGGGCGTAGAGCCGGGCGGGGTCGACGGGCGTGTCGGCGTCGTCGGCCGCGAGCCGCGGCCGACGGGCCTCGGCGGCCGCCTCGACGCGCTCCACCCGCGCCGTCGCGTGCGGCGCGAAGCTGCGGGCGTCGGCGCCGGCGGCGGCGATGGTCAATCGGCCGTCCAGCGCCGCGAGCTCGACCCGGGCGCGTCCGATCTTGCCCGCCTCCAGGCGCAACGGGCGCAGGATGTCGAGCCGGGTCACGCCGAGCCGGTGCGTGCCGTCGGCCGTACCGAAGGCCTCGGCGGCGGCGGCCAGGGCCGTCTCCACGAAGGCGGCGGCCGGAACCACGACCTGCTCGCCGACGCGGTGATCCCCGAGCCAGTCCAGCGCGGCGAGATCGAGGTCGCGCTCCCAGCGGTGCTCGGTCTCGTGGGCGCGAAAGCCCAACAGCGGATGACCGCCGGCGGGATGCACGAGGTCGAGGCCACGGCCGCTCACCGGGAACCAGTACGGCTCGCGGTCGAGAGCCCGCGCCGGCAGCGTCGCGACCCGACCCGGCGCACCGAACCGCGTCGACCAATCGACGCGCGCGCCGGCGACGAAGGCGTCCGCCACCATCGCCCGCAGGCGGTCGGGGCCGTCGGCGCCGGGGGCGAGCGCCGGCACCACCGTCAAGCGGCCGCCGCGGGCCTGCGCCACCTTGCGCATATAGGCCGCGAGCACCGGTTTCGGGCCGATCTCGACCGCGACCACGGGACCGTCGTCGACCACCGCGGCGAAGGCGTCGGCGAAGACGACCGGTTCGCGGATGTTGCGCCACCAATAGGCGCGCGCGAGCGTCGCCGCGTCGAGCCGGGTCCCGGTCACCGCCGAGATCATCGGGCAGCGGCAGGGCTGCGGCCTGAGGCCGGCCAGCCTCTCCTCGACGAGATCCTCGACCGGGGCCATCGCCCGGCTGTGGAAGGCGTAGTCGAGGTCGAGCAGCTTGGCGAAACGGCCGCGCGCCGTGCAGCGCTCGGCGATGGCGGCGAGCGCGTCCTCGGGACCGGCCAGCGTGTAGTCGCCGGGCGCGTTGACGCCCGCGAGCTCGACCTCGCCCGCATGGGGCTCCAACAGCGCCTCGAGCTCCTCGGCGTCGAGCGAGAGTGCCATCATCCGGCCGCGGCCGCGGGTCAGCCCCTGCGCCCGGCTGCGGTGGAAGATGACCGCGACGGCGTCCGCGAGCGACAACAGCCCGGCGACGTGCGCCGCCGCGACCTCGCCGACGCTGTGGCCGACGACGACGTCGGGGACGAGGCCGAGGGCCTCCAGCCGCCGGGCGATCGCCACCTGCAAGGCGAACAACAGCGGCTGGGCGCGCTCGGTCGCCGCCAGGTCGTCGGCCGTCGCCTCGGCGACCACGGCCTCGATCGAAAAGTCGCCGTAGCCGGCGAAGGCGGCGTCGACCTCGCGGATCACGGCGCGGAACGCCGGATCCTCGGCGAGCAGGCGCCGGCCCATGCCGACCCATTGCGAGCCGTTGCCGGAGAAGACGAACGCCGCCCGCGGCCGCTCGCCCACCACCTCACCGCGCCGGCCGAGGGCGTCGCCGCCGGCGTCGTCGAGGCCGCGGGCCAGGGTCTCGAGGTCGTCGGCCTCGACCACCAGGCGGTGCGCCTCGAACCGCCGCCTGAACGCCCGCGTCCAGGCGTGATCGTAGGCCTCGCGGGCATCGCCGGCGCGGAGCGCGGCGCCGGCCGCGGCGGCCTCGCGGGCGAGCGCGTCGCGGCTGTGCGCGGTCAGGATCACCGGCGGCGGCCGGCGGTCGACCGCCGCCGGGGCGGCCACCGCCGGCGGCGCTTCGATCACGACGTGGGCGTTGGCGCCACCGAAGCCGAAGGAGTTCACCCCCACCAGGGCGCCGTCGCCCGCGGTCAGCTGCTCGGTCCGCGCGACGACCCGCAGGCCGAGGCGGTCGAAGTCGATCGCCGGATTGGGGGTCTCGAAGAACAGCGAGCGCGGGATGCGGCCGTGGGCGAGGACGGCGACCGCCTTCAACAGCCCGGCCATGCCCGAGGCGGGCTCGAGGTGGCCGACATTGCCTTTGATCGAGCCCACCGGCAGGGGCGCGGCGCGACGGCGACCGACCAGGGCTTCGCCGATCGAGGCGGCCTCGGCGGGATCGCCCACCGCGGTGCCGGTGCCGTGGGCCTCGAGGTAAACCAGCCGGTCGGGGTCGAGCCCGGCGTCGCCGTACACCTGCTCCAGCAGGCGGCGCTGGGAGCTCGGATCGGGCAGGGACAACCCGGCGGTGCGGCCGTCGGCATTGGTGCCGCTGGCCCGCACCACGCCGTGGATGCGGTCGCCGTCGGCGCGCGCCTGGGCGAGCCGCTTGAGGACCACGAAGCCGCCCCCCTCGGCGCGGACGTAGCCGTCGCCGGCGGCGTCGAAGGCCCGGCAGCGGCCACCCGGCGACAGCATGCCCGCCCGGCAGAAGCCGAGGAACGGGAACGGGCTCAAGAGCAGGTTGACGCCGCCGACGAGGGCGAGCTCGACGCGGTCGTCGGCGAGCGCCCGCCGCGCCGCGTCGAGGGCGACCAGCGACGACGAGCAGGCGGTGTCGACGACGTAGCTCGGCCCGTGCAGATCGAAGGCGTAGGAGATCCGGTTGGCGACGATGCTGAGCGCGCTGCCGGTCATGAAATAGGCGTCGCCGCCGTGCGGGTCGCCCTGGCGGATGTCGGCGTAGTCGGTGCTGGAGGCGCCGACGAAGACCCCGACGCCGCCGCCGGCGAGGCGGTCGAAGGCGAGCCCGGCGTCGTCGAAGGCGGCCGCGGCGAGCTCGAGGGCGAGCCGTTGCTGCGGGTCGACCTGACGGGCCTCGCGCGGCGACATCCCGAAGAAACCGGGATCGAAGCGGTCGACGCCGTCGATGACACCGGCGGCGAAGGTGTAGGCCTTGCCGGCGGCCTGACGGTCGGGACTGAAGAAGGCGGCCTTGGTCCAGCGGTCGTCGGGGATCTCGGTGACCGCGCAACGCTCGCCGTCCAAAAGCCCCCAGAGCCCGTCGAGGTCCGCGACGTCACCGGGCAGCCGGCACGACGCCCCGACGATCGCGAGTTCGCAGGCGGTCAAGAGCGGGGATCCAACATCGACTGGTGGCGTTCTTCCGATGGACGCGGCGGCGCTTCGCCGGCGCGACCGCTTGCGAAGAGGGGCGAGCCGCCGCGGACGCGCGCCGTGCCACCCCGGAGGTGGACGGTCGCGGGGTGGCGGATCGTCCCGGTCACAATCGACCGCACCCGGTCGTCGAAAACTTCATCCTTCGGGTCAAGTTCGGATTGGCCACGGGAACCCGCGAGCGGTCTGGTCGGAGGCGATAAAGCGGGATGCGGCGGCGCCGTCAACGGCGCCGATACCCCCGCTCGGGCCGTTCCACTCCACTGTGTCGCGTCCGCTACGCCGGTGCCCGGCGACGGTCGCCGCCACCGGCGCCCGGCACCGCCGTCGGCGCGGCGGCACCACGCCGCCGACCGCGGCGAGCCCACGCGGCCGGCGCCGGTGGCGGCCGCCGCGCGGCGCGGCGCCGGCGGCGCCATCAATCTACCGGCGAGCACATTGGTCGGCATCTCAGCCCCAATGAAGCGGTGTTTCCGATTTTCGCAAGGTTTTCCCGCCGGCGCGGCGGATCGCCGAAAAGATTCGCTTGCCGTATGTCAACCATCGGTTAATTTGCTCGAATTGTCGGCGTTTTCGCCTTTCGGGAACCGCACGCCATGTCCGCGAAGGTCACGCCCGCCGCCCCGGCGGCTCGTCCGTCCGCCCCGCCGGCCGTGCAGCCGCGGGCCGACCGCACCGCGCGCCCCCAGGAAACCGCGCCGTTGAACGTGCCGATCACCGCGGCCTTCATCGGCCTGTTGTTGATGCGCGACGCGGGCTGGGTCGAGGACACCGCCGCGACCGCGTCCACGAGCGCCGGGGCCCCCGGGGTCGACCTGCCGCCGGGCGGCGGCGAGGTCGCGGCCGCGCGCGCCCGGCCCGCGCTCGGCGACGGGGCGGAGCTCGCGCTCGACGGCGGCGAGCGCGGCGCCGCCGCGCCCGCGGCCGCTGCCTCCACGGTGGCGCGTTTCGTCCAACGCGGCGAAGCCGCCGCCGCCCGCGCCGACGGCGACGTCTTTCAGCTCGGCGGCGCGGGCCGG
>JAAAPF010000155.1 GCA_009908425.1 Alphaproteobacteria bacterium
GACGGGCGCGAAGGCGAAGTCCCGGAGCACCGAGACGAGGTCGGGCTCGACCGTCTCGTCGACGGCGAGCGCCAACGACAGCCGCTCGAAGCGGGCGATGTCGACGTCGTCGGTCTGCGCGGCCTGATCCAGGCCGAGGCGCACCCCCAGTTCGCCCTCGTACAGGCGGAAGGCGTGGGTGCCGACGACGGTACCGCCGAGGCGGAAGACCCCGACCCGCGCCATCGCATTGAGCAGGCTGCCGGTGGCGACGTCGAGGGAGAGGAAGCCCTCGGCGCGCAGCAGCCGCACGAGCCCGGCGCGGCGCTTGCGGCGCTCCTCCCGCTCGGCCTTCAGCGCCTCGTGCCGAGCGAGCCGTTCCCTAAGCGCCTCGCCGTCCTCACCGAGGTAGCGCTTCTTCACCGCCGCACCGACGCGGTAGCTGTCGTACCAGTAGACCCGGCCACCACGGTCGACGCGGGTCGGCGTGCCACGGAGCGCGCTCGCGGCCTCGTCGAGCAGCGCTCGGCGCAGGTCCTGGTAGGCCGCGTGCGCGGTGGCGGAGTGGCGACGCATGGAAGCCGTGCTCGACAACATCCCTTTCCGTTGAGCATGGCTCTTGCTCAACGACTTACAACTTCGTTGAGCACGGGGCGCATCGATGGTTCGATCGACAGCGGCCTCGAGCTGGACGACGCGGCCGCAGCCCTCGAGGCCCGCCGGTGGTGCGGTTGGCCGTCGGCGCCACCATCTCTGATCCCGCCGAACGGCCACGGCCGACCGCCGGGCCGGGAAGCCTCGCCACCTCCTCGCATTCTACCGGCACGACGACGACCGTGTCGTGGTCGCCGCCGTCCTGCATGATCGGGATGTCATCGACCGCCGGCTGAAGCCCGGATCGCGGAAGTCGGTCGGACCAGCTTCGACCGCTCGCCGTCCAGAGCAGCCGTGCCCAGGGCGAGGTGTCAGGGCTCTTTCGGGCCGCTGACGGAGGCACCGGCGTGGCGGCGGCGGCGGGCCGATGGTCCGAGAGGGATAGGTGTGCTATCCTAATGGACGGCGGGTTGCGGCCGTGAGCCGGGTGTGACGGGGGGACTCGGGTGTTGCCGAACGAAGCCAGATCCGGGTTTTCGCGCGCCGGATCAACGGCTTGCGGCGGTATCGGGCGGGCCGGGCGGTGCCGCGTTCCCGCCGGTTCCGGATGATGCTATGACGATCGGGTGAACGCGGGAGGGCGGGGTGATGGCGACGATCGAGGGTGGGTGCCTGTGCGGGGCGGTGCGCTACCGGGCCGAGGCGGAGCCGGTGCTGATCGCCGCCTGCCACTGCACCGCGTGCCAACGCAACACCGGCTCGGCCTTCTCGGTGAACCTGGCGGTGCCGGCGGGCAGCGTCGAAATCGAGGGCGACGCGCTCACCACCTACGCGGACCGCTCCGGCGCCAGCGGCGAGGTGTTCGAGCGCTGTTTCTGCGGTCGCTGCGGCTCGCCGATCCTGGGCAAGGGCGCGGCCTACGACGGGCTCGAATTCCTCAAGGTCGGCACCCTCGACGATCCGTCCTGGGCGGCGCCGGGCGCCCACATCTGGTGCGCCGAGAAGCAGCCCTGGGACGTCGTCGCCGCGGGTGCCCAGTGCTTCGAGGGCAACCCGGCGTGAGCGCCGTCAGCCGTCGTGCCAGCTGGTGAAGGCCGCGGGCGGCACGCGCTCGGTGGCGAGCGCGTTCTCGGGCGCGTCGAGGTCGGGCCAGCCCAGGGCGACGCCCGAGAGCAGCACCTCGCCCGCGTCGATGCCGAGGGCGGCGCGCACGGTGCCGGCGTAAGGGATCCACGACGCCTGCGCGCAGGTCTCGAGCCCGACGCCCCGCGCCGCCAGGCACAGGTTCTGCAGGAACATCCCGCAGTCGAGCCAGCTGCCGAGCTCGAGCCGGCGGTCGACGGTGAGGAAGAGCCCGACCGGGGCGTCGAAGAAGACGAAGTTGCGGCGGCTCTGGGCGGTGCGCGCCGCGGCGTCGTCGCGGGCGATGCCCAAGAGGTCGTAGAGATCGAAGCCGATCTTGCGCCGCCGCGAGCGGTAGGGCTCGAACCAGTCGTCCGGGTAGTAGGCGTAGTCCGGCGAGCGCTCGCCGCGGTCGGCGGCGGCCGTCACCGCCGCGCCGACGCGGCGCCGCGCCGCGCCGGTGACGACGTGGACCTTCCAGGGCTGCATGTTGGCGCCGCTGGGCGCGCGCGCCGCGACGGCGAGGACGTGCTCGACGGTCGCCCGGGGCACCGGGTCGGGGCGAAAGCGCCGGATCGAGCGGCGGCCGGTGATCGCCGCCTCGACGTCGAGCGGCGCGCGCCCGTTCATCCGCCCGCCGCCGCGTCGGGGGTGGCGACGTGGGTGGCGTAGTAGCGGCAGTGCGGCGCCACCGGGCACACCGCGCAGCGCGGCACCCGCGCCCGGCAGATCCGCTTGCCGTGCTCCAACAGCAGGAGGTGGGCGGCCATGGCGAAGCGCTCGGGGACGATCGCCTCCAGGTCGCGGGCGACCTGCTCGGCGCTGCGGCCGTCGGAGAGGCCGAGGCGGGTGGCGACGCGAAAGACGTGGGTGTCGACCGCGATCGCGGGCTCGTGGAAGACGAAGCGCAGCATGACGTCGGCGCATTTGCGGCCGATGCCCGGCAACGCCATCAGCCCGGCGCGGCCGGTCGGCACCACGCCGCCGTGGTCGTCGACCAGCGCGCGGCAGAGCTTCTTCAGGTTCGTCGCCTTGGTGTTGTAGAGCCCACAGGGCCGGATCAGCCGGGCGATCTCGGCCTCGTCGAGCGCCAGGATCGCCTCGGGGGTGGCGGCGCGGTCGAACAGCGCGTCGGCGGCGCGCTTGGTGTTGGCGTCGCGCGACTGGGCGCTCAACAGGCACGCCACCAGCGAGCGGAAGGGCGAGCGCCGCCGTTTGACGTCGACGTCGGTCACCGGGGCCTCGGCCGCCGCCGCCAACGCCTGGAAGATCGCTTCGACGTCGTTCGGATGCATGACCGCAAGGTGCCACGCCGCGCGCACGGATCAAGGCGAGGGCGCCGGCCAGCCCGCGGGCGCCAGCATGGCGAGCAGCGCCAGCGCGGTTTCCGCCGAGACCTCGCCGCGCAGGCTGGCGTCGGGGCGCCAGCTCGCCGCCGGCGGGTGGGTCGGTGTCGCCGGATCCAGCAGGCGGACCAGGCGCGAGCGCGGGGTGGTCTGCCGCCGCCGCAGCTCGCCCGCCAGCATGCCGGCGGCGTCGAGCCCCTCGTCGAGAAACGCGACGTCGACGTGATGGTCCGCCAGCACCCGCCGGGCCTCGGCGAGCGAGGCGGCGAGGTGGACGCGATAGCCCGCGCCGGCGACGGCGTCGCGCAACGCTCGTCTGCGTGCGTGGTCGTGGATCGCGAGCAGGACCGCCGGCATCATGGTGGAGCGCCTCAACTATGGCGTGCAATTGTAGAGCGCCAACGATGACAGATCGATGCGTGGCCCGCGCAAAATGGTCGTTCGAACGTCGATGCAGCGGGTCACCCGCGCCCGGGAGCTGGCATGTCGTCCGCCGTCCGCCCATCCCGTTACATTTGGCCTTATCTGCTCCTCGCTTTCGCGCCGTTGACCTGGGGCGGCAACCTGGTGGTCGGCCGGGCGCTCGCCGGGGCGGTCGATCCGACCACCTTGAACGTGGTGCGCTGGACCGGCGCCGCGCTCATCCTGGCGGCGCTCTCCGGGCCCGGCTTTTGGCGCCATCGCCGCGCGCTGTGGCGCGAGCGGCGGCTGGTCGCCGGCCTCGGCCTCTCCGGGATCGGTGGGTTCCACCTGCTGCAGTACACCGCGCTCGCCCACACCACGGTGGTCAACGTCGCGTTGATCACCGCGACCACGCCGCTCTATGTCGCGCTGATCGCCCGGGTCCTGTCGGGCGACCGGCTGGACGCGCGGCGTGCGCTCGGCGTCGCGCTCTCGATCATCGGCGCGGTCGTGGTCGTCAGCCGCGGCGACCCGACGGCGCTGGCCCGGCTCGAGGTCCGCGGCGGCGATTTGGTCCAGTGCGTGGCGGTGACGCTGTGGGCGCTCTACACCGTGCTGCTGCGCTGGCGGCCGGCGGACATCCCGGCCTTGCCGTTCTTGCTGGCGACGCTGTTGCCGGGGCTTTTACTGTCGCTCGCGACCTATGCGGGGCGCGACTTCCACCTCGAGATGTCGGCCGATATCGCGTTGGGGTTGAGCTACCTCGTGCTGTTCCCGTCGACCCTGGCCTATCTCGCCTGGGGCGCCGGGGTGCGGGCGCTGGGTCCGCAGGCCGCCGGCGCCTTCTCCAACCTGGTCCCGGTCTACGGCGCGCTGCTCGCCGTGCTGCTGCTGGGCGAGCCGTTTCGGGCCTACCATCTGACCGCGGCGGCGCTGGTGGCGCTCGGCATCGGGCTGGTCAGCCGTGAACCGCGTGGCGCCTGATCACCGCCGTGCGCCGTTCCGGCGCGGATGAGGGGAGCGGGGGCGAGATGTTCGACGGCTTCGCGACGCGCCGGCTCGACACCGGCGGGACCACCATCCACGCCCGGATCGGCGGCGCCGGCCCGCCGCTGCTCCTGCTCCATGGCTTTCCCCAGAGCCACGTCATGTGGCACCCGCTCGCCGCGGCGCTGGCGGAGCGCTTCACCGTCGTCGCCGCCGACCTGCGCGGCTACGGCGACAGCGCCAAACCGCCGGGCGGGCCGCCCCACGCCGCCTACGCCAAGCGCGCGATGGCCCGCGACATGGTCCGGCTGATGGCGACGCTGGGTTTCGCGCGTTTTCGCCTCGCCGCCCACGACCGCGGCGCGCGCGTGGCCCACCGCCTCGCCCTCGACCACCCGGACGCGCTCGACCGCTTGGCCCTGCTCGACATCGTGCCGACGCGGACGCTGTTCGAGGCGACCGACATGGCGCTGGCGATGGCCTACGAGCACTGGTTCTTCTTGGCCCAGCCGGCGCCGTTTCCGGAGACGATGATCGCGGGAGCGCCGATCGCCTATCTGCGCGCCAAGCTCGGCGGCTGGGGCACCGGCCTCGCCGCCTTCGCGCCCGCGGCCCTCGCCGAGTACGAGCGCGCCGTCCAGGACCCGGCCACGGTCCACGCCATGTGCGAGGACTACCGCGCCGCCGCCACGACCGACCTCGACCACGACCGCGCCGACCGGCACGCCCGCATCCGCTGCCCGCTGTTGGTGCTCTGGGGCGAGCACGGGCTGATGCACCGCCATTTCGACGTCGCGCAGACCTGGCGCGCGAAGCACGCCGAGCCGGCGCGCGTCTCGGGCGCAGCGCTGCCCGCCGGGCACTTTCTGGTGGAGGAGGCACCCGCGGCGACGCTGGCGGCGCTGGTGCCGTTCCTTCACGGCGGGTGAGCCGCCGCGGTCAACCTGGCGTCCACATGGTGGCCCCGAGGGTGTAGACTGCAGGATCGGTCCGGTAGTCGCGAGGGGGTGGCGCCGATGCGGAGGCAGTTGGCCGCCTTGATGGTCGCCGACGTGGTCGAGTCGTCCCGCCTGATGGCCGAAGACGAGGCGCGGGCCATCGCCGCCATCCGCGCGTTCAAGGCGAAGACCTTGATGCCACTCGTCACCGAGCACGGCGGCGACGTCCTCAAGCACATGGGCGACGGCTGGATCGTCGCCTTCACCTCGACCACCGCCGCGGTCGCCTGCGCGATGGCGGTGCAGACCAAGCTGGTCGACCGCGCCCCCATCAAGCTCCGCATCGGCGCGCATCTGGTCGAGCTGGTGCACGACGACACCGATTTTCACGGCACCGGCGTCAACGTCGCGGCCCGCCTTCAGGCGGAGGCGCCGCCCGGCGGATTGATGGTGTCGCAGGACGTCCACCGCCAACTGACCGGCTCCCTGGCATCCGCCTTCGTCGATGCCGGCGCCTTCGAGCTGAAGCACATCTCGTTGCCCGTAAACGGCTTTCAGTGGCGCCCGCCGGCGGTGGACGGTCGAAACGCCGGCGACGTGCCGTCGATCGGGGTGGATCCCTTCGATCACGATCCCGACGACCGCGATACGCGCGCCGCCGCCCGCGATCTGCGCGATCAGCTGGTGCGCCGGCTGGCGCGCCGAACCGGCGTCCGGGTCGTCGACGTCGCCGCGGACGCAGGGGCGGCGCCGACCTATCGCCTACGCGGGCGGCTGCGGCTGGCGGCGGGCCGCGGGCGGCTGCATCTCGCGCTGAGCGTCGC
Source organism: Alphaproteobacteria bacterium (assembly GCA_009908425.1). GTDB lineage: Bacteria > Pseudomonadota > Alphaproteobacteria > Geminicoccales > Geminicoccaceae > JAAAPF01. The sequence continues at coordinate 6,193 of JAAAPF010000155.1, forward strand.
CGAGGACGGCCGCACCGCCTGGTCGGAGACCTACGAAGAGGATCCCCGGGACATTTTCGCCTTCGCCGACGCCCTCGTCGAGCGGGCCGACGCGGCGCTTCGCCTGCAGATCAACGCCTTCGACGGCGACCGCTTGGCACATTTGCCCGAAGACGCGCTCAGCGTGTCCGAGCTGCGGGCGCGGGCGGCCGCGGGCTTCTACAAGCCGACCCTCGACGACTGGATGGAGACGCGCCGCCTGCTCGAGCGGGCGCTCGCGTTGATCCCCGACGATCCGATGGCGCTGGCGATGCGCGCCGAGGCGACGATCATGCTGGCGGCGGCCCGCCACGAGGAGCTCGCCGGCGAGCTCGCCGAGGCGCTGGAGCAGGAGCTCGATCACGCGGTCGAGCGTCTGCCACGAAGCGACTACGCCTTGTTCGTGCGGGCGGCGTTCGCGGTCTTCGTCCACGGCGACACCACAAGCGCGTTCCGCGACCTCGACCGGACGCTGGCGCTGACCCCGAGCTATGCCCCCGGCCTGGAGTTCCGCGGTCTGGCGCATCTGAGGGCGCGCGAGCCGGCGGCGGCCGCCGTCGAGCTCGAACGCGCCGTCGACGTCAGCGAAGGCGATCCGCTGTTGCCGTGCCGGCTCTTCATGCTTGCGCTCGCCCATCACCTGGCCGACGCGCCGGAGCGGGGCCTCGCGGCGATCGAGCGCGCCATCCAGGAGCGCCCCTCGCAGCGCAACTACCACGTGCTGAAGGCGATCTGCGCCGCGGCCGCCGGCGACGACGCCGCCCGCCGAGCCGCCGAGCGGCGCGCGCACACGCTGGCGCGGACGCCGTCGATCCTGGCGCCGCGCCCGCCGTTACCCCCCGAACACGCGGGACTGGCGCGCCGGTTCGCGCCGGCTTAGGCGATCTTCAGCGGCTTGTACTTGATGCGGTGCGGTTGGATCGCGTCGTCGCCGAGCCGGCGGCGCTTGTCGTCCTCGTACTCCTCGAAATTGCCCTCGAACCACTCGACGTGGCTGTCGCCCTCGAACGAGCAGATGTGGGTGCAGACGCGGTCGAGGAACCAGCGGTCGTGGCTCACCACGATCGCCGAGCCGGCGAAATCGAGCAGCGCGTCCTCGAGTGCCCGCAGGGTGTCGACGTCGAGATCGTTGGTCGGCTCGTCCAGCAGGATGACGTTGGCGCCACCCTTGAGGAGCTTGGCCATGTGGACGCGGTTGCGCTCGCCGCCGGAGAGCTGGCCCACCTTCTTTTGCTGATCGCCGCCCTTGAAGTTGAAGGCGGCGACGTAGGCACGCGCCGCCATGGAGCCCTTGCCGAGGGGGATCACGTCCTGGCCCTGGCTGATCTCCTCGAACACCGTCTTGTTCGGGTCGAGCGCCTCCCGGCTCTGGTCGACGAAGCCGAGCTGCACCGTGTCGCCGAGCGTGATGGTGCCGCCGTCGGGCTGCTCGTCGCCGATGATCATCTTCATCAGCGTCGACTTGCCCGCACCGTTGGGGCCGACGACGCCGACGATCGCCCCGGGCGGCATCGTGAAGGAGAGGCCGTCGATCAGGAGCTTGTCCTCGAAGCCCTTGGTGAGCTGCTCCGCCTCGATGACGTTGCCGCCGAGGCGCGGGCCCGGCGGGATGATGATCTGCGCCGTCTGCGGGGCGCGCTCCTTGGCCTCGGCCAGCAGGTTCTCGTAGGCGGTGACGCGGGCCTTGGCCTTGGTGCGGCGGCCCTGGGGGGACTGGGCGATCCACTCGGCCTCGCGGGCGAGGGTGCGCTGGCGCGCCTGTTCCTCGCGCTCCTCCTGCTCGAGCCGCTTGCGCTTGTTGTCGAGCCAGGCCGAGTAGTTGCCCTGGAAGGGGATGCCGCGGCCGCGGTCGAGCTCGAGGATCCAGCCCGCGACGTTGTCGAGGAAGTAGCGGTCGTGGGTGACCGCCACCACCGTGCCCTTGTAGTCCTGCAGAAAGCGTTCGAGCCAGGCGACGCTCTCGGCGTCGAGATGGTTGGTGGGCTCGTCCAGGAGCAGCATGTCGGGCTGCGACAGGAGCAGCCGGCAGAGCGCGACCCGGCGGCGCTCGCCGCCCGAGAGCGTCGCCACCTCGGCGTCGCCGGGCGGGCAGCGTAGGCTGTCCATCGCCATCTCGACGGTCCGGTCGAGCTCCCAGCCGTTGACCGCGTCGAGCTTCTCCTGGAGGTCGGCCTGCTCGGCCATCAGCGCGTCCATGTCGGCATCCTCGTCGCCGAAGGACATCGAGACCTCGTTGAAGCGATCGACCAACGCCTTGGTCGCCGCCACGCCCTCCATGACGTTGCCCATGACGTCCTTGGTGGCGTCGAGCTCGGGCTCCTGCGGGAGGTAGCCCACCTTCGCGCCGTCCGCCGCCCAGGCCTCGCCGTTGTAGTCGTGGTCGAGGCCGGCCATGATCCGGAGCACCGTCGACTTGCCGGCACCGTTGACGCCGAGCACGCCGATCTTGGCGCCGGGGAGGAACGCGAGCGTGACGTTCTCCAAAATCTTCTTCCCGCCGGGGAAGGTTTTGGAGAGCTGTCGCATGACGTAGATGTACTGGTACGCGGCCATGGGCGCTCGCGGGCTCCGCTGGCGAGGGGTGATGGGAAACCCGGTTTCTAACAGCCGCCGGCCGACGCCGGAAGAGGGCGGTCCCGGCCTACTCGGCGAAGAACTCGTCCTCCTCGAACATCGTGTCGCCGTCCTGGGGTGGCGGGTTGCCGTTGAAGATCTCGTTGCGCCGGCGCTGCAGGAAGACGCTGCGGAGCGAGGCGTAGAAGTCGAGCGAGGAGCGCTCCAGCTCCTCCAACTCGTCCAGCACCTGGCTGCGGGCGTCGACGGCGCGCCCGGCGCTGAGCGCGAGGGACACCCCGGTCGGGGCGAAGAAGCTCGGTGGGGTCGCCGCGAAATCGGCCGGCAGGCCCACGGTGTCGCGGACCGTCGACGGTCCCAGCACCGGCACCACGAAATAGGCGCTGTCCCGCCAGCCCCACACCGCCATGGTCTGGCCGAAGTCCTCGCTGGCGTAGTGGCGGTCGTAGGGCGGCTCGAGGTTGGCCGCGACGTCGAACAGGCCGCCGAAGCCGAGGGTGGTGTTGATGAACAGGCGACCGAAGGCGTCGCCGAAGCGCTCGCCGTTGCCCTGCAGGGCGGCGTTGAGGAGGTTCACCGGCTCGGTCAGGTTCAAGAACACGTTGTGAACCCGCGCGCGCACGAAGCCCGGGACCACGCCCTCGTACATGATCGCCGCCGGCTCGACGAAGGCGCCGTCGACGACCTGATTGAACCCGAAGATCTTCCGGTTCAGCGGCTCCAGCGGGTCCTCGGGCGTCTGCGCGGCGGCGGTCGCGGTCAGCGTCAACACCAAAAGCGCGGCGGCGAGCCAGGCCCGCATCGACGACGCGAGCCGCGCGGCGGGGCGGCGGACGGCAGCGAACATGACGACACCTCTCGTCTCGACCGGCGCTCAGCGCCTTAAACGCTCCGAGCGCGCCTGAATATAGGTTTGTACGCGTGAACGCGGGATGGACGCTCGCGGTCGATCGTTCGTCATAAGGTGACCCTCGGCTCGCCGCCACGCCCTGCGCACGACGGTCGGAAGGACCCGCCATGTTCAAGCTCGCCCGCCTGGAGGCGCTGCGTCACAACCTCACCGCCGCGCTCACCCACCATCCGGAGCTGGCCCGGGCGTTCGAGGACGCGCTGACCCGTCACGACGAGCAGGCGCTCGGGGCCGCGTTCGAGGCCCTGCACGCCGGCTCCGAGGAGACCCGCGCCGAGGTCGAGGCGCTGATCCTGGACTGGCTCTTCGGCGACGAGGGCGGCGTCGAACCCGGCCCCGCCGCGGCCGGCGGCGGCTCGAACGTCCACTGACGCGGTGAGGGAAACGCGCGGCGACGAGCTCGCGGCCTTGACCCGCTCATAAACATATGTGCATATCCGCCTTATGAGCATGCACGCCCCCGACAGCCCGATGCTGGGGTACCTGGAAGCGCTGCGCGCGGCCGCCGAGCCCACGCGCCTGCGGATCATGGCGATCTGCGCCGTGGGGGAGTGGACCGTGAGCGAGCTCACCCAGGTCCTGGGGCAGTCCCAACCGCGCGTCTCGCGCCACCTCAAGGTGCTGGCGGAGGCCGGCCTCCTGGAGCGGTTCCGCGAGGGTACCTGGGTGTTCTACCGCCTCGCCGACCGCGACGGCCGGATGGCCGCGCGCCTGGTCGAGATGGCGCCGGAATCGGCCGAGTTCGCGCTCGACCGGCGGCGGTTGGACGAAGTTCGCGCCGAGCGTCGCCGCAAGGCCCAGGCCTATTTCGATCGCCAGGCGCTGGGCTGGGAGCGGGTGCGCGCGCTCACCGTCGCCGACGACGAGGTCGACCGGGCGCTGTTGGAGTGGATCGGCGCCGACGCCCCGAGCAGTCTGTTGGACATCGGCACCGGTACCGCCCACGTCCTGCGCACTCTGGCGCCCCGGATCGGCTACGGGCTCGGCATCGACCTCTCCTTCGACATGCTGGCCGTCGCCCGCGCCAATCTGGAGGCGGCGGGCGTCGTCAACTGTCAGGTCCGCCACGGGGACATGTATCAACTGCCCGTCGCCGACGGCACCTTCGCCTGCGCGGTGCTGCACCAGGTACTGCACTTCGCCGAGGTCCCGGCGGCGGCCATCGGCGAGGCGACCCGCACGCTGGCGCCGGGCGGGCGGCTGTTCGTGGTGGACCTGGCGCCGCACGACGACGAAACCCTGCGGCAGGAGTTCCGCCATCGCCGGCTCGGCTTCGCCGACGCCGAAATCCAGGGCTGGTTCGAGCACGCCGGCCTCGAGACCGGCGCGGTCCACCATTTGCCCGGCAAGGTGGCCGCGACCGTCATCTGGGAGGCGCGCCGTCCCGGCGCCGCCGTACAATCTCGCCTTCAAGGGAGCGCCGTGGCATGACGACGACGAACGAGGTGACGCTGTCGTTCGAGATCTTCCCGCCGAAGAACGACACCGCCGCCGACACGCTCGGCCGGACCCTCGCCGAGCTGGCGCCGGTGCCGGCGTCCTTTCTCTCGGTGACCAGCGGCGCCAGCGGCAGCGCCGCCCGCGCCACCGCCGAGCAGGCGCTCGCCTACGGCGACGCGCTGGGCGGGGTGCCCCCGCGCCCCCACCTGACCTGCGTGCAGGCCAGCCGCGGCGAGATGGAAGAGCTGGTCGGGGCCTGCCTCGACGTCGGGATCGACCGCTTCGTCGCCATCCGCGGCGACGCGCCGCCGGATCAGCCGGTCTACACCCCGCGGCCCGACGGCTTCGCCTACGCCGACGACATGACCCGGGCGCTCAAGGCGTGGGGGGCGCGTGACGTCGCCGTCGGGGCCTATCCCGAGGTCCACCCCGACGCCGCCGACCCGGCGCACTGCCTCGACGTCCTGGAGCGCAAGGTCGACGCCGGCGCCGACCGCATCCTCACCCAGTACTGCTTCGACACCGATCAGGTGCTGCGCTGGGCCGACGCCGTGCGCGACGCCGGGATCGAGCTGCCGATCGGCATCGGCGTCATGCCGGTCCACAACTACGCCCAGATCAAGCGGTTCAGCGACCGCTGCGGCGCCGGCGTGCCGCGCTGGCTGACCGAAGCGCTGGGCGATCTGGAGCCCGGCTCGTCGCTCGCCATGGAGCGCGCCGCCGACATCGCCGCCGAACAGTGCCGCAAGCTCGTCCGCAACGGGCTCACCCATCTGCACCTCTACACCCTCAACCGTAGCGCGCTCACACTCGCGATCCTCCGCCGGCTCGAGGCCGGCCCGGAGGCTTGTCGCTGGGCGGCGTGAGCCGCCGCACGGAGGTTAATGCATGACGGCTTTTCTCGACTTCGTCCGCGACCGCGTGCTGCTGTTCGACGGCGGCATGGGCACGCAGATCCAGGGCGCCGATCTCGACCTGGAGAAGGATTTCTGGGGGCAGGAGAACTGCTCGGAGATCTTGAACCTGTCGTGCGAGGACTTTGTGCGGCAGGTCCACGGGGCCTATCTCGGGGCCGGTTCGGACGCCGTGGAGACCAACACGTTCGGCGCGTCGCCGATCACGCTCGGCGAGTTCGGGCTGCAGGACAAGGCGCGTGAGATCAACCGGCGCGCCGCCGAACTGGCGCGTGAGGCGATCGAGGCCCAGCCCGATCGGAGCCGGCCGCGCTTCGTGGTCGGTGCCATCGGCCCCGGCACCCGGTTGCCGAGCCTCGGCCACGTCACCTACCGCGATCTGGAAGACGGCTTCGCCGTCCAGTCCCAGGGGCTCCTCGACGGCGGCGTCGACGCCATCCTGATCGAAACCGCTCAGGACACCCTGCAGGTCAAGGCGGCGATCAACGGCTGTCGGCGGACCCTGCGCGCCAACGGGCGCAGCGAGGAGGAGCTGCCGGTCATCGTGCAGGTCACCGTCGAGACCACCGGCACGATGCTGGTGGGCCCCGACATCGCCGCCGCCGCCACCTTGATGGACGCGCTGCGCGTCCCCTCGCTCGGGCTCAATTGCGCCACTGGGCCGCGCGAGATGGCCGAGCACGTCAAGTATCTGAGCGAGAACTGGGCCGGGCTGATCTCGATCCAGCCCAACGCCGGCCTGCCCGAGCTCGTCGACGGCAAGACGCACTATCCCTTGGGCGCCACGGAACTCGCCGGCTGGCTGGAGCGCTTCGTGCTCGAGGACGGCGTCAACATGATCGGCGGGTGCTGCGGCACCGGCGCGGAGCACATCGCCGCGCTCGACGCCATGCTGGCCAAGCTCGCCGACGGCGGGCGGCGCCCGGCGCCCAAGGCGCGCTCCGTGCCGCGCCCGGTCCAGGTGGCCTCGCTCTACTCGGCCGAGCCGCTGCGGCAGGAGAACACCTATTTCGCCATCGGCGAGCGCTGCAACGCCAACGGCTCGCGGCGCTTTCGCGAGCTGCAGGACGCCGAGAACTGGGACGGCTGCGTCGCCGTCGCCCGCGAGCAGGTGAAGGAGGCGTCGCACGCCCTCGACGTCTGCACCGCCTTCGTCGGCCGCGACGAGGTCAAGGACATGACGGCGATGGTGTCGCGCCTGCGCGGCGACGTCGACAGCCCGCTGGTGATCGACTCGACCGAGTTCCCGGTGCTGGAATCGGCGCTCGAGCTCTACGGCGGGCGGCCGATCATCAACTCGATCAACTTCGAGGACGGCGAGGAGCCGGCGGCGGCGCGGCTCGACCTCGCCCGCAAGCACGGGGCGGCGGTGATCGCCCTCACCATCGACGAAGAGGGCATGGCCAAGGAGGCCGCGCGCAAGGTCGAGATCGCCGACCGGCTGATCGCGTTCGCCAAGGGTTACGGCCTGCGCGAGCAGGATCTGCTGATCGACCCGCTCACCTTCACGATCTGCACCGGCAACGAGGACGACCGCGAACTCGGCATCGCCACCCTCGACGGCATCGAGCAGCTCGCCGCGGCGCACCCCGACGTCAACATCATGCTGGGGCTGTCGAACATCTCGTTCGGCCTCAACGCCGCCGCCCGCCACGTCTTGAACTCGGTGTTCCTCGACGAGGCCGTCAAGCGCGGCATGAACGGCGCGATCGTCCACGTCTCCAAGATCAAGCCGCTGCACGCCATCCCGGAGGAGGAGGTCACCGCGGCGCTCGATCTGATCTACAACCGCTGGCGCGACGGCGAGAACCCGCTGCAGAAGTTCATGGCGATCTTCGCCGACCGCAAGGACGAGAGCGCCGGCGGCAAGCAGCGGGCCGAGAACGTCGAAGAGCGGTTGCAGGAGCGGATCGTCGACGGCGACCGCATCGGCCTCGAGGACGATCTCGACGAGGCGATGGCGAACGGCATCGAGCCGCTCACCATCATCAACACGCACCTCCTCGCTGGCATGAAGATCGTGGGCGATCTGTTCGGGGCCGGTAAGATGCAGCTGCCCTTCGTGCTCCAGTCCGCCGAGACCATGAAGGCCGCGGTGGGCCATCTCGAGCCCCACATGGAAAAAATCGAGGGGCAGGAAAAAGGCATCATGATCCTCGCCACGGTGAAGGGCGACGTCCACGACATCGGCAAGAACCTGGTGGACATCATCCTCACCAACAACGGCTACAAGGTCGTCAATCTCGGCATCAAGCAGCCGCTGAACAACATCATGGACGCCTACAACGAGCACCAAGCTCAGGCCATCGGCATGTCCGGGCTGTTGGTGAAGTCGACGGTGATCATGAAGGACAACCTGGAGGAGATGCAGCGCCAGGGCGTCGACGTGCCGGTGATCCTGGGCGGGGCGGCGCTGACGCGGGCCTTCGTCGAGGAGGACTGCCTCGAAGCCTACGGCCAGGGTCCGGTCGCCTACGCCCGCGACGCCTTCGACGGCCTGCAGCTGATGGACCGTATCGTCGAGGGCGGCATCCAGGACCACCTCCAGGCCGACCGTGCCAAGCGCGCGGGCCGCAAGGGCCGCAAGCACCGCACCGCGGCGATCAACGAGGAGGAGGCCACCTCGCGCCCGGTCGACCTCGAGGAGACCCGGCTCAAGCGCGAAGAGCTCGCGGCGGGCGTGGCGATCCCCGAGCCGCCGTTCTGGGGCCCCCAGCTCATCGAGCACGTCGCCCCCAAGGCGCTGGTGCCGTATCTGAACGAGAACATGCTCTACCAGTTCCACTGGGGCTACAAGAAGGACGGCCGCACCCTCAGCGAGTTCCAGAGCTGGGCCCAGAAGGAACTGCGCCCGATCCTCGCCGACCTGTTGAAGGAGACCAACCGCGAGGAGGTCTTCAAGCCGCAGGCGGTCTACGGTTACTGGCCGGCGGCGGGCGAGGGCAACGACGTCGTGCTGTTCGACTGCGACGACCCGGAGCGCGAGATCGCGCGCTTCAAGCTACCGCGGCAGAAGCGCGACGGCGGCTTGTGCATCTCGGACTTCCTGCGCGACATCAAGAGCGGCGAGCGCGACGTGATGGGGCTGCAGGTCGTCACCGTCGGCCAGCACGCCTCCGAGGTCGCCCGCGAGTGGTTCGCCAAGGACCGCTACAACGACTATGTCCGCCTGCACGGGTTGGGCGTGGAGCTGGCCGAGGCCCTCGCCGAGTACGTCCACAAGCGTATCCGCGCCGATCTCGGCTTCGCCCACGAGGACGAGCGCGACGCCCAGGCGCTGATCAAGCAGGGCTATCGCGGCTCGCGCTACAGCTTCGGCTACCCGGCCTGCCCCAACATGGCGGACCAGCACGCGCTCTTGGACCTACTGGAGGCCGGTCGCATCGGGCTGGAGATGAGCGAGGGCGACCAGCTCCACCCGGAGCAGTCCACCAGCGCCATCGTCCTGCACCACCCGCAGGCCCGCTACTTCGCCGTCTGACCTCTCCGTCCCGCCCCGGGTGTCCGCCCGGGGCGGTTTTTTTCGCCTTTTCCGCGCCCGCGCGTCGACCGTGCCGACGCGGCGTCGTCCGCGCCCGGCGCCGGTGCGCTCGACCATGCGGACCCGACCCGCCCCGGCGCGTGCTCGCCGCTGGCGCGATGGCGGGCGGCTTGGTGGCGCCCCTGCCTATGGCGCGAGCAATCGCGTACCCCTCCATTCCGGAAACGGTACGGCGACTTTCGGCCGACGGCCTGCTCGCGCCGCGGCGCACGCACGCTCATCCACGGACGGTCACCGCAGACGCATGGCTGGCATGAGCCTTGCTCCAAAGCGGGAGGCTTCGTGCTTGCACCGGGCCGACCGAGGAATTCGTGCGTCCAGGGAGACACGCATGCGACGACAGACGCTCCTGTTTTCGGCGGCCGCCTTCGCCGCGCTCGGGCTCGCGGCGGAAGCCGGCGCCCAGGAGACCCTCGCCCAGGTCAAGGAGCGGGGCCATCTGAACTGCCAGGTCGGCCTGCCGACGCCCGGCTTCTACGCTCTCGCCGACGACGGCACCTGGTCCGGTATCGACGTCGACATGTGCCGGGCGGTCTCCGCCGCCGTCTTCGACGACCCCGACCGGATCGAGTACCAGTCGGTGACCTCGGCCGTGCGCTTCACCTCGCTCGCCAACGGCGAGAGCGACATGCTGAGCCGCACCACGACCTGGACCGCGGTGCGCGACACCCAGCTCGGCATGACCTTCGCCGGCGTCAACTTCTACGACGGCCAGGGCTTCATGGTGCCGAAGGACCTCGGCGTCACCTCGGTGAACGAGCTCGACGGCGCCACCGTCTGCGTGCTCACCGGCACCACCACTGAGCTCAACCTCGCCGACTACTTCCGCGCCAACGACCTCGCCTTCGAGCCGGTGACCAACGAGAACGTCAACGTCATCGTCGAGACCTATCTCGGCGGCGGCTGCGACGCCTACACCAACGACAAGTCCGGTCTCGCCGCCCGCCGTTCGGCCTTTCCGAACCCCGACGACCACGTGATCCTGCCCGAGACCATCTCGAAGGAGCCGCTCGGGCCGGTGGTGCGCGAGGGCGACGAGAACTGGTCCGACATCGTGCGCTGGGTGCTGCTCGGCATGATCGAGGCCGAGGAGGTCGGCCTCACCTCCGCGAACCTCGACGACATGATGGAGTCCGAGAACCCCAAGGTCCGCCGGATCCTCGGGGTCGAGGGCAACATCGGCGAAGGCCTCGGCCTCCCCAACGACTTCATGGTCGACGTGCTGCGCAGCGTCGGCAACTACGGTGAGGTCTACGAGCGCAACATCGGCGCGGACACGCCGATCGGCCTCGAGCGCGCGGGCACCCTCAACGCGCAGTGGACCGAGGGCGGCATCCTCTACGCCATGCCGTTCCGCTGATCGGCGGTCGGCGGCCGCGCGGGGCCGAGCGCGTCCCGCGCGGTGCCGCGCCGCCGCCGTGAGGGAGGGGGAGCAGGCCATGCTGGCGATCCCGCGTCGACGGGCGCCGCGCCGGGGCTGGGCCGCGTTCGTCAACAACGCGCAGGTGCGCGGCGTCGTCTACCAGGTCGCGACCGCGGGGTTGCTGGTCGCGCTGATCTGGTGGTTCGCCGCCAACGCCGCCGCCAACATGGCCGAGCGCGGCATGAGCGCCGGCTTCGACTTCCTGGGCGTGGCGGCCGGTTTCGGCATCAGCTTCACCCTGATCCCCTACCAGGAGGGCGACACCTATTTCCGCGTCTTCCTGGTCGGCATCGCCAACACGCTGCTGGTCGCGGTCATCGCCGTGGTCGCGGCGAGCCTCCTCGGCCTCGTCGTCGGCCTGGCGCGGCTCTCCGACAACTGGCTGATCCGCACCCTCGCCCGCGCCTATGTCGAGGTGCTGCGCAACACCCCGCTGCTGCTGCAGATCATCGCCTGGTTCTTCGGCGTCTTCAATCTGTTGCCGCGGCCGCGGCAGAGCGTCGAGTGGTTCGGCCTGTTCGCGCTCAACAACCGCGGCTTCTACATGCCGGCGCCGGTGCCCGAGGCCGGTTTCGGCCTCGTGCTGGTGGCCCTCGTCGCCGGCGTCGCGGGCGCGGTGGCGCTCGCGCGCTGGGCCAGGCGGCGCCAGGAACGCACCGGCGAGCCGTTTCCGGCGATCCCGGCGGGCGCGGCGCTGATCGTCGGCGCGCCGGTCGTCGCCTACATCCTGCTCGGCGGCCCGCTCGCCTGGGACTTGCCGGCGCTCGCCGGCTTCAACTACCAGGGCGGCATGAGCGTGCCGCCGAGCTTCTGCGCGCTGGTGGTGGCGCTGGCGGTCTACACCTCGTGTTTCATCGCCGAGATCGTGCGTTCCGGCATCCAGTCGGTCGGCAAGGGGCAGCACGAGGCCGCCGCCTCGCTCAACATCAAGCCGTCCTGGACGATGCGGCTGATCATCCTGCCGCAGGCGCTTCGGGTCATCATCCCGCCGCTGATCAGCCAGTACCTCAACATCACCAAGAACAGCTCGCTCGCGATCGCGGTCGGCTTTCCCGATCTGGTCAGCGTCTGGATGAACACGAGCCTGAACCAGTCCGGTCAGGCGATCTCGATCGTGGCGATGACCATGGCGTTCTACTGCGCCGCCAGCCTCTCGGTGTCGGCGCTGTTGAACGCCTACAACCGCCGCGTCATGCTGAAGGAGCGCTGACATGGCCGAGCCCGCCCGGACCTTCCGGGCCAAGCCCGACCGGCCGGCGCCGGCGCAGACCGTGGGCGCGGTCGGCTGGATGCGGCGCAACCTGTTCTCGTCGCCGGCCAACACCGCGCTGACGCTGATCGGCGCCTATTTCGCCTACTGGGTGATCGCCACCGTCGTCGACTGGGCGCTCCTCGACGCGGTGTGGCAGGCCGAGACCCGGCGCGAGTGCCTCGACGCCGTCGGCCGCAGCGGCGCGTGCTGGCCCGGGGTGTTCGTCTGGTTCGAGAACCTGATCTACGGGCTCTACCCCAAGGACCAGATCTGGCGGGTCAACGCCGGCTTCGCGCTGCTGGTGGCGTGGCTGGTACCGCTCTGGCTCGAACGCGTGCGCTCGAAGGTGGCGATCGGCGTCAGCGCCGTGCTCGCCTACCCGGTTCTCGCCAGCTACTTTTTCCTGGGCGGCGACAAGGGCTTCCTCTGGTCGGCCTCGATCGCGGCCGCGCTCACCGCCTTCGTCTGGGTGTGGGCGACGGCGATCGCCGAGCGGCGGACCGGGCGCACGCTCGGCGAACTCGTGCTCGCCCGCGCCGACGCCCTCGACGCCGATCCCCGCCACCACCGGCGGCTGCTGTTCTACACCGCCGCCGCCGGCTGGCTGGTCGCCTACGCCCTCGTCGCGCTGTGGTACTTGCCCTACGTCACCACCAACGACTGGGGCGGGCTGTTCTTGACCCTCGTGATCTCCGGCATCGGCATCACCTTCTCGCTGCCGGCGGGCGTGGTGCTGGCGCTGGGGCGGCGCTCGGAACTGCCGGTGATCCGGCTGATCTGCACCGTCTTCATCGAGCTGTTCCGCTCGGTGCCGTTGATCACGATCCTCTTCATGTTCACGACCATGCTGCCGCTCTTCCTGCCGGTGGGGGTCGAGGTCGACCAGCTGGTGCGGGCGATCGTGGCGGTGTGCCTGTTCGCCTCGGCCTACATGGCCGAAGTCGTGCGCGGCGGGTTGCAGGCGATCCCGCGCGGTCAGTACGAGGCCGCCGCCGCCATGGGCCTGGGCTACTGGCAGGCCACGCGCCTGATCGTCATGCCGCAGGCGCTCAAGATCATGATCCCGACCATCGTCTCCACCTTCATCGGTTTCTTCAAGGACACCACCCTGGTCTCGATCATCGGTCTGTTCGACCTGTTGAACATGGCGCGGGCGATCGGCGAGGACACCGATTGGCTGGGCCTGTTCATCGAGCCGTTTTTCGTGGTGACGCTGATCTACTTCGCCTTCTGCTTCGCGATGTCCCAATACAGCCTCAACCTCGAGCGCCGGCTCGACACCGGCCAGCGCAGCTAGGGAACCCGCGATGGACGCCACCGAGACGCCGGCGCCGGACCAGCACATCGCCTCCGCCGCCTCCAGCGAGCGGATCATCGAGATGACCGGCGTCAACAAGTGGTTCGGCGCCTTCCACGTTCTCAAGGACATCGAGCTCGTCGTGCGGCGGGGCGAGCGCATCGTCGTCTGCGGCCCTTCCGGCTCCGGCAAGTCGACCCTGATCCGCTGCATCAACCACCTGGAGAGCCACCAGGAGGGCCAGATCGTCGTCGACGGCACCGAGCTCAACGCCGATGTCCGGAACATCGACGCCATCCGCGCCGAAGTCGGCATGGTGTTCCAGCAGTTCAACCTGTTCCCGCACCTCACGGTGTTGGAGAACTGCACGCTGGCGCCGATCTGGGTGAAGAAGCTGCCGAAGGCCGAGGCCGAGCGCATCGCCCTGGCCTATCTCGAGCGCGTCCGCATTCCCGAGCAGGTCCACAAATACCCGTTGCAGCTCTCGGGCGGGCAGCAGCAGCGCGTCGCGATCGCCCGCGCCTTGTGCATGCGGCCCAAGATCATGCTGTTCGACGAGCCCACCTCCGCGCTCGACCCCGAGATGATCAAGGAGGTGCTCGACGTCATGGTCGAGCTCGCCAAGGAGGGCATGACGATGCTGGTGGTGACCCACGAGATGGGCTTCGCCCGCATGGTCGCCGACCGCGTCATCTTCATGGACCAGGGCGAGATCGTCGAGCAGGCCGAGCCCGAGACCTTCTTCAACAACCCGCGGTACGACCGAACGCGAGCCTTTCTGAGCCAAATTCTGGCGCATTGACGGCGACCGAGCGGGTTTGGAAAGGTCACCCGGAATTCAATTCGACACGGGTGGCACATTGTGGCATCCGAGGTTGCACTAACCAGCGGGGCGGACAACACCAAATGCAGTGCGGCCGGTGTGGCTCACCGCAACGCCCGGGCAGTTGGTTCTGCACCGATTGCGGGGCCCGCCTCGGTGCCGCCTGTCCCGGCTGTGGCGCCGACGTCGCTTCCCACCAGCGCTTCTGCGGCCAATGCGGCACGCGTCTGGAGGACACCGCCCCGGCGCCCGGCGCCGCCGGACGGCACAGCGCGGTCGGCGCCGGTCCCGGCGAGCGCCGGCATCTGACCGTCCTGTTCGCCGACCTGGTGGGCTCGACGCGGCTCGCCACCCAGCTCGACGCCGAGGATTACCATCACCTCATCACCGCCTACCACCGCGCCGCCGGCGAGGTGATCCGGCGGACCGACGGCGTCATCGCCAAGTTCATCGGCGACGGCGTCTTCGCCTGCTTCGGCTTTCCGCGCGCCCACGAGGACGACGCCGAACAGGCGGTCCGCGCCGGGCTCGGGATCGCCGAGGCGGTGCGGACCCTGGCCGCCGGCCGGCGCGGCCTCGACGTCCGCATCGGCGTCGCCACCGGGATGGTCGTCGTCGGCGAGACCGTCGGCGAGAACGGCTACACCGAGGTCGGCGTCTTCGGCGAGACCTCCAATCTGGTCGCCCGCCTGCAGGAGCTGGCGCCGCCCGGGCGCGTCGTCGTCTGCGCCACCACCCGCCGCCTGATCGCCAACCACTTCGCCTGCAGCGCGCCGGAACTGCGGCCGCTCAAGGGCTATCCCGCCCCGGTGCCGGTGGCGCTGGTCGAGCGCGATCACGGTGGGGGCGGGCGGTTCGGCGCGCGCCACGCCACCGACCTGCCGCCCCTGGTGGGCCGCGGCGAGGAGGTCGAGCTGCTGGTCCGGCGCTGGCGGACGGCCGTCGGCGGCGACGGGCGGGTCGCCCTGCTCGTCGGCGAGCCCGGCATCGGCAAATCGCGCATCGCGCTGGCGCTGCGCGACGAGCTCGCCGAGGAGCGCCACGCCTGCGTGCGCATCGACGGCTCGGCGCACCACGCCAACAGCGCCCTGTTCCCGTTCATCGCCCATCTGGAGCGGGCGGCGAACCTCCAACGCGGCGACGCCGCCGAGCTCCGGCTGGCCAAGTTGCGTACGGCGCTGCGCGCGGGCGAGGACGACCCCGACGTCGACGCCGTCGCCGGCTTGCTCGGCTTGACGTCGACCGCGGCCGCGGACGGCTCGGCGCAGGAGCGCAAGGCCCGCATCTTCGACGCCCTCGTCGCCATGCTGGCGCGCCTCACCCAGCGCCTGCCGGTGCTCCTGCTGGTCGAGGACGCCCATTGGCTCGATCCGACGTCGCTGGAGCTGCTCGCCCTGATCGTCGATCGGGCCCCCGCCCTGCGCCTGTTGGTCGTGGTGACGGCGCGGCCGGAGTTCGTCCCGCCCTGGCCGAGCCACGCCCACGTCTCCACCACCGCGCTCAACCGCCTGGACCGCCGCGAGGGCGCCGCCCTGGTCGCCCAGGTCGCGGGTCGCGACCTGCCCGACGACGTGCTGGCCTCGATCCTGGCCCGTACCGACGGCGTGCCGCTGTTCGTGGAGGAACTCACCAAGACCGTCGTGGAGAGCGGCATGCTCGGCGAGGCCGACGGCCGCTACGTCCTGGAGCGGCCGCTGGAGACGCTCGCCATTCCCGACACGCTGCAGGCGTCGCTGTTCGCCCGCCTCGACCGGCTGTCGGCGGCCCGCGAGGTGGCGCAGATCGGCGCCGCCGTCGGTCGCAGCTTTCCTTACGAGTTGCTCGCCGAGGTGGCGCCGCTCGGGCCGGGGCCGCTGGCGACCGCGCTGGCGGAGCTGGAGGCGGCGGAGCTGGTGTTCCGGCGCGGCCGCGTGCCCGACGCCGTCTTCACCTTCAAGCACGCGTTGGTGCGCGACGCCGCCTACGCCAGCCTGTTGAAGAGCAAGCGGCGGGTGCTGCACGGCGCGATCGCCGAGGCCCTGGAGCACCGCTTCGCCGAACTCGTCGCCACCGAGCCGGAGACGCTGGCGCACCATCTGGGCGAGGCCGGCGACCTCGCCGCCGCCGCCCCGCGCTGGCTGGAGGCCGGCCGCAGCGCCGCCGCGCGCTCGGCCAATCTGGAGGCGATCGCGCATCTGGAGCGCGGTCTGGAGGCGGTGCGGGCGCTGGCGGCGGGCCCCGAGCGCGACCGGCTCGAGCTCGACCACCTGTTCGCGCTCGGGCCGTGCTACATCGCCACCCGCGGCCCCGCCTCCGCCGAAGCCGTCGCCACCTTCGAGGCGGCGCGGAGCGCGGCGGAGCGGTTGGGCGAGCCGCCCGAGCTGGGTCAGGTGATGTTCTGGATCGCCACCGCCAGCGTCATCCGCGGCGAGCTCGCCAAGGCCGACGACGCCGTCCGTGACATCCTGCGGGTCGCCGCCCCCGAGGGCGGGCCGGCGCTGTTGAACGCGCTGCGCGGCCGGGCGATGATCCTCTTGTTCATGGGCCGGCTGAGCGAGGCCCGCGCCACGGTCGAACGCTTCCTCGCCGTCTTCGACGCGAGTTCGCCCGAGGATCAGCTCGCCGCCCGCGCCGCCGGCCAGGACGCCCGTGCCGCCGGTTCGGCGCTGTCGTCCTGGACGCTCTGGCTGATGGGCGAGCGCGAGGCCGCCTTCGCCGCCAGCCGCGAGGCGCTGGCCCGCGCCGACGCCGTCGACCATCCGCACAGCCGGGCCTACGTGGCCTACTACGCCGCGGTCCTGGCCGCCCTGGAAGGCGCGGTCGACGACGCCGCGGCCCACGCCCGGCGCTGCCTGGAGCTGTGCGACGCCCACGGGTTCGAGCAGTGGCGGGGCCTCGCCCGCGCCGTCATCGGGATCTGCGATCTCCAGCGGCGGCCGGCCACCCGCGGCGAGAGCCTGGCGGCGGTGACCGACGCGCTCGCCCACTACCAGCGCATGGGCTACCAGCTCGGCACGACGGCGCTCTACGCCGTCCTGGCGCCGGCGCTGTTGGACGCCGGCTTCGCCCAGCGCGCCGGTGAGCTCATCGACGCCGGCCTCGCCACCGCCGAGCGCAACGACGAGCGCGTCTTCGAAGCCGAACTGCACCGGCTCCGCGCCCACTGGCAACGGATCACGGCGCTGGACGGGGGCGAGGCGGAGGTCCCGGCGCGGCTCCAGCGCGCCGTCGAGGTCGCGCGCGCCCAGGGAGCGCGGTGTCTGGAGCGACGCGCCGCGCAGGATCTGGTGCGCTGGCGCGGGCGCGCCGGCTCGGCGGGCGACGTCGATCATCCCCATCGAGTGGAGAGGACGCGATCATGAAACGAGCCCTGGCGCTGGCCGGCGGCGGACCCGCCTGTGGGCTGCAGATCGGGGCGCTGCAGCGGTTCGCCGAGGAGAACATGGCGTTCGACGTCTGGGCGCTTTCCTGCATCGGCGCCTGGGTCGGCGTCATCTACCATCAGTTCGACAAAAAGGACGCGCCGGAGCGGACCGCGGCGTTCTTCCGCGACCATATCTTCCGCGAGGACCGCTCCTACGATCGGTTCCCGATCAACCAGGTGTTCGCGCCCGACCTGATCGACAATGCCGGGGCGCTCGCCAGCTTTCTGGGCGATCCGCGCAGCTATCAAAACCTCTACGTGCCCGGCGCGATGCTCAAGCAGATCGGGCGCAACCTCGCCTTCGCGCTCGACCGCCAGCGCTGGAATCAGGGCGACTTCAATCTGCTGGTGCTGGAAAATCTGGCGGCGCATCCGCTCAGCCGCTTCGCGACCTCGCTGATGTACCGCTCGCCGATCAACGGCCTGTCGCGAATCTATTACGAAAACAGCAGTTTCTTGAAATCTCTGGACTTCGACGCCCTCGACAAGGACGACCGGCCGTTCATCTATCACAACGCCTGGAACGTGACCCGCCAGCGGCTCGACCTGTTCGCCAACGCCCGCCGCCCCGGCTACTTCAAGCTGACGCCGCAGAGCCTGTGCGCCTGCTCGGCCCTGCCGTACATCGAGGAGACGGTGGAGATGAACGGCGACGTCTACTGCGAAGGGGCGCTCGTCGACACCGTCAACTTCAAGCGCCTGTTGGAGGACCACCCCGACCTCGACGAGGTCTGGGTGCTGCGGATCGTCTCGAAGGAGCAGATCCGGGCGCCGCAGGACCTCACCGAGGGCCTGGCCAATCTCTGCATGCTGTTCGCCGCCTCGGTCGGCGAGGACGACGTCAAGCTCTTCGTCAACCACGTCAAGGAGGACAGGCGCGAGGACGCGCCGGAGGAGCGCCGCTGGCCCGGCCGGGTCTACGAGATCCCGGTCGCCACCGGCATCGACTTCGACTGGAACGTCTCGAACCTGGAGGCCGGGATCGCCGCCGGCTACCGCGAGACGTCGAACATTCTCGACGCCTACAAGGCCGGCGAGCTGCAGGATCTGACGCGGCGCGAGAAGCCGGAGCACGAAAAGCTGCAGATCCACCCCGGCCGCAAGCCGCCGGCGAAGGACCAGCGGCCGCCGCGGCCTACCGTCGTCTGAGCGCCTCGCGCCGCGCCGAGACCGCCTTGCCGTGGGCGTCGAAGCCCTCGTACTCGGCGAGGGTGCGGGCGGCCGGCGCCAGGGCGTCGTAGCCGGCGCGGCTCACCTGCGCGATCGAGCTGCGCTTCATGAAGTCGAAGACCGACAGGGGCGACCACGTCTTGGCGTGGCCGCCCGTGGGCAGTACGCAGTTCACCCCGATGTCGAAATTGCCGAGGGTGAAGGGGGTGTGGTCGCCGAGCAGGATCTCGGCGGCGTCGGTGACGTCGTCGAGATAGCGATAGGGGTCGTCGCCGACGATCTGCAGGTGCTCGGGGGCGTAGTCGTTCACGAAGGCGATCGCCTCGGCCATCGAGGGGGCGAGCACGATGCCGCCGCGCGGCCCGCTCAGCACCGCCTCGGAGAAGCCGGCGAGCGGCGGGCGCATCTCGGCCCAGAGCTCGGGGATCCGGGCGCGCGCCGCCTCCGCGACCGCGCGGGAGTCGGTGACCAGATAGGCCGAGCTGTCGTCGCCGTGCTCGCTCTCGATCAACAGGTCCAGCGCGGCGAGGTCGGGGTCGGCGGTGGCGTCGGCGAGCACGATCGATTCGCTCGGCCCGGCCGGCAGGCCGGTGTCGATGCGGCCGGCGAGCTGCTGCTTGGCGGCGACCAGCCAGGGGCTGCCGGGGCCCACGATCTTCGCGCAGCGCGGGATGGTCGCGGTGCCGAAGGCGGCGGCC
>JAAAPF010000104.1 GCA_009908425.1 Alphaproteobacteria bacterium
GGGGCTGTCGGAGGAGACGTTGGAGAGCTCGCCGCGGTAGGAGGCCTTGTTGGGCTCGAAGGCGGCGCTGGCGGTCACGGTCCCGCCGCCCTCGGTGAAGCTGGCCTCGAAGCTCTCGGCGAGACCCTGGCCGTAGTCGTTGTTGACGTAGAGGATCGCCACCCGCTCGATCCCCTCCGCGCGCACCAGATCGCCCAGGACGACCCCCTGTTGGGCGTCGGAGGGCACGGTCCGGAACAGGAAGTCGTCGTCGTCGAGGGTGGTGATGGTCGGCGCCGTCGACGCGTTGGAGATCTGCGGGATGCCCTCGACCCCGGAGACGCTGGTCGCCACCGGCACCGTGTTGCCCGAGCTCAGCGCGCCCAACAGCCCCGAGACGCCCTCGACCCCGGCCAGGCGGTTGGCGGCGTCGACCGCCGGCTGGGAGCGGGTCTGGGTGTCGCCGACGACCAGCTCGACCTCGCCGTCGAGCACGCCGCCGGCCGCGTTGGCCTGGTCGACGGCGAGCCGCATGCCGTTGAGGCTGCTCTCGCCGTAGGTGGCGAGGCCGCCGGTCAAAGGGATCAGCGCGCCCAGCTTCAAGCCCTCGGCGAGGGCGGGCGCGGCGAGTACCGAGGCCGAGAACAGGCCGGCGGCGAAGGTTCGAAACGTGCGCGTCCCGCGCATGGTGGTCCTCCCGTCAAGCTGGCCGAAACCGAAGTCGTTCGTCTCTAACGTCGCCCGCGCGGGACCGCAATCCGCGCCGCTTGCCCGGCCCGGCGCAGGCGCTTACGACGTGACGGGTCCGGGCGACGCCGTCACCGAGGGGATCGCATGGCCGTCATCAACCGCATCGGCGACTACCACGACGAGATGACGGGCTGGCGGCGCCACCTCCACGCCCATCCCGAGCTCGGCTTCGAAGAGCACGCCACCGCCGCCTTCGTGGCCGACAAGCTCAGGGCCTTCGGGGTCGACGAGGTCCACGAGCACATCGCCACCACCGGCGTCGTCGGCGTCATCCGCGGCCGCGCCGCTGGTCGGCGCATCGGTCTGCGCTGCGACATGGACGCCCTGCCGCTGACCGAGCGCACCGGCGCGCCCTACGCCTCGACCCGCCCGGGGCGCATGCACGCCTGCGGCCACGACGGCCACACCACCATGCTGTTGGGGGCGGCGCGCTACCTCGCCGAGACCCGCAACTTCACCGGCGAGGTGGTGGTGATCTTTCAGCCCGCCGAGGAGGGGTTCGGCGGCGCGCGGGTGATGCTGGAGCAGGGCCTGTTGGAGCGCTTTCCGGTCGACGCCGTCTTCGGGCTGCACAACTGGCCCGGCGCGGCGGTGGGCTCGTTCGCGATCTGCAAGGGTCCGATCATGGCGGCGACCGACACCTTCGCGGTCACGGTGAACGGCCGCGGCGGCCACGCCGCGCTACCCCACACCACCGCCGATCCGGTGCTCGCCGCCGCGGCGACGGTGCAGGCGCTGCAGGGCGTCGTCGCCCGCAACGTCCCGCCCAAGGAATCGGCGGTGATCTCGGTGACCGGCCTCAAGGGCGGGGACGCCTACAACGTGGTCCCCGACGCCGTCGAGTTCTGGGGCACGGTGCGGACCTACACCGCCGAGATGCGCAAGCTCTGCCAGGAGCGCTTCGAGGCGATCTGCCACGGCGTCGCCCGCGCCCACGACTGCGACGCCCGCATCGACTTCCGGCGCGGCTACCCGCCGACCGTCAACAGCGACCGCGAGACCGAGTTCGCCGCCGACGTCGCCGCCGAGGTGGTCGGCGACGCCCGGGTCAACCGCCACGCTACCCCCAGCATGGGTGGCGAGGACTTCGCCTATCTGTTGGAGAAGAAACCGGGCGCCTACATCCTGATGGGCAACGGCCCGGGCGACCACGGCCGGGTGCTGCACAGCCCGGCCTACGACTTCAACGACGACGCGCTCACCGTCGGCGTGAGCTGGTGGGTGCGACTCGCCGAGCGCTATCTCGCCGCGTGAGCGCGCTCTTGGCCCGTCACGACGAAGGTTCTATGCTCCCGCGTCGGGTTGGTGGCGAGGTCAGGTGTGGGCATGGACGAGGAGCGTTACCCGGGCGAACGGCGCGGTTTGAAGCTGTTCTTGGAAGGTCTGATCGGCGCCGTCGACGAGCACATGGGACGCGACGCCCTGCTCTATCACCGCATCCGCACCGCGCTCGAGCGCGGTGATCTGTGGTCGCTGCGGGCGGCGCGGCAGATGTTCAACCATCAGGACACCGCGTTGAAGCGCCGGCTGTCGCTCGCCCGCGAGCAGCGCCGCCCCAAGGGGACCGCCGGCGCGCGCTTGACGGTGGCCGAGGACGGCGCCGGGTCGTCGGGCCGGAGCCGTTCCGGTGCCGCCATCGTCACCCTCCCGCTGCCGCCGCGCGGCGGCACGGCGGATTAGCGCACCTGCTCGCCACGCCCCCGCGTGTGGCCGGGCGCCACCGTCGGGCGGTGGGGCGCGCCGGGTTCGGTTCAGCCGACCAGGCGGGCGGTCGGACCCGGCGGCGGGAGCTGGAGATCGGTCCGGGCGGCGGCCGCCGTGGGGTGCCCCTCGCGCCGGCGGTCGGCGAGCTCCGGCGCGGCTTGGCCCGCCTCCTTCGCCAGCCGCGCGCCGTCGGCGACGACGATGTGCCCGTAGCCCGAGCGCAGTGCGCCGCGCTTTTCCAACGCGGCGAGCGAGCGGTTGACGGTGTTGCGCGAGCTGTGGGTCATCTCCGCCAGCTCCCATTGCGTGGCCGGGAGCCGGGCGCCGGTGATCGGGCCGACACAGGAGAGGATCTTGCGGGCGAGGCGAGCGTCGGAATCACGGGTGGAAGCGATGTCGAGTTGCTCGGTCAGGACCTGGGCGTGGGCCGAAACGAGATCGGCGAAGCACAGCAGGAACGCGGGGTCGCGGGCGATGAATTCGCGCACGCTCGCGCCCGAAAGCGTCACCAGGGTCGAGCGTCGCTGGGTGGTGACGCCCATGGCGTCGGGGGTGGCCCGCACCGCGCCCGAACGCCCGCACCAGTAGCCCCGGCTGCGGAGGTCGACCAGTCGCGGCTCGACGCCCGCACGGTGCAACCTCAACGCCACGACGCCGTCGATCACCCCGACGAGCCCGGTGTCCGCGGTGAACGGCGGCACCACCGGCCGGCCGGGGCCGACGTCGTGCCAGGAAACCGAAACCTGAAGTTCGTCACGAATGTAGTCCGGCTGCCGCGCCAGCCACAGCGGCATCGCGGTCGTCGGAAAACCGCCGAATTCGTTCATTGTCATCCCCAAGCGCCGGGCCCGAGACATCCGCAACGAAATTCACCGGGAGTGAAAACTAAAAATAGTCGTGTGCCCGACATTTCACGTAACGTAAGATAGAAATTTACCACTCGAATTCACGTCCATCAAGATTGTTTCTCGTGGTTGAGTGCCGTCCGCGCTATAGGCGCGAAGTCGTCGGACATTATATCAACTTAAAATAGGCCTCGGTGGCCGGGTGCCACGACCTCGTCGCTCGTGACACGATCGCGACGACGGCGTGGCCGTGGGGAGTCGCAGTGAGAACGACCGAAACGCTCACCCGAGACGTCAGCAACGGCGCCATCCCGGTGTGCGGCATCGGCGCGTCCGCGGGCGGTGTCGAGGCGTTGCAGAGCCTCTTCGCCGCGCTGCCGGGCGATCTCGGCTTCGCCTACGTCGTGGTCGTCCACCTCGCGCCCGACCTGCCGAGCCATCTGCGCGACATTCTGGCGGCGCGCACGGCGATGCCGGTCCAGGCGGTCGACCGGACCCGGACCCGGACCCTCGCCACCGACACCGTCCACGTCGTCGCCCCCGACCGCGCGCTGACCATCGAGGGCGACCAGCTCGTCGCGACGCCGTTCGCCGAACCGCGCTGCCGGCGCACAACGATCGATCTGCTGTTCGGTTCGCTCGCGGCGGCGCGCGTCGACGCCGTCGCCGTCGTGCTCAGCGGCGCGGGCACCGCGGGCAGCTTCGGCGCCCGCGCGATCAAGGCGGCCGGCGGGATCGTTCTCGTCCAGGAGCCCGCGGAGGCGGACTATCCCACGATGCCGGCGAGCGTGGTCGCCGGCGGCAGCGCCGACGTCGTCGCTCCGCTCGCCGGGTTGGCGCAGCGCTTGGTCGAGCTCGCGCACAACCGGTCGGTGGCGGCCGCGTCCGCGCCCGGTCGCGCCGAGTCCGCCGCCGAGCTGGCGCCGATCGTCGAGCTCGTGAACACCCGCACCGGCCACGACCTCTCCAGCTACAAGAAGGCGACGCTGGCGCGGCGGGTGGCGCGGCGCATGCGGGTGACGCGGACCGCGAGCCTCGCCGCCTACGCCGATCATCTGCGCGAGAACCCGCGCGAGGCCCGCGCGCTGTTCGACGATGTGATGATCTCGGTGACCGCGTTCTTTCGCGACGGCGGCTCCTTTCGCGTCCTCGCCGAGCGCGCGCTCGCGGCCGTCTTCGATCGGCTCGGCGCCGGTGACGAGGTGCGGGCGTGGGTGGTCGGCTGCGCCACCGGCGAGGAGGCCTACAGCCTCGCGATGCTCCTGCTCGTCGAAGCCGAGCGGCGCGGCTCGTCGGTGCCGATCCAGGTCTTCGCCACCGACCTCGACGCCGGTGCCCTAACCGTCGCCCGCGCGGGACGCTACCCCGCCAGCAGTGCGGCGGCGCTCGCCGACGCCGGGTTCGACCGCTACTTCCGCTCGGTGGGCGAGCACCTCGTCGTCGCCGAGGCGGTCCGCGACCTCGTCGTCTTCGCCGAGCACGACGTCCTCACGGACCCGCCGTTCCTGCGGCTCGACCTCGTCGCCTGCCGCAATCTCATGATCTACCTGGAGCGCGACGCCCAGCGGCAGCTCACCGCGTTGTTCCGCTACGCCTTGAAGCCGGGCGGGTTTCTCTTTCTCGGCGCGGCCGAGACGGTGGAGCGCGACGACTTCTTCGAGACCGTCCATCGCGACGCCCGCCTCTACCGCGCCACCGCGGGATCGCCGCGGGCGCTGCCGGCGCTGCCGCAGTTCCCGGCCGTGCCGAGCGTGCGGTTTCGAGGCTCGTCGCCGCCTACCGCCGCGGACCGGCCGGCGCGGTCGACGAGCGCAGCGCATCTCGATGCGCTGGAGCGCCTCGCCCCGCCGAGCGCGCTGGTCGACGCGCGTCACGAGGTCCTCCACCTGTCGCCCGCCGCCGGGCGCTTCCTCGTCCCGCCGGCGGGGCCGTTCTCCAAGGACGCCGCGGTGCTGGTCCGCGAGGAGTTGCGGGTCGCTCTGCGGCGCGCGCTGAACCGCGCCTTCGAGGCCGGCGAGGCGACGCTGACGCCGCCGATGACGGTCCTCTTCGACGGCGTGCCGAGGTGGGTCGTCCTGCACGTGGCGCCGCGGTCCGACGGCCCGGCCGACGCCCGGCGGGCGGTGATCTTCTTTCTCGACGGCGGCGCCGCCGACGCCGCCGATGCCACCGACGGCGGCAGCTCGGCCCTGATCCGCCGTCTCCGCGCCGAACGCGACGCCGCCGAGGAGCGCCTCCGGGCCAGCCGCGACCAGCATGACCGGTCCGTGCGGGAGCTCCGCGCCGCCAACGCGGACCTCCACTCCCTCAACGCCGAGTACCGCTCGACCTCCGAAGAGCTGGAGACCAGCAAAGAAGAGCTTCAAGCCACCAACGAGGAACTGCGCACCGTCAACACCGAAATGAGAAGCAAGCTGGCGACCGTCGGCGCCGCCAACAGCGACCTCCAGAACCTGATGCAGGCGACCGAGATCGCCACCTTGTTCGTCGACACCGGCCTCAGGATCCGGTTGTTCACGCCGC
>JAAAPF010000108.1 GCA_009908425.1 Alphaproteobacteria bacterium
GACGGCGCCGGCCGTTCCGCTCGGGAACCCGACGGCGTGCCACATCGCCGGCCACCGCTCGTCCACGCCACCCCCGAGCCTGAACTCGACCGCACGGACCCCGTCGCCGGCCGGGCCGTCGGCGGCGAGCGCGCGCGCGACCGCGTGTTCGGCGTCGGCGCGGCACCCGGGCGGGACGCAGCGCTCGAACCAGTCGGTACCGACGAGGGCGGCGGGCGCGGCGCCGAGCCGGGTGGCGAGGGCGGGGTTGGCCCAGCGCACCCGCCCGGCGGCGTCGACGGTCGCGGCGGGCAGGTCGGCCCGGTCCATGACAGCGGTGAAGCTCGGCGGCGGCGAGGCCTCGGCGGCGACGAGGGTCAGCACCAGGCCGCCGCCACCCGCCTCGGTCTCCTCCGCGGCGAGCGCGTACCACCAATGCCGGCCGCAGGGGTCGACGAGGGGACCGCCGGCGGCGTCACCGTCGCGCGCGGCGGTGACGGTCGCGGCGAGGGCGGGGTCGAGACGGGCCGCGACGAATGCCGCGAGCGGGGTGCCGAGCGCGGCGGCGTCGACCCCGAAGAGCCCACGGGCCTCGGCGGTGAAGCCGCACAGCCGACCCGCCGCGTCGAACCGGAGAACGACGGGTCGGTCACGAGGCGAGGGGGGCTGCGGGGATGACATGACCTCGCTCGGCCTCACCGGCTCGCGGGCAACGCCGGGCGCGACGCCCGGACCGCGCCCTGCAACGCCGGGGCGCCGGCGCGTACGGCACCTTGCGCCGCGATCTTGCGGCGGCCACAACGGCGGATCAACGGCGTCGGCGGAGGACGTCCCGATGGGTAGCGCCACCTGCGTAGACGCCCGGATGGCGGCGCAGCGGCTATCGATCTACCATGACGCTGATTCACGTGACGCACCCACTGGGAGAACGACCATGACGAACGGGCCGGTACGCTCGCCGCGGGGACCGACGGTGGCCGACGCGATGCGGCGCGAGATCGTCGTCATCGACGCCGCCGCCGCGGTCGCCGTGGCGGCGCAGCGCATGCGCGACCACGAGGTCGGGTGTCTGCCGGTGCTCGAGAACGGCTGGCCGGTGGGGATGGTGACCGATCGCGATCTCGTCGTGCGCGGCCTGGCCTTCGGCGCCGATCTCAGCCGGCGTCGCGTCGGCGAGGTGATGTCCACCGGCCCGCTCGCCGTCACGCCCGATCGGCCGATCGAGGAGGCCTGGCGGTTGATGGCGGAGAGCGGGGTCCAACGCTTGATGGTGGTCGACGCCGAGTTCGGCCTGATCGGCCTGGTGTCCTGGCACGATCTCGGCGCCGTCGCGGAGCACCGCCCGCGCGCCCGCGAGGTCGGGTTCTACCGACACATGGTCGACTCCCACGGCCATCCGCACCGGATCGAGCTGTGCCGGCTCTACGTCTCGCCGGGGGTGCCGGCGAGCGAGGTCGAGCCCGTCGCCATCGAGCGGTTCGAGACCACCAACGGCCGCACCCCCTGGCGGCAGGTCGCCGACGATTACGAGGTCGCCGGGGTGTGAGGTCGGCGCGAGGGGCGTCGATCGCGACATCACACGATATATGCGTAGTTTTGCGTACGTAGGGCTACGGATATCGTTGGGACCTTGGTCGGTCCATGATGCGCCTTTGGTCGCGGTCGCCGGGGGCGGTATCCCCACCGCCGAACGGTTCGGCCGCGTCGCACTCGCCGCCCCTCGTGCTCGCGCACGGCGCGAGGATCGTCCCGGGTCGACGGCCTTACTGGGAGACGATCCTTGGTGATGATGCTGGGAACGGAACCGACCTTGCCGAGGCTGGTGGAGGATTTCCTGCGCCAGGAGGTGGAAGCTTGCGACGTGTGCCGGCGGGCCGCCGGCTGGCTCGACGACCCGCTCGCGCGCGACGTCGTGGTCGCGTTCGCCGGAATCCACGACCGCGACGTGGTCCAGCTGCGCCAGCTCGCCGGCGTCTGCGGTGCCCATCCCCCCGACGGCGGCGGTGGTGACCATACCGCCCGCACCCTCGGGCACCTCGAACTGGCCCATGCCCGCGAGGGCGACGGCGCCCTGCTCGAGGTGGTGGCGCAGTTGGAGACCGAGGTGCTCGCGGGCTACGAGCGCGTACTCGCCAACACCACGCTGCCGGAGGACCTCCGGCCGCTGTTCGAGGAGGTCCGCGACGAGCTCCGCCGCCGGGGCGAACGGCTGAGCGCCGCCCGCCGCATCGCCGCCTGAGCTCAGCCCGGGTCCGCGGCCGTCCGGGGGAGGCGGCGGTCGTGGTCCCGACCGCGGACGACCTATCGGGAGGCGATGGTGAGACGCTTCGACGCCGACCTCGTGCGGGCGCTGCCGCGCTTGCGGGTGTTCGCACGGCGCTTGACCGACAACGACCTCGCGCTCGCCGACGACCTGGTGCAGGACACCTGCGTCAACGCGCTGCGCGCCGCCGACCGCTTCGAGCTCGGCACCAACATGGACGCCTGGCTCGCCACCATCCTGCGCAACCGGTTCTTGAGCCTCGCCAAGCGCCACGCCCGCCGTTTCGAGACGGTGGACGACGAGTTGTCGGGCCGGATGACGGCCGGAACGGTGCCGCAACAGGGCCGTCTGGAGATGATGGCGCTCGAGCGCGCCTTCGAGCGGCTGCGGCCGGTCGAGCGTCGCGCCCTGGTGATGGCCGCCACCCAGGACCGCTCCTACGCCGCGATCGCTCACGACTGCCACTGCGCGGTCGGCACGGTGAAGAGCCGGGTCAGCCGCGCCCGCCGCCAGCTCGCCGGCGAGCTCGACCGGGGCGATCTCCACCGCGCCGCCGCTTGAGCCGCGCTCACGCCCCCGCCGCCGCTTCGGCCTCGCGCTCGGCGGCGGCGACGTGCTCCTTCACCCTGAGAAAGCTGTCCGGCGTCACCGAGATCGAATCGATCCCGCAGGCGACCAGAAAGCGCGCGAACTCCGGGTGATCGCTCGGGGCCTGGCCGCAGATGCCGGTGTGGGTGGCGGAGCGTCGGGCGGTGGTCAGCAGCTCGGCGATGCTGCGGGTGACCGCCTCGTGGCGCTCGTCGAACAAGCCCTTCAAGCGGTCGCTGTCGCGGTCGACGCCGAGGGTCAGCTGGGTCAGGTCGTTGGAGCCGATCGAGAAGCCGTCGAAGCGCTCGGCGAAGCGGTCGGCCAGGATGACGTTGGCGGGGATCTCGATCATGACGTAGACCTCGAGCCCCGCCTTGCCGCGCACCAGGCCCTCCTCGGCCATGGTCTGGAGCACGAGGTCGGCCTCCTCCGGGGTGCGGCAGAACGGGATCATCATCACCAGGTTGGAGAGACCGATCTCCTCGCGCGCCCGGCGGATGGCGGCGCACTCCAAGGCGAAGCCGGCGCGGTAGTCGGCGTGATAGTAGCGACTGGCGCCGCGCCAGCCGAGCATCGGGTTCTCCTCCGCCGGCTCGAACGCCGCGCCCCCGATCAGCTTGGCGTACTCGTTGGTCTTGAAGTCGCTCATGCGCACGATCACCGGGTTCGGCCAGTAGGCCGCGGCGAGCCGGGCGACGCCGCGGGCGAGCCGGTCGACGAAGTACTCGGTCTTGTCGTCGTAGCCGCGGGTGAGCTCGGCGAGCCGACGCTTGGCCTCGGCGTCCTCCAGGCGCTCGTAGTGGACCAGCGCCAGCGGGTGGGCCTGGATGTCGTTGCCGACGATGAACTCCATGCGGGCGAGGCCGACGCCGTCGGTGGGCAGGCGCCACCAGCTGAAGGCGGCGGCCGGCTGCGCGACGTTGACCATGACCTTGGTGCGGGTCGCGGGGACGCGCTCGAGGTCGACGTCGGTGACCTCGACGTCGAGTTCGCCCGCGTAGACCACGCCCTCGTCGCCCTCGAAGCAGGAGACCGTCACCGCCCGGTCGTTCTCCAGCCGGCGGGTGGCGTCGCCGGTGCCGACGATGGCGGGCAGGCCGAGCTCGCGCGAGACGATCGCGGCGTGGCTGGTGCGGCCGCCGTGGTCGGTCACGATCGCCGCCGCCTTCTTCATGATCGGCACCCAGTCGGGGTCGGTCATGCCGGTGACCAGCACCGCGCCCTCCTCGAAGCGGTCGATTTCGGCGGCGCTCTCCAGCTTGACGACGCGGCCGGTCCCGATGGCGTCGCCGATGGCGAGCCCGCGCGCCAGCTCCTCGCCGCGCTCGCGCAGGCGGTAGGTGCGCAGCGCGCCGGTGCGGCGCTGCGACTGCACCGTCTCGGGCCGCGCCTGGACGATGAAGAGCTCGTCGGTGAGCCCGTCCTTGGCCCACTCGATGTCCATCGGCTGGCCGTAGTGATCCTCGATCGCCGCCGCCCAGCGCGCCAGCCGCACGACCTCGTCGTCGGCGAGCACGAAGCGGGCGCGGGCGTCGTCGTCGGTGTCGACGAGCTCGGTCGCACCGCCCTCGGCGTAGACCATGCGGCGCCGCTTGCCGCCGAGTTCCTTCTTGACGATCGGGGTCGGGCCGGGGCGGTCCAACAGCGGCTTGAAGACCTGGAACTCGTCGGGCTCGACGATGCCCTGGACCACGGTCTCGCCGAGGCCCCACGCCCCGTTGATCAGGATGGCGCCGGGAAAGCCGGTCTCGGTGTCGATCGTGAACATGACGCCGGAGCTGGCCCGGTCCGAGCGCACCATCCGCTGGACGCCCACCGACAGCGCCACCTTCAGGTGATCGAAGCCGTTGTTCTCGCGGTAGACGATGGCGCGGTCGGTGAACAGCGAGGCCAGGCTGCGCTTGATCGCCTCGAACAGCGCCTCCTCGCCGGTGACGTTCAGATAGGTCTCAAGCTGACCGGCGAAGCTCGCCTGCGGCAGGTCCTCGGCGGTGGCGCTGGAGCGTACCGCCACCGCCGCCGGTTCGCCGTCGCGCGCCATCTCGGCGTAGGCGCGGCGCACCTCTTCGACCAGCGCGGCCGGCAGCTCGCCCGCCAGCACGGCGGCGCGGATGGCCTCGCCGATCTCGGCGAGGTTGGCGTGATCGTCGGCGAGGTCGCTCAGCCGGGCGCGGATCTCGCGCTCCAGGTCGTTGGCCCGCAGAAAGGCGCGATAGGCCGCGGCGGTGGTGGCGAAGCCGTCGGGGACGCGGACCCCGGCGCCGCCGAGGCGGGCGATCATCTCGCCGAGCGAGGCGTTCTTGCCGCCGACGCGGCCGACGTCGGCGCGGCCGACCTCGCTCAGCCGCACGACCAGCGTCTCGCGGTCGGTCATGACGTCGTCTCCCTGGTTCGTTGGCGCGCGACCCGCTGCTGTTCGACGACGCGCTCGGCGCGGTCGAGCTTGTGCTCGGGCACCAGCGTGAAGGTGACCGTCTGGCCCGGGGCGAGGGCGCGCGTGCTGGTGCGGTAGGCCACGACCACCGGCGCCGCGGTCGTGGGCCGGCTGGCGACGGTGAGGGTGTCGTGGTCGACGTCGACGTCGAGCGCGTGGCGGCGGTAGCGCAGCGTCGTCCGGAGGCGCCGGACCTCGCTCGGCAGATGGGGGTTGAAGACGAGGGTGTGGGCGCGGACCTCGAGGCCGGTGTAGCAGCGCTCGACCAGGTCGACCGTCCCCGCCATGGCGCCGAGGTGGATGCCTTCGGGCGTGGTCCCGCCCTGCAGGTCGGCGACGTCGCTGTCGAGCGCGGTCAGCGCCAGCCGCCAGGATTCCTCGCGGTCGGCGCGGGTCAGCACCCAGGCGTGGGTGAGCCAGCTCAGCGTCGAGCCGTGCACCGTGCGCTCCATGTACCAGCGGATGTTCTCGAAGATCATCTCGGGGGTGAACCCGTAGCCCAGCCGCTCG
>JAAAPF010000343.1 GCA_009908425.1 Alphaproteobacteria bacterium
GGCGAGCCGGCGGCACCGCCGGAGGAGCCGGCGCCGGCCGCCGCGACCGCACCGCCGGCGCAGGCTCCCGCCGCCGACCGGCCGCTGGGCGAGGCGCGGGCGCAGCTGCACGGCACCTGGATCGTCGCCGAGGCCGCGGACGGCGTCGTGCTGGTCGACATGCACGCCGCCCACGAGCGCATCGTCTACGAGCGCCTGAAGGCCCAGCTCGACGACGGCGTGGCGCGGCAGACGCTGTTGATGCCGGCGGTGGTCGAGCTCGAGGAGGCGATGGTCGCGCGCCTGGTCGAGGCCCGCGACACGTTGTTGCGGCTCGGCCTGGAGCTCGAGGGGTTCGGCGCCGGCGGCGTCCTGGTGCGGGCGGTGCCGGCGGCGCTCGGCGAGGTCGACGCGCGACGCCTCGTCGGCGACGTCGGCGAGGATCTTACCGTGAACGGCGCGCCGGCGGCGCTGGAGGAGGCGCTGCTGCGGCTGGCCTCGCGCATGGCCTGCCACGGCAGCGTGCGGGGCGGGCAAAGCCTCACTCGCGATGCCATGAATGCGCTGCTACGAACGATGGAGACGACCCCCAACAGCGGGCAGTGCAACCACGGCCGCCCGACCTATATCAGACTAGCGCGGGCAGATTTGGAGCGGTTATTCGGACGTCGCTGACGCCCTTTCGGGCCGCTTCACAACCGCTGCCGGAGGCGTTAAGCCGCCCCGGATGGTCACGTTTGGAGAAGGACCTGGACCATGACCTATGTGGTCACCGAGGCCTGCATCCGCTGCAAGTACATGGACTGCGTGGAGGTGTGCCCCGTCGATTGCTTCTACGAGGGCACCAGCATGCTGGCGATCAACCCGGACGAATGCATCGATTGCGGCGTGTGCGAGCCCGAGTGCCCCGCCGAAGCGATCCTGCCGGACACCGAGCCCGAGGCCGAGAAGTGGCTGGAGCTGAACCGGCAGTACAGTACCGGGCCGTGGCCCAACATCACCCGCAAGGGCGAGCCGCCGGCGGACGCCGACAGCTATCAGGGCATGCCGAACAAGTACGAGAAGTTCTTCGATCCCGCTCCCGGCGAGGGCAGCTGAGCACCCGGGGGCGGCGCGACCCCCGCGCCGCCCCGCGGGCGCGCGGCGACGTCAGGTTTCGGCGAAGCGCGCTTCGGGACGCGCCAACAGCGCGGCGAGCCCACCACGGTCGCTCACCAGATCGGCCAGCGTGTAGCTGTCCAGCACCAAGAAGAACGCGTCGAGCGCGCGATGCAGCGCCTGGCGAAAGCGGCAGGCGGGCGCCAAGGGGCAGCTGTTGGTCTCGGCGTCGAAGCACTCGACCAGCTTGAGCGTCCCCTCCGTCCAGCGCACCACCTCGCCCACCACGATGGCGTGCGGATCGCGGTCGAGCCGTAGCCCGCCGCCGCGCCCCCGCGCCGTCTTCAGATAGCCCCCGGCGGCGAGTTGCTGCGCCACCTTGGTGAGGTGGTTCTCGGAGATCCCGTAGGCGCCGGCGATCTCGCTGGTGCGCACGGCGCGCGCCTGGTGGAGCGCACAGTACATCAATATCCTGAGCGCGTAGTTGGTGAACTGGTTGATCTGCATCCCCGCACTCCGCACGCGAGGGCGACGAACGGCCGCCACGCGGCCGATCCCGCCGATGCCGCGGCGCTAGATCATGGAGCCTCGCCCTCGGGTTGAAAAGGGCGCAGCACCGCCGACGCCGCGCCGAACCGCCACGACGAATGGCGGACTGCTCGCATGCAGAAAATCGAATTTATCAGGAGTCGCGAACGCCGTTCACGCTGGCGGCGGCGGAGCAGGGAGGCGAAACATGGAGGTCGGGCTGGATCGGCGACGCCTGTTGCAGGCGGTGGCCGCGAGCGGGCTGGTCGCCACGACACCGACCGGGAGCGCCGCCACCCCGGCACCGGTGCGCAGCCGCGCCAAGATCGTCGTGGCCGGCGCCGGCGCGGCCGGCCTCGCCACCGCCTCGCGTCTCGCCCGCCGGCTCGACGGCGCCGAGATCGTGCTCGTCGACGCCAAGCGCGAGCACTGGTACCAGCCCGGCTTCACCCTGGTCGCGGCCGGCCTCAAGCCGGAGCGCTACGTCGTCTCCGGCACCGCCGATTACGTCCCGCGCGACGTCACCCGGGTGGAGGAAATGGTGGCCGCCTTCGACCCGGAAAAGCGTGCGGTCGAGACCAGCTCGGGCCGCCGCATCGGCTACGATTACCTGGTGGTCGCCACCGGCCTCGTCCTCGACTACGGCGCCATCGACGGCATGGACACCGACCGCATCGGCGAGAACGGTCTCGGCAGCCACTACGCCGGCCCCGACGCCGCCGCCCGGACCTGGGCCGCCATGTCGCGCTTCGCCGACGCCGGCGGCGAGGCCGTCTTCGGCCGGCCGGCCACCGAGATGAAGTGCGCCGGCGCGCCGCTCAAATACACCTTCCTCACCGACGACATCCTGCGCCGCCGCGGCAACCGGTCCCGCTCCAAGCTCACCTACGCGGCGCATTCGGGCGCGCTCTTCTCGGTGCCGGTCGTCGCCGAGAAGGTGCGCATGCTGTTCGCCGACCGCGGCGTCGAGACGCGGCACCACCACGTGATGACCGGCATCGACATCGACCGGCGCATCGCCCGCTACGCCGCGCCCACGGGCGAGACCGAGCTCGGGTACGACTTCATCAACGTGATCCCGCCGATGCGCGCGCCGGAGCCGGTGCGGCAGAGCCCGCTGCCGTGGAAGGACGGCAGCGCCTGGGCCCGCGACGGTTGGGTCGAGGTCGACAAGCACACCATGCGCCACAACCGCTATCCGGATGTCTTCACCGTCGGCGACGTCGCCGGCGTGCCCAAGGGCAAGACCGCGGCGAGCGTCAAATGGCAGGTCCCGGTGGCGGTGGACCGCCTCGTCGCCGACCTCGCGGGCGAGCCCTGCGACAGCATCTACGACGGCTACACCTCGTGCCCCCTGATCACCAAGATCGGCCGGGCGATGCTCATCGAGTTCAACTACGACGACAACCTGACGCCGTCGTTTCCGCGGGTGATCGCGCCGCTCGAGGAGCTCTGGATCAGCTGGGTCATCAAGGAGACAGCGCTCAAGCTGACCTATCTCGCGATGCTGCGCGGGCAGGCCTGAGGAGGCGACCATGCAGAACTTCGACCCCGCGATGTTCGTCGCGGTGCTCGACGAGATGCTGGGCCCGCTGCTCTGGGTCCTCGTGGTCGGCAGCATCGTCGCCACCCTGGCCTTCCTGTGGTTGTTGATCCGCGACCGCGGGCTGGTGAGCCGGCGGTTCGTCGTCAGCGAGCTCGTCGGCGTCGCCGGCGGCTTCGGCGCGGTGCTGTTCATGCAGCTGATCACCCATTCCGGGCTGTCCGACGTCGGTGGCCCGGTCGACTGGCTGTTGGTGGTGTTGATCTGGCTCATTGGCACCGTCGGTACGACCGTGGTCGTTTACGATCTGTGGGGGCTCTGGGCTGGTCGACGCGCCCTCCTCGG
Organism: Alphaproteobacteria bacterium; assembly: GCA_009908425.1. Taxonomy (GTDB): domain Bacteria; phylum Pseudomonadota; class Alphaproteobacteria; order Geminicoccales; family Geminicoccaceae; genus JAAAPF01. Next base: position 3,494 of record JAAAPF010000343.1, read on the forward strand.
CGACCACGCCTGAGCTTAGTCCAGCCGCCGGAGCGCTCGATGTCCGATGCCGCCTACGCCGCCGGCGACGCCGCGGCCCCCGCTCGGCTCGCGAATTTCCCGATCAGCTTCTTCGCGACCGTGATGGGGCTCAGCGGCTTCGCCCTCGCGACCCTGCGGCTGGAGCAGTTCGCGGGCGTCGCCCACCGCGCCAGCTTCGGCGTGCTGGTGGTGTCGGCCGCGGTCTTCGTGGTGATCGCCGCGCTCTACGCCACCAAGATCCGCCGCCATCCGGCCGAGGTCCACGCCGAGTGGCGACATCCGGTGAAGCTCGCCTTCTTTCCGACCATCAGCATCAGCCTGGTGTTGCTCGGCACCGCCACCCAGGTGTTCCACGCCGGGCTCGGCCTCGGACTGTGGGCGGTGGGCACGGTGGCGCATCTGGTGGCGACCCTCGCCATCGTCTCGATGTGGATCAACGGCGAGCACTTCGAGGCGCCGCATCTGAACCCGGCGTGGTTCATCCCGGCGGTGGGCAACGTGCTGGTGCCGCTGGTCGGCGCGCGCTACGGCTACGTCGAGGTCAGCTGGCTGTATTTGTCGATGGGGCTGTTGTTCTGGATCATCCTTTTGACGATCGTATTCAACCGGTTGATCTTTCACCATCCGATGCCGCCGCATCTGCTGCCGACGCTGTGCATCCTGATCGCCCCGCCGGCCGTCGCCTTTCTGGCCTACGAGAGCCTGGTGGGTGAGGTCGACGGCTTCGCGCGGCTGTTGTACTATCCGGCCGTGATGTTTTTCCTGCTGGTGGCGATCCAGCTTCCGCGGCTGTTCAAGCTGCCCTTCGCGCTGTCCTGGTGGGCCTACTCCTTTCCGGTGGCGGCGCTCACCGTCGCCACCTTCGTCATGGCCGAACGGACCGGCCTCGCCGTGTTCGCGGTAGCGGGCGCGGCGCTTTATGGGCTCCTGGTCGCGATCGTGGGGTGGCTGGTGGTGCGCACCGTGCTCGCCATCCGCAACCACCACATCTGCCGACCGCACCTTTGAGCCCGCGTCGAAAGCGCCGCGGCTGCACGCGGAAGGGGCGGCCGCGCCACGACTTCTCGCCCCGCGCGGCCGCCGGCGGCGTCGCGGCGGCCGCCTTTGAGCGTTTGGCACCCGTTCAGGTTCGTGTCATCTTAACCGACTTCCGAGGGCCGGGCCCCGAAGGGAAAGCGCCATGCAGCTCACCCAATTCAGCAACTACGCCATGCGCACGCTGATGTATTGCGCGCTCCGCCGCGGCGGGTTGTGCCGGGTCCGCGACATCGCCGAGGCCTACGGCGTCTCCGAGCACCATCTGATGAAGGTGGTACAGGTTCTGGGCCATGTCGGCGTCGTCGAGACCGTGCGCGGCCGCGGTGGCGGCATCCGCCTCGCCCGCCCGCCGCAAGAGATCGTCGTCGGGGACGTGGTGCGCGCCACCGAGGGTAAGATGCATCTGGTCGAATGCTTCGACGAGGCCACCAGCTCCTGCCCGATCACGGCCGCCTGCCGTTTCCGCCAAGCGCTGCACCGGGCGTTGGACGCGTTCTTTTTGGTCCTCGACGGCTACACCCTGGCCGACATGGTGGCGACGCCGGAACCGTTGGAGGAACTGCTCCATCTGGAGGGACCGGCGAGGACGACCGCACCCGCCTGATACGCCCGCCGTCCGGAATCGCGCGTCACGATCGCGGATGAACCGCGGCCTCGGCCCGTCCGTAAGCACAGCAACCTCGAACGGACGCCGATCGGTCGCGCGCAGCGGCGACGGGCGCCGACCAAGACGGGAGAACATCTTTGAACGCTCTGTCGACGGTCGGCAGCCCCGCCGGCCGCCCCTCTACGCTCGCGTCGCTGCGGCGGCGCCGGCTGCTGTTCGCCGGGCTGGTCGCAGCCACGGGCGTCACGGTGTTCGCGGCGCTCGCCGCGGTCCTCGGCGGCGACGGCCTGGCCGCGCTCGACCTGGCGATGCTGGCGGCCTTCGCGGTCACGCTGCCGTGGACCGTCGTCGGCTTCTGGAACGCCGTCGTCGGCTTCGCGATCCTGCGGCTCGCCCCCGACCCGGTGCGCCACGTGGCACCGCTCGCGGGCCTCGACGGGCCGTCGGCGCCGCCGCGCGGACGCATCGCCATGGTGGTGCCGATCTACAACGAAGACCCGCGCATGGTCGTGCGCCACGTCGAGGCGACGATGGACGACCTCGCGGCCAGCGGCTCGCTGGACGGCTTCGAGCTGTTCGTGTTGAGCGATACCCAACATCCCGCCACGATCCGCGCCGAAAGCGCCGCCGTCGCGGCTCTGCGGGCGCGCTGCGCCTGGCCGGAGCGCTTCCACTACCGGCGCCGCCGCCACAACACCGGCTACAAGACCGGCAATCTCTGGGACTTCGTCGACGCGCACGGCCACCGCTTCGACCACATGCTGGTGCTCGACGCCGACAGCGTGATGTCGGGCGCCGCCATCCGCCGGCTGGTGCGGGTCATGGAGGCCAATCCGCGGCTCGGGATCCTGCAGACGCTGATCACGGCGCTGCCGACGCGCTCCGCCTTCGCCCGGATGTTCCAGTTCGGCATGCGCCACGGCATGCGCAGCTACGCCACCGGCGCCGCCTGGTGGCAGGGCCCACACGGCCCCTATTGGGGCCACAACGCCCTGATCGACCTCGCCGCGTTCCGCGCCCACGGCCGGCTGCCGCACCTCGACGGCGCACCGCCCTGGGGCGGGCAGCTGTTGAGCCACGACCTGGTGGAAGCGGTGCAGCTGCAGCGCGCCGGTTACGAGGTCCGCGTGCTGCCCGACGAGTTCGGCAGCCACGAGCTCAATCCGCCGTGCCTGCCGGAATTCGTGCGCCGCAACCTGCGCTGGTGCCAGGGCAACCTGCAATATCTGCGGCTCGTCGGCCGGCCGGGCTGGCATCCGATGGGGCGCCTGCAGCTCGCGCTGGCGATCTTGATGTACCTCTCCGGACCGGGCTGGCTGGTGTTCATGACGCTGGGCTTCGTGCAGGGGGCGTTCGGCCTGAACGGCGGCGAGATCGCCGCCAACCCGTGGGGCGCGCCGCCCTCCGAGCTCGGCATCGTGCTGTTGGCGACGATGATCACCATGACCTTCGCGCCCAAGCTCGCCGGCCTCGCCGACGCCCTCGTCGACGGCGCCGCCCGGCGCAGCTACGGTGGCCCGGTCGCGCTCGTGGGCGCCGGGCTGATCGAGTTCGTCCACGGCATGCTGCTGGCCCCGATCACCGCGTTCTCGGAGACCTTCTTCATCGGTCGTCTGCTCACCGGTCGCGGCCTCGCCTGGCATAGCCAGGCGCGCGACGGTCGGGGCGTGTCGTGGCGCGAAGCCTGGCGGCGCTTCTGGGGGGTAATGCTCGCCGGCGCCGTCGTTCTCGTCGCCTTCGCGCAGCTCGCGCCCGGCCTGTTGGTGTGGATCGTGCCGGTGGTGACGGGACCGCTCCTGGTGGTGCCGTTCGCCTGGCTCACCACCCGGCCCTGGCTCGGCCGCGCCCTCGCCGGCGTCCGCTTCGCGGCGGTGCCGGAGGAGCGGCTGACGCCGGCGATCGTCGCCCGCGCCGTGCCGTGGGCGGCCCGCCTCGCCCGCCGTGGCGCCCCCGCGACCCCGGCGCTCGAGGTCGACGTGCTGGCCCGCTCGGCGCCGGCACCGGTCGCCGGCGGCGGCGACTGAGCGCCGGCGCCGGGCGCGGGCGGCGCCGGCGGCTTTGTGCAGCCTGAGGCCTTTGTCTGGCCTTTGCGAGAGTTTCGTGATATCAGAATCTATACCTTGTGCTTGGGCCAAGAGGCGCCGTCGTGGGCCGGCAGGTGCCCTCTGGGGGATGGCTGCGAACAAGGCGGGAGTCCGCGTCCGGTATCCTTGAACGGATCGGAGGCGTGCGCATCTGTAACGAACGCCGTGAGCTCACGGTGGGTGGAGGCGTGCGTCGTGCGGACGGCACAACGGTCGGCGCTGAAAGAGGAACAGGTCTGGATGGTGAAAAAACTGGCCTTCGCTGCGGGGGACTACGTCGTCTATCCGTCCCATGGGGTCGGGCGGATCACGGCGATCGAGACGGAAACGATCGTCGGGATCGAGATCGAGATGTACGTGGTCTCGTTCGAGCAGGATCGGTTGATCCTGCGCGTTCCCGTCGACAAGGTCGCGAAGTCGGGTATGCGCAAGCTGTCGTCCAAGGAGAAAATCGAGTCGGCGCTGGAGACTCTCAAGCTCAAGATCAAGCCGCGCCGCTCGGTGATGTGGAGCCGGCGCGCCCAAGAATACGAGGCTAAGATCAACTCGGGTGATCCGGTCTCGATCGCCGAGGTCGTGCGCGAGTTGCACAAGACCGAGGACCAGGAGCAGTCGTACAGCGAGCGGCAGATGTACCGCGCGGCGTTGGAGCGGTTGGCACGCGAGGTGGCCGCCATCGACAATACCGACGAAGAGAAGGCCACCGCCAAGCTCGAAAAGGTGCTCTTGGCGCACGCCGCCTGAACCGACCCGGCGGCGCCGTATCCCGGCCAGCGGCCCTGCATCCCCGATGCGGGCCGCTGGCGTCGTTGGCCGCCGCGCGCGGGCGCGGCGCGTTCGCCACCGATGTTCCGCCCCGAACGCCCCCGGCGCGTACCCTTAAGACGACGACCGGACGGTAGCCGGCGATCGCGCGGCGCGGGGCGACCCGACGCGCCCCGGTTTTCACGCCGCCGATGCTGCAGCTAAGGTCGACCGTGTCGGCGTCCGGCTCGGAGAGCGACCATGGATCGCGGCGAACGCGAACTCAGACAGCGCATCATCGACGCCTTCGCGCGGCTGACGGCGGCAGGGCTGGGGCCGCCCAGCGCGGCCAGCCTGGCGGTGCGGCGCGAAGCCGGCTTGCTGGTGACGCCGGCCGACGCCGTCGCCGGCGGGCTCACCCCGCACGACGTGGTCGCGCTCGACGCCGAGGGCTGCTTCGCCGCCGGCCACCGCCCGGCACCGGAATGGCGCCTGCATCAGAGCCTGTTGCGCGGCCGCGGCGACGTCGCCGCCGTCCTCCAGTGCCAGAGCCCGAACGCCACCGCGCTGGCCTGTCTGGAGCGGCCGTTGCCGGGCTTTCACCCCCGCGTCGCCCGCGCCGGCGGCCACGACGTCCCGATCGCCGCCTATGCCGGCTTCGCCACCGCCGAACTCGGCGCCCACGTCCTGGCCGCCGTCGGCGACCGCCGGGCCTGCCTGATGGCCCGCCATGGACTGGTCGTGCTCGCGTCGGAGGTCGAAGAGGCGGTGACCCTCGCCCGCGAGCTCGACGCCCTCGCGGGCGTCTACCTCGCCGCCCTGCCGATCGCCGAGCCGGCGCCGCTCGACCCGGCGGAGATGGACGCCGCACTGGCCAGGTTCGCCCGCCTGCGCGACGGGCTCGACCCGCTGGATTGGTGACCGCACACCGCCGCCCCCGGACCGGTGAGGTCTTTCACGGTGGTTTAACCCGCGCCGCGCTAACGGTGGGTGTTCGCCGGGAGGGGTCTTGCGGTGCGCTCGTACACCGGGTCTTCGATCTGGTGGCGGCGTGTTCGCCTCGGACCCCCCCGCGTCGTGCCACACCAAGAAGACGGGAGCCCCCGCGTCATGACCATCTCCGCCCAGCCCGGCCGCACCTCGCCGCAACCGCCCGCCGCGGCACGGCCCGGAGCCGTCGCCGTCGCGCGACGGTTCGTCGCCGCCTTGGGGACCGGCCGCACCCGCCCGCGGGGCTCGTTGCGCGACCTCGACCCGCACCTGCTCCGCGACATCGGCCTGAGCGCGAGCGACGTCGCCCTCGAACGCGCCCGCCGCTGACGACCCGCCTCGAACCCGGAAGGGCGGGCGGCGGTCGCACGCGAGGTGGCGATCGCCGCCGCATCCCCCCGCGCCCACCGCCACGCCCGTTCAGCCGCGGCGGACACCGCCGGCCGTCTCGCCCTTGGCGCAGTAGAGCGCGACATCGGCGCGGCGAAGCAGGGCGTCGGCGGAGGCGTCGCCGTCGGCGGACCACGCCACCCCGACGGACGCGCCGACGCTCACCTCGAGCTCGGCGACGGCGCAGGGCCGGGCGAGACGCGCGACCAGCTCCTCGGCGACGCCGACGGCGCCGTCCGCGCTCGGCCCGTCCAACAGGACGGCGAACTCGTCGCCGCCGAGCCGGGCCGCGGTGTCGACCGCGCGCACGCGATCCGCGATCCGACCCGCGACCGTCCGCAACAGCAGATCGCCGGCGGCGTGGCCGAAGCGGTCGTTCACCCGTTTGAAGTCGTCGAGGTCGAGCAGCAGCAGCGCCAGCGGCACCTCGGCCCGGGCGGCGCGCGCCCGCAGGTGCTCGAGCCGGCTCTCGAAGGAGGCGCGGTTGGCCAGCCCGGTCAGCCGGTCGTACCAGGCCAGGCGGTGGAGCTCGGCTTCGGCGCGGCGCTGGGCGGTGAGATCGAGCACGTGCAGCACGGCGTAGCGCGCCTCCTCGGCCCCACCGCGCACGAGCGTCCCCGCGACCCGGTAGTGCCGGGTGGCCGCGTCCGGGCCCGTGGCCGTGACCTCGCGGTCGAGGATGCGATCACCGCACCCGGCCACGCAGGCGTGCGCCGCCTCCAGGACGCCGGCGTCGATGCAGTCGAGCGCGGCGAGCTCGCGGCCGACGAGGGCGCCGACGTCCTCGCCGAGCATCAACCCCAAGGCGAGATTGGCGTCGATGATCCGCAGCTCAAGGTCGAAGGTGACGATGCCGTGCGGGGCGGTTTCGAAGACGGCGCGAAAGCGGCTCTCGCCCTCGGCGGGCACGACCGGCGCGCCGGCCGGGGCAGGCGGGACGTCGCCGCGGCGGCGGCGCCTCGACGGGGACGTGCACGACGCGGCCGGGGCGGCCGGGGCGGCGGCGAGCGCCTGGTCGACCGCCTCGACGAGCGCGCGCGCCGTCGTCGGCTTGGCCAGCCAGCCCAGCCCGCAGGACGCGTCTTCAAGGCGCTCGCGATGCGCCGTCAAGAACAGCGTCGGCGTGCCGGCCCGGCGGGCGAGCTCGTCGGCGGTGGCGAGCCCGTCGGTGCCCCCGGCGAGCGTGAGGTCGACGATCGCCAGGTCGGGTCGGCTCTCCCGCGCCAGCCGGACCGCCTCGGGGCCCTCGGCCGCGACCGCGCAAACCTCGAAGCCGGCGTCGTCGAGCCAGTCGCACACCGTCGCCGCGAGGAGCGCCTCGTCCTCGACCACGAGAATCCGTGCCATTGTCTGCGGCTGGTCCCCCACCATCCCCTCGTGACGTCGATTTAGACGCGAGGCCACCGCCCCGCCATCAACCCCCGGATATTGGCATCGATCGCCGCGTGATGTCGAGCAGCACCGTGGCGCGGAACCCGGCGCGGCCGCCGCGAGCGAGACTCGTCACGTCGCGGGCGACGCCCTAGGCTCGCGGTCCACCCGACGAACGAGGCGCGGCTTTGGCCGAGATGGACGAGCTGGTACCGGTGTGCGCGATCGGCGCGTCGGCGGGCGGAGTGGCCGCGCTCTCGACGCTGTTCGAGCGGCTGCGCACCGATCTGGGCCTCGCCTACGTCGTCCTCACCCATCTCGATCCCGAGCACCCGAGCCAGCTCGAAGCGATCCTGGCGCAGGTCACCGACATGCCGGTCGCCGAGGTGGCGGACACCACGACGATCCGGCCCGATCACGTCTACGTCCTCGCCCCCGACCGCGAGCTCGTCATCGACGGCGACCGCCTGGCGGCGCGGCCGTTCACGGACCCGCGCGGGCGGCGGGCGCCGATCGACCTGTTTTTCCGCTCGCTCGCCCAGGGCCGCGGCGACGGCCTCGCGGTGGTGCTGAGCGGCGCCGGCGCCGACGGCGCGGTGGGCGTGCGCACGGTCAAGGAGGCCGGCGGCGTGGTCTTCGTCCAGGAGCCCACGAGCGCGGAGTTCCCGCTGATGCCGCGCAGCGCCCTGGCGACGGGGACCGGCGACGTGGTCGAGGCGCCGGCGGCGCTGGCCGACGCCGTCGCCGAGGTGGTGCGCAGTCGCCGCGCGCTGGCGACCCTGCGCGACGACACCGTCGAGGCCGAGCTGGCCGAGGTCCTGAGGCTGCTGCGCCAACGCACCGGCCACGACTTCGCGAGCTACAAGCGCACCACCGTGCTGCGCCGCATCGCCCGCCGCATTCAGGTGACGCGCCAGGAGACCCTGGTCGGCTATCACGCCTTGTTGCGGCACGACGCCGCCGAGGTGCGGCGGCTCTTCGACGACCTCTTGATCTCGGTCACCCTCTTCTTCCGCGATCCGGCCGCCTTCGCGGTGCTCGAACGCGAGGTCGTCCCGGCGCTGTTCGAGCGGGCGGAGGCGGCGGACGGGCTCAGGGTCTGGGTGGTGGGCTGCGCCACCGGCGAGGAGGCCTACAGCGTCGCCATGCTGCTCCTGGAAGCGGCGGAGCGGCGCGCGGCGCCGCCGGCGATCCAGATCTTCGCCACCGACCTCGACGAGGCGGCGCTCGAGACCGCGCGAGAGGGGCGCTATCCGGCCTCGATCGCCGCCGAGGTCTCGGACACGCGCCTGGCCCGCTTCTTCGTCAAGGAGGGCAGCCACTACCGCGTCGCGCGCGAGCTCCGCGACGTCGTGTTGTTCGCCACCCACAGCGTGTTGAAGGACCCGCCCTTCACCCACCTGCACCTGATCAGCTGCCGCAACCTCCTGATCTATTTCGAGCGGGAGCTCCAGCGCCGGCTGATCGAGCTGTTCCACTACGCCTTGGCGAGCGAGGGGTTCCTCTTCCTCGGGGCCGCGGAGACGGTCGAGCCGCACGACCGGTTCGTCGCCGTCGATCGCGAGGTCCGGCTCTGGCGCGCCCGCCGCGCCGCGGATCAGCCGTCGCCGACCCTGCCGCGACTGCCGCTGGAGCCGGGCGCCGCGGCCGTGGCCACCACCCGCGAGGCGGGCGGCGCGCATCGACGCGGCGACGGCGCGGAGGGCCTGCACGCCGAAGCCCTGGAGCAGCACGCCCCGCCGAGCGCGCTGGTCGGCGCCGACGGACACGTGCTCCACCTCTCGGACCACGCCGGGCGCTTCGTTTCGCCCTCGAAGGGGCCGCTGCGCCGCGAGCTCGCGGAACTCGTCCGCCCGGAGCTCAGGCTCGACCTCGAGGCGGCGCTGCGCCGCGCGTTCGAGGCCGGCGAAACGACGATGACGCTGCCGGTGAGCGTGGCCTTCGACGGCCACACGCGGCGGGTGCAGATGCAGGTCTCGCCGGTGGGCGAGGCGGCGCGAGGCGAACCGGTGCGCGCGCTCGTGGTGTTCCTCGAGGGCGGTCCCGTCGAGCCGCCCCCGGAGGTCGCGGTCGACGACGAGACCGCGCCGGCGGAGGTCCGCCGTTTGCGCGAGGAGCTGCGCACCGCCAACGAGCGCCTGCAGCTCAGCCGCCGCGAGCACGAGGATTCGGTCCAGGAGCTGCGCGCCGCCAACGAGGAACTGCAGTCGATCAACGAGGAATACCGCTCGACCGCCGAGGAGTTGGAGACCAGCAAGGAAGAGCTGCAGTCCATGAACGAGGAACTGCAGACCGTGAACGCCGAGTTGCAGAGCAAGCTGGAGACCATCTCGTTGGCGCACAGCGATCTGCGGAACCTGATCGCGGCGACGGAGATCGGCACGCTGTTCCTCGACGCCGAGCTGCGGATCCGGTTGTCGACGCCGAAGGTGAGCGAGATCTTCAACCTCACCGACGCCGACAGCGGCCGCCGGCTGACCGACTTCACCCACCGGCTCGAGGACGTCCGGATCGAAGCGGACGCGCGCGACGTGCTGGCGGAGCTGGTGCCGATCGAGCGCACCGTCCGCACCGAGGACCAGGGCTGGCTCTTGATGCGCATGCGGCCCTATCGGACCATCGACGATCGCATCGACGGCGTCGTGGTGAGCTTCGTCGACATCACGGCGCGGCGCCAGGCCGAGGAGAGCCTGCGCGCGAGCGAGGCGCGGCTGAAGGCGATCCTGGACGCGACCGCCACCGTCGCCTTCGACTGGAACGCCGATGACGACACGCTCGTCGAGGCCGGGCCGGTCGAGCGCGTCTTCGACGTGCCGGCGGGAGGCCACCACGCCAGCTCGGCGGAACTCGCCGCCGCGGCGGTGCCGGGCGACCGCACGCACCTCGCCGCCGGACTGCGCCGCGCCGCCGAGGTGGACCACGAGCTGAGTTTCGACGTTCGCCTCGCGGCGCCGAACGACCGGCAGCGCTGGCTGCGGATCCGCTGCGGACGCGCGCCGGGCGGCGGCGAGGCCCACGTCCTCGGGGTCGTGCTCGACGTCTCCGACGAGAAGGTGGCCGAGGAACAGCAGACCCTGCTGGTGCGCGAGCTCAATCACCGGGTCAAGAACACTCTGGCGCTCGTCCTCTCGATCCTGCATCAGACCCGGCGGTCGAGCACGGCGTTCGACGACTTCGTTCCGGCCTTCGAGCAGCGCGTCCACGCCCTCGCCGACGCCCACGATCTGTTGACGCGGACGAGCTGGACGGGGGCCAACCTGGGCGATCTGATGACGGTGGCACTCTCGGGCCAGACCGCCGCCGACGACAACCGGGTGCGGGTGGAAGGCCCGCCGGTCGGCGTCGCCGCCAACAGCGCGATCTCGATCGCCATGGCGCTGCACGAGCTCGCCACCAACGCGGTCAAGCACGGCGCCCTCTCCAACGACACCGGGACGGTGGAGGTCCGCTGGCACGAGGAGGCCGACGCCGAGGGGGATGGCCGGCGGATCGTCTTCTCCTGGCGCGAGCGTGGCGGGCCGCCGGTGCACCCACCGCGACGCAAGGGCTTCGGCTCGCTGCTGTTGGAGCGCGGCGTGGGGCGCGACGTCGGCGGCTCCTCGAGCCTCGCCTTCGAGCCGGAGGGGGTGACCTGCACCATCACCTTCCCGGTCCAGCGCGAGAGTACGCCCGCCGAGATCTGAGCCGGTCGCGGCCGCGGGCGCCGCGTCGGCGCGACATTGCCGTCGTCGTGGTCGCGGGCCGTCGCCGCGCTTGGGCCACGCGCTCGGCTTCGCCCGGCCTCACCTCCGCAAGCCCGTGCGCGGGCGTGCGGAGGTGGACCGGCGCGCTTGGCGCGCTACGCTAACCGCCCGGTGGGCGGGCGCCCGGAGCGGGTGGGCGAGCTCGCCGAAGGGATCGAACACGGAGTGACCGGACCGGTGGCCTCACCGAACGAAACCTTCCGCGCCGCCGCGCCGGTCGCCGACGCCGAGCGGGGCCTCGGCGCCGGCGCCGATCTCCTTTGGTTCTGCCACGCCTCGCCCGAAGCGGCGGCGGCGCTCGGGGCCCACGCCCGCGCGGCCTATCTCGACAACCCGCTGCCGGCGGTCTTCAAGGAGCGCCTCGTCGTCCACCTCGCCCGCGCCTGCGGCGTCCGCCCCCTCGCCGCGCGCCACCTCGGGGTGCTGGTCGGTCGCTTCGCCGGCGCCGGCGAGCGCGAGACCCCGCCGCAGGCGGCGACCGATCTCTGCGAGCTCCTGCGCCGACCGGCGCGGCCCGCCGGCCGGGCCCTCGAGGCCGCGCTGGAGCGACTGGAGACGCGCCCCCTTGCGCCGCTCGACGCGCTGGACGCCGCGCGCGAGGCCGACGTCTTCGCCGCGGCGGGCGAGCTCGTCGGCGGCGGCGCGCTCGCGCCCCGTGCACGCCGGGCGCTGACCAAGGCGCTCGCGGCCGCGGCCGTCGAGCGGATCGGGCTCCTCGCCGGCTACGTCCGCGCGATCGAGGCGCATCTCGCCGGCCGCGACGATGCCGCGCTCGAGCGCGACGTGCAGGCGCTCCTGGCTGACCATGTCGAGCTGGCCGAGCTCCTACGCGCGGCGCCGCCGGCGGACCCGACGGCCGACGCCCAGATGCTCCGTCTGGCGCTGGACGGCGCCGCGCAGGGTGCTTGGGACTACGACGTCCCCGCCGACCGACCCCGCTGGGACGAGCGGACCTTCGCGCTCTTCGGGCTGGAGCCGTCGGCGCCGCTCTCCTATGCCCACGTGCTCGACGACTACGTCCATCCCGCCGACCGTGAGCGCGTCGATCGCGCCGCGCGCGCCGCCCTGGATCCGGCGGGCGACGGCCGCTATGCGGTCGAGCATCGGATCCGGCGCGCCGACGGCGCGGAGCGCTGGCTCGCGGTCAGCGGCCGCACCCTCTTCGAGGAGCGGGACGGCGAGCGCCGGCCGGTGCGGATGCTGGGGGTCGCGCGCGACGTGACCGCCGACGTCGAGGCCCGCGGACGCGCCGAGGCCAACGTCGAGCGGCTGCGCCACGCCCTGGAGGCGGCGGCGGCGAGCGCCTGGGAATGGACGCCCGATACCGGCCGCATCTGGTGGTCGGCCGAGAACTTCGAACTCTTCGGCCTCGACCCCGAGGCCGGCGTGCCGGACGTCGCGGCGTGGCTGGAGCGCTGCGTCCACCCCGACGACCGCGCCGGGGTCGAGGCCGATGTCCGGGCGGCGCTCGACGGCGGCGACGACACCTTCGCGCTCGACTACCGCATCGACCACCCGGACCACGGCCGGCGCTGGATCACCGCCCGCGGCCAAATCCGGCGCGACGCCGAGGGGCGGCCGCAGCACCTTCGCGGCCTCAACTTCGACACCACCGCGAGCCGGCGCGCCGAGGAGGCGCTCGGCGCGAGCCGCGCCGAGCTCGACCGCCAACTCGCCGAACTGCAGGCGCTCTACGCCCAGGCGCCTTTGGGGCTGGGCATGCTCGACCGCGACTTGCGCTTTCGCCGGATCAACGCCGCGCTCGCCGAGATCAACGGCATCCCGGCCGCGGATCACATCGGTCGCGGCGCCTGGGAACTGCTGCCGGATCTGCAGACGAGCGCCGAGCCGGTGTTCCGCAAGGTGCTGGAGACGGGCGAGGCCGAGCACGACGTGGCGGTGCGCGGCACCACGCCGGCGCAGCCGGGCGTCGAGCGCGAATGGCGCGAGCACTTCTACCCGATCGTGGCGACCAGCGGCGCGGTCATCGGCATCGGCATCATCTGCGCGGAGGTCACCGCCGCCAGGCAGGCGGAACGTCAACGCGAGTTGTTGATTGACGAGCTCAATCATCGGGTAAAGAACACCTTGGCGGTGGTGCAGGCCTTGGCCCAGCAGACCTTCAAGTCCGGCGCCGATCCCGAGGCCGCGCGCCGGGCCTTCGACCAGCGGCTGCAGGCGCTCGCCGGCGCCCACGAGCTGTTGACCCGGGCCAACTGGGAGGCGGCGTCGCTGGCGGAGCTGGTCGCGGCCGTGGTGCAGGGTGCCTCACCGGAGGGCGCGCGCCTCCACGCCCAGGGCCCGCCCGTGACGATCGCACCCAAGATGGCGGTGACCCTGGCGATGACCCTCAACGAGCTCTACACCAACGCGGTCAAGTACGGCGCTCTCGCCGTCGACGACGGCCGGATCGACCTCGCCTGGAGCTACGACGCCGCCGATCGGGTCACGCTGAGCTGGCGCGAGCACGGCGGGCCGCCGGTCGCGCCGCCCGCGCGCAAGGGCTTCGGGCTGACCATGATCGAACAGGCGCTGGCCCGCGAGTTCGGCGCCGAGGTGGCGCTCGACTTCACGCATGCCGGCCTGGTCTGCCGCCTGCGGCTGCCGCTGGACCGGCCGGCGCCGGCGCCGTCGTGAGCGGCCTCGCCGACAAGCGGATTCTCCTCGCCGAGGACGAGTTCCTGATCGCGCTCACCGCCGAGGACGCCCTGGTCGCGCTGGGCGCGGTGGTCATCGGTCCGGCCTACTCGCTTGCGACCGGTCTGACGCTCGCCGCGGCCGCGGCGCTCGACGGCGCCGTTCTGGACGTCAATCTGAACGGCGAGGACAGCCGGCCCGTGGCCGAACTCCTGGCGCGGCGGTGCGTACCCTTCGTGCTCGCCACCGGCTACGACCGCGTCGACAATCCCTACGCCGCCCCGGTCGTCGCCAAACCCTACGACGAAGGCCGCATCGACGCGGCGCTGCGCCGCGCCCTCGCCGGCGGGTAGCCGCGGCGGCGGCTCAATCGGCGTCGCACCGGACCGGGCCCGCCCCCGGGCTGCGCGTACGGCAAAGCGCGAGGTCGGCCCGCTGGAACATGGTCTCGGCGGCGACCCCGCCGTCGTTCGACCAGGCCAAGCCGACGCGGGCCGCGACGGTGACGGCGCCGAGCGCCAGCCGGACCGGGCAGTCGATCGACGCCCTCAGCTCGTGCGCCAGGGCGACCGCGCCGTCGCGGGTCGGACCGTCGAGGACCAGCGCGAACATGCCGGTCGCGAGCCGGGCCGCCGCGTCGACGTCGCGGCGGCGATCGTCGATCCGTGCCGCCAGGTCGGCGAGCAGGCCCGCGGTCGCGGCGGCGCCGTGCCCCTCTTCGATCGCGTCCACCCCGTCGAGCTCGATCAGCAGCACCGCGAAGGGGGTACCCGTGCGCGCGGCGCGGGCCCGGGCGAGCTCCAGGCGGTCGGCGAAGAGCGCGGCGGTGGCGAGGCCGGTGAGGTGATCGTGCAGCCCCTCCGCGGCGGGCGCCAGCGCGGGCGTCGCCTCGACGACGTCGCGCAGGTGCAGGATGACGGCGGCGGGCGCCGCATCGTGGTCCGCCACGAGCCCGCCGGCGACCGCCACCAGCAACGGCGCCCCCGCCGGCCCGCGCACCACCCATTCCCGCTCGGCGAGGACCGCCACCGGGCCGGTGAAGCACGCCGTCACCGCGGCCAGGAACCCGTCGTCGCCGTAAGCGAGATCGCCGAGCGCGGTGCCGGTCAGCGTCGGCGGCGCGACGCCGAGCCGGCGGGCCAAGGCCGGATTGGCGTCGACGATGCGGAGCTCGCGGTCGACCACCGCGACCCCGTGCGGCGCGGTGTCGAGGACGGCGCGCAGATAGCGCCGCTCGATCACCGCGGCCGGCGGCAGCGCCGGCGGCCGCGCCCGGGCGTGCAGCCGCAGGGCCGCGGGCGGGCGCAGCGGCACCACCCCGGCGGCGACGGCGAGCACCGTCGCGACCGCGGCGAGGAGGTCGGGCTCGCGCGCCGGCTTGGTCATCCAGCCGAGACCGACGTCGGCGTCCGCGAGCCCCTCCGGATAGCCGGTGAGGAACAGCGTCGGCGTGCCCGCCGCCCGTTCGACGGCGCGGGCCGCGGCGACGCCGTCACCGTCGGCGCGGAGGCGGACGTCGACGACCGCGAGATCGGGTCGATGGCCGCGGGCGAGATCGACGGCGCCGCGCTCGTCGGCGGCCACCCCCGCGAGCTCGTAGCCGGCACGCTCGAGCCAGTCGCGCACGGTCTCCGCCAGCAGGACGTCGTCCTCGACCAGGAGGATCCGCGGCGAGCCCCCGGCGGCCGCGACGGTCGAGCTCGACGGCGTCGCGGCGGGCGCCGGGCGACGGGCGTGCGCGCGCCGCTCGCCACCGGCGGCGATCCGGCGGCGGTCGGCCGTCCCGCGACCTCCCGGCTCACCTCCCACCGCGCGTTGCGGAAGTGGATGCGAAGACGTCAAGGCGACCTCGTCTGCGGATCCGTGCCCCAACCCCCGCGCATACTCGCCGCGGCGATCGAGCCCGACAAGAGCCCGCGTGGACGGTCGCTGGCGGCCACCACGGCCGTCCGCCGCCACGGCGAGGCTCGACGGCCCGACGGGGTGTCGGGCACGGAGAACGCCGTCGGAGCCCCTCGATGGGCACGACATCGCGCGACGCGCGCGCCCACGGATCGCTTCGCGGAGATCGCGCTCCAGCCCGCCGTCGCCGAGGCCGGGCGCGACAACTGCCCCACGAGGTCGAGCGGATACGGGAGCACGGCGAGCGAACGCCCCCGCCCCGAGGCCCGCGCGCTCACCCCAGGTAGTCGTGCAGGACGCGGCCGTAGGGGAGCGTCATGTCGGCGATGAAGTGGCGGCCTTCGACGATGCGGTGCACGGGCAGGTCGGCGACCGGGGCCTGGACGTGGGGGACGAGGTGCAGCCGCGCCCGGCCGCGCCAGAAGCCCTTCACGGCGATCTCGGTCATGTCGAAGGCGACGAGTTGCGCCACCTTGGGTTCGCCGGTGACGCACGGGATCAGCTTCAGGTTGACGTGGGTCTTGGCGAGCTTTTGGGCGCAATCCTGCGGGTCGCCGCACAAGGTGTCGTGCTTGTAGGTCATCGTGCCCATGGCGACGCGCTCGCCGCCGTAGACCAGGGTGCCGGTGAGCGTGTCGCGGTCGACGCGCAGCCGCGGCTCGCCCCAGCGCTTGGGAAAGCCCCAGATCTCGCGCCCCGCCGTGATCGGCGGCTCGTCGTCGAGGAACATCATCGCGGTGTAGTTCACCGCCTCGCCGCCGAACGTGCAGGGGATGACGACGCCCGATTCCTGGTAAGCGCCGAAGCCGGCGCTGTCGGGCATCGCGATCCATTCGTAGACGACCGTGTTCGAGCCGTCGGGCGCGAGCGGCTCCGGCACCAGTGCGCGGATCGCGTCCGGGTCGGTCTCGTAGGTGATGGTGAAGAACTCGCGGTCGACGAAGCGATACGGCCCGAACGGATAGCTCGGGTTGCCGGGCGGCATGCCGGCGAGGCGCAGGATCTCGTCGCGGTTCAACGGTCGCGTCTCCAAGGTCGGTTCAGCCGCCGGGGCCGCAGTCGATCGAGCGCGGCGGCGCCGGCGGGCTCAGGCGCAGCTTGGCGTTGAGGTCGCGCAGCGCGGTGCGCAGGCCCTCCTCGACCACCGGGTGGTAGAACGGCATCGCCAGCATGGTCGGCACGTCGAGCCGCGCCTGCGCCGCCCAGGCCAACAGATGCGCCAGATGCTCGCCGCGCGGGGCGACCATCTCCGCCCCGAGGAAGAGCCCGGTGCCGCGCTCGCCGTAGACCCGCAACAGCCCACGGTCGATCCCCATGACCCGCGACCGTCCCTGGTCGCCGAAGTCGACCTCGCCGACGGCGAAGTCGCAGGGCATGCGCTCGAGCTCGGCGTGGGACTTGCCGGCGATGGCGATGTTGGGGTCGGTGAAGACGATGGCGAGCGGCGTCCGGCGGCGATGCACCAGCACCTCGGGCCAGCCGGCGGCGTTCTCGCCGGCGATGCGGCCGTCGTCGGCGGCCTCGTGCAACAGCGGGATGCGGTTCGAGACGTCGCCGGCGATGAAGATGGGACTGTCGCCCACGCGCATCGTCAGCGGATCGAAGCGCGGCACGCCGGCGTCGTCGAGCTCGAGCCCGGCATTCTCGATGGCGAGCGTATCCAGGTTGGGCTTGCGCCCGGTGGCGGCCAGCAGCCGGTCGAAGTGCTCCTCGCGCGCCTCGCCGCCCTCGGTGAAGCGCACCACGACCTGATCGCCGTCGCGCTCGATCGCTTGGACGTCGGCGTCGGGGTCGAAGGGCAGATCGCGATTGAGCGCCGCGAGCGCCGCCCTGAGCACCGCCGGGTCGCTCAACGGGCCGACGTCGCCGCCCTTGCCGAAGAGCCGCACGCGCACACCGAGCCGGGCGAGCGCCTGGCCCAGCTCGACGCCGACGACGCCGCCGCCGAAGACGGCGACCGAGCGCGGGAGCTCCGTCCACTCGAAGACGTCGTCGTTGACGACCAGGAGGTCGCCCACCGCCTCGAACGCCCGCGGCCAGACGGGCCGGGAGCCCGTCGCGATGACGACACGCTCGGCGCGGATGCGCATCCCGTCGTCGAGGGCGAGCACGTTCGGTTGCTCGAAGCGAGCCCGCTCGTGGAAACGGTGCGCCGGATCGAAGCCCTCGACCGTCTCGGTGACCAAGCCCACGAAGCGGTCGCGCTCGGCCCGCACCCGCGCCATGACCTCGCGACCCTCGATGCGCGGCTCCTCCGCGTGCACGCCGAAGCGCGGGGCCTCGCGCACCGCCGCCGCCGTCTCGGCGGCGGCGATCAGCAGCTTCGACGGCATGCAGCCCACCCGCGCGCAGGTGGTGCCGTAGGCCCCGCCCTCGATCAGCGCGATCCGCTCGGTGCGCTCGCGGACCTTGCGATAGGCCGCCATCCCGGCGGTGCCGGTGCCGACGATCGCGACGTCCACCTCGTGCATGACACTCTCTCCGGACGCGGGCTTGCCCCTGTCAGGCACCGAAACGCCCCGCGCCGCCTTCGGTTCGCGGCAACCTGCCGAAGCGCCCCGCCGCGCGGGCGGGGCGCCAGGGACAGGTTCGCGGGACGGTTCAGGCCACCGCCCGGGCGAGCGGGCGGACGGCGCGGGGGCCCCAGGCGGTGACGGCGCCGATGCCGAGGCCCAGGAGCACGTGGCCCACGAGCGAGCCCCAGGCCATGGCGTTGAAGTTCATCATGAAGGGGGCGCCGACCTGCGGGGCGAACACGCCCATCGCCAAGAACCAGGTGGCGACGCCGAGGACGAGCGCGGGCACGAGCCAGGGGCCCGGCAGCAGCGGGCGCAGGGCGAAGCGGTAGGCCAGGGCGTAGACGACGACGCCGGTGAGCGCGTGCAGCGCGTAGGCGAGCGCGTCGCTCTGGACGCCGAGCACGCCCTTGACCAGCGGCAGCGGGCTCAAGGCGAAGCCCAACAGCAGCGGGTTGAGCCAGCCGGCCCAGAGCTCCCAGAGCGCGAAGCCGGCGAGCCCGCCCGCGAGCGTCCAGGCGAGGGTGGCTTTGTCGACGTCGAAGCGGGCGAAGGTCATCGGATCGTCTCCTCTCTCGTGAGTGGCGGCGCGTCGGGCGTGAGCGCGCCGTTTCACCCCTTTCGATGGGCCGCGGCGCCGGAGCGTTTCGCCCGGCGTCTTCACACGCGCGTGCGGGCGCCGTGAGCCGGTCGCCGGGGCCTTGCGGGGCAGGCGCCGGGCGGCGCACCTGAGACCGGCTCATCACGGCCGGGAGAACGGGCATGGAGGCGCTGGACGATCTGCGCGCGGTGCTGGTGGCGGGCGGCGTGCTGCATCTGGGCTTCGCCACCGTCGCCCTCGCCTACGTCTTCCGCGACGTGCTCTCGCTCAGGGTGCTCGCCGCCGCCGGCTACGGCCTCTTCCTCGTCCACACCCTGCCCGAGACGGCGCTCGCCGACCGCGTCGAGGCCGGCTGGTACGCGCTCTTTTTGGTCCTCAACGCGGGCCACGCCGCGGTGCTGGCCTACGAGCGCCGCTGCGCGAGCCTGACGCCGGACGAGCGCCGGCTCGCGGGCCTCGCCTTCGCGAGCGTCGACGTCGGCGCGGCGCGGCGGATGATGCGCCGCGGCAGCTGGCGCGATCTGCCCGCGGGCACCGTGCTCGCCCGTGAGGGCGAGTCCGGCCGGTCGCTCTACGCCGTGCTTTCGGGCCGCATCGACGTCCTGGTCGACGGCGCGCCGGTCGCCACCGCCGGGGCCGGCGAGTTCGTCGGCGAGATCGGCTTTCTGGCGGGCGGGCCGGCGACCGCTACCGCCGTCGTCGCCGCGCCGGTGCGGGCGCTGGTCTGGGACCGCGGCGAGCTCGAGCGGGCCATGCGGCGCACCCCGGAGCTGCACGCCACGGCCTACGCCGCCTTCGGCAGCGACCTCGCCCGCAAGGTCGCCCAGCAGTCGCTCCGGCCCCGCGCCGAGGCCGCCGGCGCCGACGCGTGAGCCGCCTCAGAACAACCGGTCGAGCGGCACGCTGAAGCTCACCAGCACCGATTCGGTGCCGGGGTTGTCGTCGTGGATGCCGGCATTCGAGAGGTGGGTGACGTAGAGGCCGAGCCGGGCGCGGTTCTCGAACTCGTAGGCCAGCTCGCTGCCGACGATGAACTGGAAGACCCCGCCGAGGTCCTTGCCGTCGCCTGAGGCGTAGCCGCCGATGCCGCCCATCGGCGTGAACACGATCCGCTCGGTGAGCCGCAGATCGGCGTGGAGCCCGCCATAGCCGAAGACGCCGCCATCGGCGTTGACGAGCACGCCCGCGAGCGGGGCGATGCCGTCGGACCAGGAAAGCCCGAGATCCTCGCCGAGCGCGGCGCCGGAGCGGTACTCGAAGCGGGCCTCGCCGGCGCCGTCGTCGAACTGGATGCCGTCGAAGGCGCCGAGGCCGAGCACGAAGCGGTCTTCGGCGGCGACGGCGGGTGACGAGGTGAGCACGGCGAGGGCGAGAACGCTGAACGATGGGCGCATGGGGCAGCCTCCCGTTGACGAGCACGAACCCCGTCGACGCGGCGGCTGGCCCGCGGGTTGCGCCGCTCGCACCGACGTGACCCTGGCCGCGCGCACGCACGCGCTGGTGAGTGGTGCCGCGCTTCGGACCGCGGCAGCTTGGTGGCACGGACACGACGACGCGGGCGGGGTGGCGAGCCGTGGAACCGGGCGAGACCGAGCGCGTGCTGGCGCGGGTGGCGAAGCAGTTCGACGGCGTGGTGCCGAACCTCTACCGCGTGCTCGCGCGCAGCCCGGTGGCGCTGAACGCCTTCGTCGCGCTCGAGGCGACGCTGGATCACGCCCCGCGGCTCGGCCGCGGCGCCCACGCGCTGGTCGCCCTCGAGGTCGCGGTCCAGGCGGGCTGTCGCTATTGCGAGGGCGTCTTCGTCAAGGAGGCGGCGGCCGCCGGCGTCGCGGCCGAGAGCGTCGAGGCGGTGCGCCGGGGCGAGCTGCCGGCCGCGCCGGCGGACGGCGACGTCGTCGCCGCCACGCGCCGGCTCCTGGCCACCGACGGCCGGCTCGGCCGCGTCGAGACGGCAGCGTTCCGGGCGCGCGGCCTCGGCGAGGCGGAGCTGTTGGAGATCCTGGCGGTGATCGCGACCTACCGCCTCGCCACCGCCGCCAACAACCTCGCCCGCACCCGCATCGATCCGGAATACCGCCTCGACGGCTGACGTGGTCCCTCAGGCGTCGAGGAAGGCCGCGAGGCGGTCGGCGACCTCGCCGGGCTTCTCCGCCATGATCCAGTGCGCGGCGTCCTCGACCACCTCGAGCCGGGCGTCGGGGATCGTCGCCGCCAGCGTCTCGCCGTAGGCCAGCTTCTGGAACGGGTCGTGGCGGCCCCAGAGGATCAGCGTCGGGTGCGGCAGGGTCTCCAGCTCACCGGCGATCGCGCCGGTGTATTCCGGGTTCAGCCGCCGGAAGTTGCGAAAGAGCGCGCGCTTGCCGGCCTCGTCGGACCAGGGGTCGAGCATCGTCTCGATCGCGTCCTCGCCCAGGGCCTCGCGGCGGTGGACACCGTTGGGCAAGAAGTCGCGCAGCATGGCGAGGAAGTCGTCCAGGCTCATGCCGTCCTCCGCACCCGGCGCCTGCAGCGGCTGGAACTCCGGGATCGGCCAGGAATCGAAGCAGACCGTGTTCGCCAGGGCGAGGCGGGCGATCCGCTCGGGCCGGCGGACGGCCATGATCTGGGCGACACCGCCGCCGATGTCGTGGGCGACGAGGTCCACCCGCCTGAGGCCGAGCGCGTCCATCAGCCCGAGCATCAGCCGCGCCTGGGCGTTGATCGAGACGTCGGCGCGCGCCGGCTTGTCGGAGCGCCCGTAGTTCAAGAGATCGGGAGCGACGACCCGGCGGCTCTGCGCGAGGCGCGGAATGACGTCGCGCCAGAGTTCGCTCGAGGTCGGGATGCCGTGGAGCAGGAGCACCGGCGGGCCGTCGCCGGCCTCGCGGTAGGCGAGCCGGTGGCCGTCGACGAGAACCTCGCGCGGCTCCAGATGTGCGGGCGTCATGGGCGACCTCCGCTTCGGTCGGTGGGTCGGCCGCCACCCTTGACGAGGGCGGCGTAGCCGTCGCGGGCGAGCATGCGCCCGGCGGCGCGGGTGAGCTCGGGCGCGCTCGGATAGCCGAGGCCTTCGACCCAGCGGTTCATCAGGTTGAAGAAGCCGCAAACGAGCGCCGCGTGGTGCAGCGCGGTCTCGTCGAAGCCCGCGTCCAGCACCGCTTGCCGGTCGGCCGCGGTGACCGCCGCCGGCTCGCGGTCGAGCTTGTCGACGAAGGCGAGCACGGGTGCCAGCCGCGCCGGCGGCGTGTCGCTCGTCAGCTCGGTGAGTGCGTCATCGCTCAGACCCAAGGCGCTCGCGGCGGCGCCGTGGGCGTCGCGGCAGAAGGCGCAGCCGTTGGCGGCGGAGACGCGCACGGCGATGGCCTC
>JAAAPF010000252.1 GCA_009908425.1 Alphaproteobacteria bacterium
GCCGTTGACGCTGAAATGGCCGGCCATGGCCTGGATCACCGCGTCGTAGCCCGGCAGCCCACCATAGGGCCCGTCGGCGCCGAAGCCCGAGATGCGGGCGTGGATCAGCCGCGGAAAGCGTGGCCGCAGCACCTCCGCGTAGCCGAGGCCCCAGCGCTCCATGGCGCCGGGCTTGTAGTTCTCGATCAGGACGTCGGCGCCGTCCAACAGGCGCAGGAGGACCGCGCGGCCCTCGGGTCGGGCGAGATCGAGGCCGAGCGCGCGCTTGTTGCGGTTGATGCCGCGGAAGTACGCGGCGTCGCCGGCCTCGTCGAAGGGCGGGCCCCAATCGCGGACCTCGTCGCCCTGCGGCGGCTCGATCTTGACCACCTCGGCGCCGTGGTCGGCGAGGATCTGGGTGCCGTAGGGGCCGCCGAGGACGCGGCTGAGATCGATGATCCTGAGGCCGGCGAGCGCACCGAAACCGGACGCCATGGCACCTCCGCGCTGGGCTCGCGCCCCTGGCCCCCAGGGGCGTCGATCCTGTAGCACGATCGAGGCGCGACGACCGCAGCGCTGACGGAGGCGTGATGTTCGCGAGCCTGCCCGACCTCGTCGACGAGATCGCCGACGGCGCCCTGGTGGGCGTGCCGGCCGACGACGCCGGCGTCGCCATGGCCGCCACCCGCGAGCTGATCCGCCGCGGCGCCCGCGACCTGCGGCTCTTCTGCCTGCCGCGGGGCGGGCTCGCGGTCGACGTGCTGGTGGGCGCCGGCTGCGTCGCCGAGATCGAGACCGCCGCCGTCGCGCTCGGCGAACACCGCCCCGCCCCCTGCTTCACCCGCGCGCTGGAGACCGGCCGGCTCCGGGTCGCGGACGCCACCGGCCCGGCGCTCCACGCCCGGCTCGCCGCGACCGAGCGCGGCGTGCCGTTCATGCCGATGCGCGGGCTGATCGGCAGCGATGTCCTGGCCGGCCGCCCCGACTGGAGGGTCGTCGACGACCCGCTCGCGGAGGCCGGCGAGCCGCTGGTGCTGCTGCCCGCGGTCGAACTCGACGTCGCGCTCTTCCACTGCCCCGCCGCCGACGCCGCGGGCAATCTCTGGATCGGGCGGCGCCGCGAGCTCGCCACCCTGGCGCGCGCCGCCGAGCGCACCCTGGCGACCTGCGAGGAGATCGTGCCGGGCTCGTTCTTCGCCGACGAACGGGACGCCGCCGGAGCGCTCTCCAGCCTCGACGTCGACGCCATCGCGCTGGCGCCGATGGGCGCGCGACCACTCGCGCTCGCCGGGCACTACGGCGTCGACGCCGACGCGCTGGACGCCTACGCCGAGGCCGCGCGGAGCGAGGAGGGCTTTCGCGCCTGGCTCGACCACGCCCTCGGCCAGGCCGTGCTGGCGTGACCCTGGCCGATGCGCGCCGCCGCCCCGCAACGGTCGCCGAGCACGTCGCTTCGGCTCGCCCGGACGGCGCGATCAAGGCGGGGGCTAACCGCTTCGACGCCGCCGCGCCCGGTCGCCTCGACGGTCGTCGTTGGTGGGCGGCGGGCCGATCGACCCTGTGTTCTGTCGACCTACCCAAGCCGCCGGCGTGTGTGAAGGCGCGGCGCCCCGCCGGGCGGGGCGCCGGCCCGGCTCAGAGCGTCATGACGATGCGGCCGTCGATCTTGTTCTGCTGCATCTGGCCGAAGATGCCGTTGATGTTGTCGAGCGAGTCCCAGTGGAAATGGGTGTCGACGGCGTGGTCGGCGGCGAAGGCGAGGGATTCGGTCAGGTCCATGCGGGTGCCGACGATCGAGCCCCGCACGGTCAGGCCCTTCAAGACGACCTCGAAGATCGGCAGGGGGAAGCTGCCGGGCGGCAGGCCGTTCATGACCATGGTGCCGCCGCGGCGCATCATCGCGAGCGTCTGCTCGAAGGCCTTGGTGCTGACCGCGGTGATGACCGCGCCTTGCACCCCGCCGAGCTGGGACTGCACCTCGGCCGCGGCGTCACCGCTGGCGGCGTTGAAGACCGCGTCGGCGCCCAGCGTGCGGGCGAGCTCGAGCTTGTCGTCGGCGATATCGACCGCGGCGACCCGGCGACCCATGGCCTTGGCGTACTGCACGGCGAGATGACCCAGCCCGCCGACGCCGGAGATCACCAACCAGTCGCCGGGCTTGGTGTCGGTCTGCTTGAGGCCCTTGTAGACCGTGACGCCGGCGCAGAGGATGGGCGCGGCGGGCCCGTAGTCCAGCCCCTGCGGCAGGTGGCCGACATAGTCCGGATCGGCGACGACGTATTCGGCGAAGCCACCGTCGACGCTGTAGCCGGTGTTCTCCTGCTGCTCGCAGAGGGTCTCCCAGCCCCGGAGGCAGTGCTCGCAGCGCCCGCAGGCGGTGTGCAGCCAGGGCACGCCGACGCGGTCACCCTCCTTGATGCCGCGCACGTTGCGGCCGACCTGCGCGACCTCGCCGACGCCCTCGTGGCCGGGGATGAAGGGCAGCTTGGGCTGCACCGGCCAGTCGCCGTGGGCGGCGTGGAGGTCGGTGTGGCACACGCCGGAGGCGCGGACGTGGACGAGGATGCGGTCCTCGGGCACCTCGGGCACGGTCGCCTCGCGGACGTCGAGCGGGTCGCCGAACTTGGTGACGACGGCGGCTTTCATCTTGGCCATTCGCGGTACTCCCTGACTGACATCTGATCTGAGCGGGCACAGTGCGGTTCGGGCACGGCTCAAGAGGCGGCGGGGTCCACCGCCTCGGTCTCGGCCAGCCGTGCCAGTTCGTCCTCGTCGAAGACGCGCGAGCGGGTGAAGAACCGGCGCTCGCGGCCGTTGTCGAGCGAGAACATGCCGCCGCGGCCGGGGACGACGTCGAGGATGAGCTGGGTGTGGCGCCAGCGCTCGAACTGGCCGCCGCCGATATAGACCGGCACGCCGTCGACGCTGCCGAGCCGGACGTCGCCGGCGCCCACGGCGAAGTCGTCGGCGGGGTAGCACATCGGCGAGGAGCCGTCGCAGCAGCCGCCGGACTGGTGGAACAGGATGTCCGGATGCTCGCGCCGGATCTCGGCGATGAAGGCGCGCGCCGCCGCGGTGGCGGTGACGCGCGAAGGGGCGGTCGCGCTCGCCGTCATGAGGCGTCCTCGACTGGTGGAACCAGCGGTCGGCGGGGGACGAGCCGGGACCCCACGGGTCCCGGTCGCAACGATCGGCCGGCCCGGCTCAGAAGAAGCCGAGGGCCTGCGGGCTGTAGCTCACCAGCACGTTCTTGGTCTGCTGGTAGTGGTCGAGCATCATGCGATGGGTCTCGCGCCCGATGCCCGAGTCCTTGTAGCCGCCGAAGGCGGCGTGGGCCGGGTAGGCGTGGAAGCAGTTGACCCAGACGCGCCCGGCCTCGATCTCGCGGCCGAAGCGGTAGCAGGTGTTGGCGTCGCGGCTCCACACCCCCGCACCCAGGCCGTAGAGGGTGTCGTTGGCGATGGCGAGCGCCTCGTCGGCGTCCTTGAAGGTGGTCACCGACACCACCGGGCCGAAGATCTCCTCCTGGAACACCCGCATCTTGTTGTGGCCCTTGAGGACCGTCGGCTGGACGTAATAGCCCTCGGCGAGGTCGCCCGCCAGCTTGGCCTCGCCGCCGCCGGCGAGGACTTCGGCGCCCTCCTGGCGGCCGATGTCGAAATAGGAGAGGATCTTTTCCTTCTGCTCGAGCGAGGCCTGGGCCCCGATCATCGTCGCCGGGTCGCGCGGATCACCCTGTTTGATCGCGGCGACGCGCTCCAGCGCGCGCTCCATGAAGCGCTCGTAGATGCTCTCCTGCACCAGCGCCCGGCTCGGGCAGGTGCACACCTCGCCCTGGTTCAAGGCGAAGAGGACGAAGCCCTCGATCGCCTTGTCGAAGAAGGCGTCGTCGGCCGCGGCCACGTCCTCGAAGAAGATGTTGGGCGACTTGCCGCCGAGCTCGAGGGTGACCGGGATCAGGTTCTCCGAGGCGTACTGCATGATCAGCCGCCCGGTGGTGGTCTCGCCGGTGAACGCGACCTTGGCGATGCGCTTGGAGCGCGCCAGCGGCTTGCCGGCCTCGAGCCCGAAGCCGTTGACGATGTTCAACACGCCCGGGGGCAAGAGGTCGCCGACGAGCTCGGCCCAGACCAGGATCGAGGCCGGGGTCTGCTCGGCCGGCTTGAGGACCACGCAGTTGCCCGCCGCCAGCGCCGGCGCGAGCTTCCACGTCGCCATCAACAGCGGGAAGTTCCACGGGATGATCTGGCCCACCACGCCCAGGGGCTCGTGGAAATGGTAGGCCACGGTGTCGGCGTCGATCTGGCTGAGCGCGCCTTCCTGGGCGCGGATGCAGCCGGCGAAGTAGCGGAAGTGATCGATCGCCAGCGGCAGGTCGGCGGCGCTGGTCTCGCGGATCGGCTTGCCGTTGTCCCAGGTCTCGGCGGTCGCCAAGAGCTCGAGATTGTCCTCCATCCGCTGCGCGATGGCGGTCAACACGCCCGCCCGCTCGGCCGGCGAGGTCCGGCCCCAGGCCGCCTTGGCGGCGTGGGCGGCGTCGAGGGCGAGCTCGACGTCGTCGGCATCCGAGCGCGCGATCTCGCAGAACGGTTTTCCCGTCACCGGCGACACGTTCTCGAAGTAACGGCCCGCGACCGGCTCGCGGAAGGTCCCGTTGAGGAAATTTCCATAACGGGCACGGAAGCTCGCCGGCGGCTGAACGCCGCCCCTGGTTTCGGCAACCGTATCCATTTCCCAGCTCCCTGAGGGTGTATCTCGCTGTTCTATTTGAACGTGACGCTATGCGAGGGCCGGACACCTGTCCACCCAATCGAAGTCGCAGTCGACGACCAGCCGCCGGCGCAACCGGCGCGGAGTCGGCGCCGACGGCGAAAAGGCGCCTCTCGCATTCGACGATTTTCCGATGGGTTGGCCGCGCAACCCCGGCGCCCGCCGGTGCGGCCCCGCCATCGGCGCGGCGGCGCGCCGGGGAGGTGATCCGGGCGTGGCGCCGCGCTAGACTGCGGGCCCGCGGCGGAGCCGCCGCGCAACGGCGAAGGAGGCACCCATGGCGACGGCGCTCGACGACCCCCGCCACCGGCTCGGCGATCCGACGCTCTTGAAGGCGCACTGTCTGGTCGACGGCGAGTGGATCGGCGCCGACGGCGGCGCGACCCTCGCCGTCGACAACCCCGCCGACGGCAAGCGCCTGGCGGACGTGCCGGCGCTCGGCGGCACCGAGACCCGCCGCGCCGTCGCGGCGGCGGCGCGCGCCTTCGAGGACTGGCGCGCCCGCCCCGCCAAGGAGCGGGCGCAGATCCTGCGGGCCTGGTTCGACCTCTTGGTCGCCAACGCCGACGACCTCGCCACGTTGATGACCCTGGAGCAGGGCAAGCCGCTCCACGAGGCCCGCGGCGAGGTCGCCTACGGCGCCGCCTTCGTCGAGTGGTTCGCCGAGGAGGCCAAGCGGGTCTACGGTGACACCATCCCGGCCCCGGTGACGAGCCGGCGCATCCTCGCGCTCAAGCAGCCGGTGGGGGTGTGCGGCATGATCACGCCGTGGAACTTCCCGCTGGCGATGATCACCCGCAAATGCGCGCCCGCCCTGGCGGTGGGCTGCACCGTGGTCATCAAGCCCGCCGAGCTCACGCCCTTGACCGCGCTCGCCGCCGCCGAGCTCGCCCGGCGCGCCGGCATGCCGGCGGGCGTGTTGAACATGGTCACCGGCGCGCCCGCCCCCATCGGCGAGGAGCTCACCTCCAACAAGACCGTG
>JAAAPF010000247.1 GCA_009908425.1 Alphaproteobacteria bacterium
GCCCGCGGCGAGGGCGGCATGAGCGCGCCCGCCGTGCACGGGCGGCTCGCGGTCGCGGGCCTGGTGGTCACGGTCGTGGCGGCGATGGTGATCTTCGATCTCGCCACCGCGCCCTGGATCGACCCGTTTCAGGCCCCACCGCCGGCGGCCCTCGGTTCGGGCCTCGCCGCCAGCTCGGCCCACTGCGCCGTCACGCCGAACTGACCGCGGCGGCGTGCGCACACCGCGACCTTCGATCGACGGGGGCTTCGCCACCACCGGTGTCGGCGCGCACCTCGAGCGGGGGCCGGATGTCCGGCGTTGCCGTGGTCCGGGGCCCACTCGTCCTTCGATGGTTTCGCCGTTTCGTCGCCGGCGCCTCCTCGTCGCGACGCGTTTCCCGCGCGCCGCTCCGCCGGGTCACGGGCCCGAGCAGCGCGGCGCGTGCACGCGTTGACCGAATCGACCATCCACAGGCCGAGGGCCCGGGCCTCGGGGTGGTCTGCCACGAGCTTCACGCCAGCCGCCGCGACGGCACGGCGGGGGCGCACTCGCCCCGTGGCCGCGACCTCGCGCTGAAGCGCCACGACGTCGTCCTCGTGCGGGCCGTAGTGGAGCGTCGCCGCTTGCGGCCGCGGCCAGGCGGCGACGCGGTCCCCGCTCGCGTCATCTCCGATCGAAGAATAGGCGTTTTTCTGGAAGTATTCTAAGTCCAATTTGGAAATAGATCGCTTACAAAACTTTGACAACACTTGTCGACAATTGACCAACCCTCGGATCTTCGTTTACAGGACCAACTCGGCCCGCATTCCTGCAGCCGGTCGCCCAGCAGCGGAGGGCAGCCGTCGTGACGCTCCGGAGACCGTCGCCGATCGCAACCTGGGCGCTCCTGCTCGGGCTCGTGAGCGTGCCGGCCCCGGCTGCCGAGCGCGTGGTCGCCCTCGGCGGTGACGTCACCGAGATCGTCTACGCGCTCGGCGCGGGCGACCGGCTCGTCGCGGTCGACGCCACCGCGGCGGCGGATCTCCCCGACCTCGGCTATTTCCGCCGGCTCGCCGCCGAGCCGATCGTGGCGCTCGAGCCCGACCTCGTGCTCGCCAGTGCGGCGAGCGGGCCGCCGGTGGTGCTCGAGCAGCTCCGCGCCGCGCAGGTGCCGGTCACGATCGTGCCGGACGACGCGGGCGTCGCCGGGGTCGTCGCCAAGATCCAGGCCGTCGGCCTTGCGCTGGAGCGCGAGGCCGCGGCCGACGCGCTCGCCGCCGAGGTCGAGCGCGAGGTCGCGCGCGCCCGCGAACGGGTGGCGGAGGCCGCGCACCGCCCGCGCGTGCTGTTCGTCCTCAATGTCGGCCGCGGCGCGCCGCTCGCCGGCGGGGAGGGCACCTCGGCGGCGGCGATCATCGATCTCGCCGGTGGGCGCAACGCCGTGGGCGGCTTCGCGGGCTACAAGCCGCTGTCCCAGGAAGCGGCGATCGCCGCCGCGCCCGAGGTGGTGCTCGTGCCCGACCACACCGCCGAGGCCGCGGGTGGGCCCGCCGCCCTCCTGGACCGGCCCGAGCTGCGCCACACCCCGGCCGCCGCCGCCGACCGCGTCGTGGTCATGGACGGCCTTTTGCTCCTGGGCTTCGGGCCGCGGCTGGGGGAGGCGGTGGACGAGCTCGCCCGCGCGCTCCATCCGGATCTCGTGGCGGAGGGGCGGTGAGCACGGCCGTCGTCGCGAGCGAGCTCCGCCTCGCCGACGCGCTCGCCAGGCGCCGGCGCCGGCGGCTCGCGGTGCTGGCGGGCTTCGGCCTGGCGCTCGCGGCGGCCGTGGTGGCGGGCCTCGGCGCCGGCGCACTCGCGGTACCGCCGGGCGAGGTCGTGCGCGCCTTAGCCGGCACCGCGGCGGAGCCGGTGGCCTCCGCGGTCGTCCTCGACATCCGCCTGCCGCGGGTGCTGACGGGCGCGCTCGTGGGCGCCGCCCTCGCCGTCGCCGGGGCGGCCATGCAGGGGCTCTTCCGCAACCCGCTGGCCGATCCGGGGCTGGTCGGGGTGTCGAGCGGCGCGGCCCTCGGCGCCGTCGTCGTCATCGTGGCTGCGGGCGAGGCCATCGGCCCCGCGCGGGCTTGGGCCTTGCCGCTCGCCGCCTTCGCGGGCGCGCTCTTGGCCACCTGGGTGGTGTCGCGGCTCGCCCGCTTCGACGGGCGGACGACGACGGCGCTCCTCCTGCTCGCCGGCATCGCCATCAACGCCATCGCCGGCGCCGGGCTCGGCCTCGCCGCCTTCGTCAGCACCGACGAGCAGTTGCGCGATCTCACCTTCTGGACGCTCGGCAGCCTCGCCGGGGTCGATCCGCGCGCCTTCTGGCCCGCCGCCCTCCTGATGGCCGCGGTCGTCTTGGCGCTGCCGCTGCTCGCGCGCCTCCTCGACGCGTGCGTCCTGGGCGAGCGCGAGGCCGGCCATCTCGGCTTCGACGTCGAGCGCGCCAAGCTCGCGATCGTCGTGCTGGTGGCCCTCGGCACCGGGGCGGCCGTGGCCGTCGCCGGCATCATCGGCTTCGTCGGGCTGGTCGTGCCGCATCTGGCGCGGCTCTGCGTCGGCACCGATCACCGCTGGCTGATGCCGGCGAGCGCGCTGCTGGGCGCCGCACTTCTGCTGACCGCCGACATCGGCGCGCGCCTCGTCGTGCTGCCGGCGGAACTGCCGATCGGCATTCTCACGAGCGCCCTCGGCGGGCCGTTCTTTCTGGCCCTGCTGCTCGCCAACCGCCGGCGGTTCAGCTTGTGATGCTGGAAGCCCGCAACGTCACCGTCGCCGTCGGTCGACAACGCCTGCTGGACCGCGTCTCCGTCACCCTCGCGCCCGGCGAGCTGGTGGTGGTGCTCGGCCCCAACGGTGCCGGCAAGTCGACGCTTTTGGGCTGCCTCGCCGGTGCGCGGACGCCGATCGCCGGCCGGGTGACCCTCGACGGTCGGCCGCTCGCCCGGCTCGAGCCGCGCGAACTCGCCCGCCGTCGCGCGGTCCTGGCCCAGAACACCGTCGTCACGCTGCCGGTGCACGCCGAGGAGGTGGTGGCCCTCGGCCGCGTGCCGCACGCCGACGCCGCCACCGCGACGCGCCGGGTGGTGGCGGCGGCGCTGGACACCGCGGACGCGAGCGCCTTCATCGCCCGCAGCGTGGCGACGCTCTCGGGCGGCGAGCAGCAGCGCGTCCACCTCGCCCGCGCGCTCGCGCAGATCTGGCCGGACGACGGCACGGCCGCGCGCTACCTCCTGCTCGACGAGCCCACCGCCAGCCTCGACCTCGCCCATCAGGCGCAGGTGATGGCGACGGCGCGGGCGCTCGCCGACGCCGGCCACGGCGTGCTCGCCATCCTCCACGACCTCAACCTGGCGGCGGCCGTGGCCGACCGCCTGGTGCTGCTCGACGGCGGCCGGCTCGCGGCCGCGGGCCCGCCCGCCGCCGTCCTCGTCGAGGACACCATCGCCCGGGTGTTCGGGCTCGCGGCCGACGTGGTGGCGCGTCCGGACGGACGCGGACCGCTGGTCGTGCCCCACGCCCTGGGCCCGCGACCACTCAGCGAACGGGGTAGCCGACCATGACCACCGACGACGCCGTGTCCGGCACGAGCTCGGAGCCGCCGCGGCAGGCGACGTCCAAGCGCTTCAAGATCTGGGAGATCCCCGGCACGGTGCAGTGCTCGATCGTCGGCACCTGCCTGGATCGCCGCGACATCAAGGCGTTGATGCGCAAAGGCAAGGTGCGCACCCAGCCGGGCGCCACCGAATACCAGATCCACGGCTATTTCGTGCAGGAGGCGACCCAGCCGGGACTGATCGGCCAGCTGATCCACAAGACCCTCGATCGCAAATACGCGGCGCCGGTGGCGCGGGTCGGGCGCCTGCGCGACGCCGACGCGCTCGCGGCCTACTGGAACGAGGCCTGCGCCAAGGGGCAGGTGGCGGGCGCCTACTGGGCGCTCATGAGCCACCGGCACGTCGACGACAGGCTGCGCTACGCCGCCTTCGGCGACGTCCACATGCTCTCGCACTTCATGGGCGGGGTGAACCGTGCCGACGCCCAGGCGCTGTGGGCGGCCGAGCGCCGCGTCGCCGATCTGGAGGCGCGGCTGGAGCGGGTGCGCCGCCGGTCCCAGGCGAGCCTCGCCGAGCGCGACGCGCGCATCACCGCGCTGGAGGGTGAGATCCAGCAGATGCGCAGCTTCTGCGTCCGCCTGCAGCCGGCGCGGACGACGCGGCCGGCGAGGTGCGAGCCGCCCGCGAAGCAGGAGCGGCGGCGCCGCCAGCAGGAGCGCCGGCTCGCCGTCGCCCGCGCCCGCATCCGCGAGCAGGACCGCGAGATCGCCGACCTCGAGGCCCAGATCGCGCGGCTCGAAGAGCTGCCGGTCTGCCCGATCCAGCGCCCGGGCGCCGGCGAGGTGCCCGAGGATTGCCCGCTCGCCGACGCCCGCCTGCTCTACGTCGGCGGGCGGACCAGCGCCGTGCCGCATCTGCGCACCGGTGCGGCCCGCCGCCGCGCCGAGCTCCTGCACCACGACGGCGGCATCGAGCACAGCCTGCATCAGCTCGAGGACCTGGTGGCGCAGGCGGATCTGGTCTTCTGCCCGGTCGACTGCGTCAGCCACGGCGCCTGCCTGCTGGCCCGCGACCTGTGCAAGCGGGCGAACAAGCCGTTCGTGCCGCTGCGGAGCGCCGGCGTCACCCACTTCCGCCGCGCGCTCGACCGTGTCGCCCCCGCCGAGGAGGCCGCCGCATGTTCATCGCGATGAACCGCTTTCGGGTGCACCGCGGCCGCGAGGCGGCGTTCGAGGCGCTGTGGCTGAACCGCGAGACGCATCTGAAAGAGATGCCCGGCTTCGTCGAGTTCCACCTGCTGCGGGGGCCGTCGGACGACGCCCACACATTGTTCGCCTCGCACACGGTCTGGGCGTCGCGCGACGCCTTCGACGCGTGGACGCGCTCGCCGGCCTTCCGCGCCGCGCACAAGAACGCCGGGGCGCACACGGGCCTCTACGCCGGCCATCCGCGGTTCGAGGGTTTCGAGGTGCTGCAGGAGCTGCGCTGATCGGGCGTGCGCCGATCAGCCCGCCGAAGGGCGCTCGAGCTGGACAGTGCGCGCCAGCATCGCCAACAGGCCGATGCCGCCGGTCGCGATGACGACGAGCACCCAGACCTCCGACTTCATGCCGGCCGCCCGGGCGCGGTTCTGCAAAAGGAAGAAGGCCGCCGTCAGGCACGCCAGGCGATCGACCCAGAGCTGGAGCCCCCAGGGCGAGGCCGCGAGCAGCGGGGCGAAGCCGAACAGCCCCGCGTCGGCGACGGTGACGCCGGCGCCGGCGGCGAGGACCGCCGCAATCGTGCCCGGGACGAGCCAGCCGGGCCAGGACACCCGCGCCTTGGTCTGGGTGACCAGCAGCATGACGCCGGCGGCGACGGCGAAGGCGGCGAACGCGATCCACTCGTAGAACGACATCCCGGAGCCCCTCGTTCGGTCACGATCCGGCCCCACCTCGGCGCGCTGCCTCGGTCGCCGCAAGACGCGTCGACGCCGCGCCCGGCGTCACGGCGATGGTGAATTGGAATAATTCTATTCTTGCAGTTTGACATTGGAACAAATCGAGTTTTTCGCGAGCACTTTGGTTTCATTTGACCGCGGCGAGATCCCGTCGTATCCGGACCGCGTTGGTTCTGTTTCGGAGCGACGTCCCGTGCGCGTACCGTCCTCGATC
>JAAAPF010000232.1 GCA_009908425.1 Alphaproteobacteria bacterium
GGGCACGTTGAAGCTCGTCATCCGCATGCACCGCGTGCTGCTGACCGCGAGCCTCGTCACCGTCGCCGGCGCGGTGATCGGCGCCCACGGTGGGCTCTAGCCCGCTTCATTCAGTGCGCCCCGATGGCGCGGTTCACCAGTGGAGGAAGGTTCCACCCAGAGAGTTGTCGATGGCTCTGGTAGCTGACGGGCGGCGTCGCCGGGCAACCGGCGGGGTCGAAGCCTCGTGACGAAGGCCGCCTCGGGCGGTCGAGCGA
Source organism: Alphaproteobacteria bacterium (assembly GCA_009908425.1). GTDB lineage: Bacteria > Pseudomonadota > Alphaproteobacteria > Geminicoccales > Geminicoccaceae > JAAAPF01. The sequence goes on from JAAAPF010000232.1 coordinate 258, forward strand.
TCCAGCGGGCCGTAACGCGAGTGAAGCCTGAGCAGGCCTCGAAAGTGAAGTCGCGGATGCCGACCCGCCTGAATGACGGGGAAGGCCGCGTGGACAGGGAAGCTATCGACACGTGCACCTGTCCGATCCGCCGGGGTAATGGGCACGGCACGTTGGAAAGGTGAGCCGGGTAACGGGGGAGGCCCGTCCACGGCGAGGGTCGCGACCTCGACGACGCCTCGGGCGTCGGCCGGGACGGGATTCGGACAGGGCCGTAGTACTGCTGAAGCCGGGTAATGCCGGTGGAGGGAAGGGCCCTGACTTCCGGCACGTTTTCGAAGCAGCCGAGGTGGCGGTGATTGGTGATGAGCCTGCAAACACCTGAGAAGATCCGGACGCTGCAGAGAAAACTCTACCGCAAGGCGAAGGCGGAGCCGGTGTTCCGCTTCTACCTGCTCTACGACAAGATCCACCGCGCGGACATCCTCGCGCACGCCTACGCGCTCGCCCGTGCCAACGGGGGCGCGGCCGGCGTCGACGGGGTGACGTTCGCGGCGATCGAGGCGGCAGGGCGGGAGGAGTGGCTCGCCGGTCTCAGGAAGGACCTCGAGGACCGAACCTACCGACCGGCCCCGGTGCGACGGGTCATGATCCCGAAGCCCGGCGGCGGCGAGCGGCCGCTCGGCATCCCGACGATCCGGGACCGGGTGGTGCAGACCGCCGCCAAGCTGGTGCTGGAGCCGATCTTCGAGGCGGATCTCGACCCTGCGGCCTACGGTTATCGGCTGGGGCGCAGCGGCTCCGAAGCGATCGAGGCGGTGCATGCGTGGCTCTGCCGAGGCTACACCGACGTGGTGGACGCCGATCTGTCGAGCTATTTCGACACGATCCCGCATGACGCCCTCATGCAGTCGGTGGCGCGACGCGTGGTCGACCGGCACGTGCTGCGGCTGATCAAGCTGTGGCTACGGGCGCCGGTCGAGCAGCGCGACAGCGACGGCAACCGGCGCATGACCGGTGGCAAGGCCGGTCGGGTAGGGACGCCGCAAGGCGGCGTGATCAGCCCGCTGCTCGCCAACCTGTACATGAACCGGTTTCTGAAGCACTGGCGCGGCACCGGGCGCGGCGAGGCCTATCGGGCCGTCGTCGTCGCCTACGCCGACGACTTCGTCATCCTCAGCCGCGGGCAAGCGGCCGAGGCCCTGGCGTGGACGCGGCAGGTGATGACACGGCTGGGGCTGAGCTTGCACGAGACGAAGACCGCGATCCGGGACGCTCGGCGCGAACGCTTTGACTTCCTCGGCTACAGCTTCGGGTCGCATCGCTTCCGCAAGGATGGCCATTGGTATCTCGGGGCGAGCCCGTCGACGACGAGCGTCAAGCGGCTCAAGACGAAGGTGAGCGAGATCCTGGTGCCGGCGAACACGGCGCCGTGGCTCGAGGTGCGGGACCGCCTCAACCGCCTCTTGCGCGGTTGGAGCGGGTACTTCGGCTACGGCACGCGGATGCCGGCGTACCGGGCGATCGACAACCACGTCTCCGCGCGCGTGCGTCGTTTCCTGTGTCGGCGTCACAAGGTGCCGTCGCAAGGCACCCGCCGCTTCCCGTCGGAGGCGGTGTTCGGCGCGCTCGGGGTGCTCCAGCTCCGACGTGTCCATCTCGGCGCCACGCCGTGGGACTTACGGTGAAGCCGGTCGGAAAGCCGGATGCGGGAAATCCGCACGTCCGGTTTGATGAGCGGGGAAGGGAAACGGAGCGGCGCCTACAGGTGCCGCCACCGCGCCCTTCCTCGACTCTACTCAGGCTCCAGCGCGGTCTGCGCTTGGACGCGTCTGAGGGTGGCGCCGGGGGCGCGATTTCGGTCTTCGATGACGGCGTTGGCGGTGGACGGGAGGGGTTCGATCGCGGGCAGGTCGCCCGCGCGCTCACGGCGGCCGAGCGACGGCGCGGTCGGCGAAGCGGGCGAGGCTCTCCTTGTACGGGTAGCACGACGGCAGCGAGACCTTGATGCGGGTGACGAGCTCGGTGACGCGCGCGGCGACCTTGATGAAGGTCAGCCGCAGGGTGTCGAACTGGGCGTCGCGCCAGATCGAGGTCTTGGGCGCCAATTCGCGCAAGCGGTGCAGCAGCCAGTAGGCGGCGGTATGGATCAAGAGCCGGAACTGGTTGGCGGTCGCCCTCGTGCACGAGGTGCGGTCGGAGAAGAGGTGCAGCTTATGCGCCTTGATCAAATTTTCGGCTTGGCCGCGGCCGCAGTAGAGGTGCTCGTAGAGCCACCGTGGCGTGCCGGCGAGGTTGGTGACGATGAACCGGCTGTCGCCGCCCTGCGCGGTGGCCTCGACGCGGGCGACGACCCGGCGCTCGACCTTCCAGCTCCTGGCGCCGTAGCGGAAGTCGCCGAACCGGCGGACCTTGTCGGCCTCATCCTCGGCGCGCCTGACGGCCACGTCCTCGGCGAGATCGGCTGTGCGGTCGAGCAGGACGCGGTTGCCGGCGAGGCCGAAGACGTAGCCGACCCGGTTGCGCTCGAGCCAGCTCATCGCCTCGTGCCGCGCATAGTGGCTGTCGCCGCGGATGATGATGTCGACGGCCGGCCAGCGTGCTCGGATCGCGCGCACGACGTGGCGCAGGACGAGGGCGACCTCGGTACCGTCGGGCGTCTTGCCGGGCCTGAGGATCATCGCCACCGGCTTGCCCGTCGTCGCCTCGTAGATGTGGATCGGCAGAAAGCAGCGACTGTCGTGATGGGCGTTGAAGAGCGCCAGCTGCTGGCCACCGTGCACCCGGTCCACGGTGTCGTCGATGTCGAGCAGGATCCGGCGCGGCACCTTGTCGAAGCTCTCGCAGAACATGTCGATCATCGCCGCCATCATCCGCTCGAGCGCGGTCTCGGTCGGCAGGTTCTCCAGCCGGCACATCGTCGGCTGCGAACAGAGCTCGGCGCCCGTCTCGGGCAGGCGGCCGACCGCCATCTTGAACGCCGGATCGTCGCGCAAGGCGTCGCAGTCGTTGGCGTCTTCGTAACCGGCGGCGATCATCAGGGCGCGAAAGCGGATCATCTCGGCGAGGCCATGGCGCACCCGCTCGGGCGCTCGGGGATCCTCGATGCAGCGCGCCAGCCGATCGGCGAGGCCGAGGTCGCGCTCGATCTCGGCGAGCAGCAGGACGCCCGCGTCCGATGACATCCGCCCGCCGTCGAAGGCGACGTGTACCGGCTTGCCGCCGACGGGTGACAGACCGGGTAGAAACGGGGCATCCTCGGTCATGGTGGGCGCGCAACTCCGTTCGATCGCATAGGCAAGGTGTCAGCAACCCAAACCTACACGATCTCAACGACTTATGTCGCGCCCGCCAGCCTTCAGCCCAGCGCTGACGAATTTTCCAGGCTAGCCGCAGGAACACAGCAAGGCGGGAACCGGGATGACGGGCAGAACGTGACCAGTGAAGGCCGCAGCGGATGGGCTATCGATAGCGAGAAGTCACAACACGGCACGGCGCGCCGCGGCCGGTGGCGGATGCCGGTGACCAGCGCGGCTCTTCCCGGGTCTGCGGCAAACCAGCACAGGGGGATGCGCGACGGCGAGGCCCGCAGCGGTTGGATGCCGATGCGCCATGCGGCGGCGCCGCAGCACTCGACGGACGGCATCGCCATCCGTGTCGGCTCCGCTTGCGGAGTCTTGAACGCCGTCGAAGACACGTTGCCGGCACCCGCGCCGTCGGCGCCGACGACGATCCGAGCCAACATGCCCGGATCTCGGCGATGAAGGCGCCGATGCGGACGGCCGGGGCGAGCGCCGACCCGTGGCGGGACCGGCTGATCCCAGCGCGTCGCCCTACCGTGCCGCCGCTGGAAACCAAGCCGTCCGCTCGGCATACCCTGGAGCACATGCGGGGGCACGGCGCCGTTTCGCGATTGCGAAACGCGGGGAGGGGCTGCAGCCTACCGCTCGGAGGACAAGCACCGCGATCAGAAGGTCAGTGGTGACGGCAGTCATAGATACGGAAGTCACGACGCCGGTCCCGCTGGTCGTCGATCTCGATGGCACGTTGACCCAGTCGGACCTGCTGGTGCAGTCGGTCTTCGCGATGCTGGCGGCGGCGCCGCTGCGTGGCGTCGCGCTCGCGCGCGCGCTCTTGCGGGGAAAGGCGGCGCTCAAGCACGAGGTGGCGCGGCACGTTGCGGTCGATCCCCAGACCCTGCCGCTGAACGAGTACGTCCTCGCCCAGATCGCCAAGGCGCGCGGCGCGGGCCGCCCGGTTCTCCTCGTCTCGGCGAGCCATGACAGCTATGTCGAGGCGGTGGCAAAGCATCTCGGCCTGTTCGACGGCTGGATCGGCTCGACGACCGGCACGAATCTCCGAGGTGTCACCAAAGCCGAGCGTCTCGTTGAGCAGTTCGGCGCCGGCGGCTTCGACTATATCGGCAACGATGCCGCCGACCTCGCGGTCTGGAAGCGGGCGCGGACGCGCATCGCGATCAATCCGCCCGCGCACGTTCGCCAGCAGCTGCTCGCGCTCGACGCCACCGCCGAGGTCTACGAGGACGACAGGGCGCCGCTGCGCGCCCTGATCAAGCTCATCCGCGTGCACCAGTGGGCCAAGAACCTCTTGGTGTTCGTGCCGCTGTTGACCGCCCGGTTGTTCGAGCCGGCGGCGATCGGTTCGGCGTTGCTGGCCTTCGTCGCCTTCTCGATGGCGGCGTCGGCGATCTACATCGTCAACGATCTGACGGACATCGAAGCCGATCGGGCGCATCCGGAGAAGCGGACCCGCCCCCTGGCGGCGGGCACCTTTCCGCTCTCACTGGCCATGGCCCTGGTGCCCGGCTTGCTGGTGCCGGCGCTGGGTCTCGCGTTTCTCATCGCGCCCACCTTCGCGGGGGTTCTCGTCGCCTACATCGTCGTGACGCTCGGCTACAGTTTCGGGCTCAAGCGGCTGCTGCTGGTCGACGTCGTCGTGCTCGCAGCACTCTATACCGTTCGGGTCATCGGCGGCGCGGCCGCCATCGAGATGCCGGTCTCGGCCTGGTTGCTGGTGTTCTCGATGTTCTTCTTCTTCGCTTTAGCCCTGGTCAAACGCCAAATCGAACTGGCGCTGCGCACCGAGAGCGGCCTGCCGGATGCCACCAACCGCGGCTATCGGGCCGGTGATCTGTCGATCATCGCGTCGATCGCGAGCGGCTCGGCGCTGAGCTCTCTCGTCGTCTTCGCGCTCTACATCACCGATGAGACGGTCCAGGCGACCTATGCGCGGCCGGAGCTGCTCTGGCTGATTTGGCCGGTAATGCTGTTCTGGATCAGCCGTGTGCTGGTCCTGGCGCATCGGCGGGTGATCGACGACGACCCCGTGCTCTTCGCGGTCGGCGACCGCGTGAGCTGGGGTGCGCTGGCGGTCATCTGCGTCATCCTTTTCTATGCGGGTGTGGCGTGAGCGGTGCCGTCGCAAGCTTGTGGACCTGGGG
>JAAAPF010000272.1 GCA_009908425.1 Alphaproteobacteria bacterium
CCGTGAGGCGGCTCAGGACGTGGGCAGGACGATGCGGAAGGTCGTGCCCGCGGGCCCCGTCTCCAGCAATTCCAGCTCGCCCTCGTGGTTGCGGGCGAGCTCGCGGGCGATGGCGAGGCCGAGCCCGCTGCCGCCGGCGGGCTTGCGCGCCGGGGCCTCGTCGAAGAGATGGGCGCGCACATCGTCGGGCAACCCCGGCCCGTCGTCGGTGACGGTGAGGTGCACGGTGCCGCCCGTCGCCTCGCCCGCCACGCGCAGGCGGCGCGCCCCGGCCTCGTGGGCGTTGCGGGCGAGGTTCAAGAGGATGCGGTAGCACTGGTCGTAGTCGGCATCGACGCCGACCGGACCGGCGCTCGCATCCACCAGCAACTCGGCGGCCGGCAGGCTCGCCGCCACCTCGCCCAGCACGTCGGCCAAGAGGAAGCGCTCGCGCCGGGGCGCCGGCGGGGCGGCGCGACCGAGCCGCAGCGTCGTGCGGCACATCTCCACCGCGCGCTCGAGCGAGCGGGCGATGGTGTCGGCGCTGCGCCGCACGGCCGCGTCCGGATGGTCCATCAGCCGGTCGCCGGCGAGCTGGGTGGTGGCGAGCGTGTTCCTGAGATCGTGCATCAGCCGGCGCAGCGACTGGCCGAGTGCGGCGTCTTCGGCCGGGCGCCGGTCGCGCACGATGCTCAACACGCAGCGCCGCCCGCCGATCGTGACCAGCGTGGCGCGGACGTCGGCCGGAACGTAGACGCCCGTGCGCGTCCGGCAGGCGAGGTCGTCCGCCGCCCAGCGGCCGCGGGCCAGCACCTCGGCCACGAAGGCGTCGAGCTTGGGGATCTCGTGCGGATGGATGTCCGCCGGCGTCAGCCCCTCCATCTCGGCGGCGTCGTAGCCGAGAAGCTGCAGCGCCGCCCGGTTCACGCCCAGAAACCGCCCGGCCTCGACGTCGATCAGAAAGGCCGGGTCGTAGAGCTCGTCGAACAGCCGCACGAGCCCCGCCTCGTCGGCATCGGACGGCTGGCGCGCGAACCACCCCGCTTCGACCATGAGGCGGTCGATAACATCGCCGTGAGGCGGAGGCTACGCCGGCGCGGCCGGTCGAAGGCGGCGACGACGGTCGCGGTCGGTGGAATTCACGATCCGGCGACGGTGTTTTGGACCCGATGTCGCTATCGCCCCCGCCGGTGCAGACTGCGCCGGATCATCGCGACGAGGAGAGACCGATGCGTGTCACCACCCGCCTGCTCGCGACCGTGCTCGCCGGCGCCCTGCCGCTCGCCGCCGCCGTCGCCCAGCAGATCGACCCGGCCGAGGTGACCCGACCCGAGGGCGTCGCCCTCCACGACGCCGCCACGGCGGAGCTCGAAGCCCGCGGCGCCGAGCTGTTCCGGGACACGAACCTCTCCACCAACGGCATGGCGTGCGCGAGCTGCCACGCCGATCTCGCCCAGTACCGCGACAGCTTCGCCGAGCCGTACCCGCACGCCGTCGCGATGGCGCGCGACATGGCGGGCCTCGACGAGGTCACCGCGGCCCAGATGGTCCAGCTCTGCATGATGGTGCCGATGGCGGCCGAGCCCCTGCCCTGGGACGGCGTCGAGCTCGCCGCCCTCACCGCCTACGTCGAAGCCGAGCGCGAGCGCTTCGCCGAGACGCGCTGAGCGCCACCGAGCCGAAAGCGGCCGGGAGCCGCCGCGAGCTCTCGCCGGCCGCTTTGCCGACGAAGCAACGCGAGCAACGGCGTGAGCGACCGGCGCGACCCTCGGCCGCGGCGTCGGTGGGGCGTGCGCGCTCCGGCGGGCGTGCCTAAATGCCCGTTGGAACACGACCAAGGGGCCGATGATGGCGAAGGTGACCAAGAGCGAGGGCGAGTGGCGCGCGCAGCTGACGCCCGACGAGTACCACGTCGCCCGCGAGGGCGGGACCGAACGCCCGTTCAGCGGCCGCCACCTCGCCGAGAAGCGAGCGGGCACCTACCGCTGCGTCGGCTGCGGGCTGCCGCTGTTCGACGCCGCCGCCAAGTTCGAGAGCGGCACCGGCTGGCCGTCCTTCACCCGCCCGATCGAGGCCGGCCACGTCGAGGAGCACGACGACCGCAGCCTCGGCATGCGCCGCACCGAGGTGCTGTGCGCGCGCTGCGACAGCCATCTCGGCCACGTCTTCCCCGACGGCCCGCCGCCGACCGGGCTGCGCTACTGCATGAACTCCGCGAGCCTCACCTTCGAGCCGAGCGAGCGCTGAGCGGCCGCCGCACCCGGCCCGGCGGCGGCATGGCGGCGCGGACGCGGCCGGCGGACGACGGCCGGGCCACCGCCGGCGTCGACGCGGCCGGTCTGCGCGCCCGCGTCCTGCACCTCGATCCGTGGCTGATCGTGCTCGACAAGCCGGCGGGGATCGCGGTGCACGCCGGGCCCCGCGGCGAGGACCACCTCGAGCGCCATCTCGCCGCGCTCCGCTTCGACTACGCCGCACCGCCGCGGCCGGCGCACCGGCTCGACCGCGACACCTCGGGCTGTCTCGCCCTCGGCCGTCACCGCCGCGCCCTCAAGCGGCTCGGCCGGCTGTTCGAGGACCAGCGCGTGCGCAAGACCTACTGGGCGGTGGTCGACGGCGTGCCCGACGCCCCTGGCGGCACCGTTGCGCGCGCGATCGCCAAGGTCGGCGGCCCGCGCGGCTGGCGCATGGTGCTCGACGACGCCGCCGGCCGGCCGGCGGTCACCGACTGGACGCTGCTCGCGAGCGACGGCCGCCGCAGCTGGCTCGCCCTCACCCCCCGCACCGGCCGCACCCACCAGCTGCGCCTGCACCTGGCGGCGCTGGGCTGTCCGGTGGTGGGCGACGGGCTCTACGGGACCGGGGCGGCCCGCGTCGGGCCGCTGTTCCTGCACGCCCGCGCCCTCGACCTGCCGATGGAGGCGGCCAAGGCACCGGTGCGGGTCGAGGCGCCGGCGCCGCCGCCGCTGGCCGAGGCGATCGCGGCGTTGGCGCCGTCGCGGGCGGAGGGCGAGGCCTGACGCGGTCGACGTCGCCGCCCGTGCGGGCCGGCGCCCGGGCTCGCCGGGCGCGGCGCGGTCACGGCCGCGGCGAGATCTCCTCGCCCTCGCCCCGCAGCAGGGTGGCGAGGTTGACCAGCATGCCGGCGGTGGCGCCCCAGATGTAGCGCTCGCCGAAGGGCAGCACCCAGTAGCTGCGCTCGACGTCGCCCGTGCGGTAGCTGTCGCGGCGGTGGTGGGCGGGGTCGAGGACGAAGGCGAGCGGCACCTCGAACACCTCGGCCACCTCGATCGGGTCGGGATCGAAGCTCACCGGCGGCTCCACCCAGGCGACGATCGGAAAGACCCGAAAGCCGGTGATGGTGTCGTACTGGTTGAGTTCGCCCAGGATGCGGCAGCTCGCGGCGGTGAGCCCGATCTCCTCCTGGGCCTCGCGCAGGGCGGTCGCCGCCGGGTCGGGGTCGTCCGCCTCCATGCGCCCGCCGGGAAAGCTGATCTGGCCGCCGTGGTCGCGCAGATGGGCGGTGCGCTGGGTCAGGATCACGGTCGGCGCCGGCCGCCCGACGATGCCCACCAGCACCGCGGCGCGGGTGCGCTGGTGCGAGAACCGGCGATGGCCCTGATCGCCGGTGACCAGCCCGAAGGGCGGCCGCCGGCGCAGCCGCTCGCGGATCGCACCGGGGGTGAGCGCGCCCCTCACGCGCCGCTCGCGTCGGCCAGCGGAAACCACGCCCCGTAGCTGCGCACGCCGACGCCGTCGCCGCCGGGCTCGGGCTCGGCGAGCTCCACCAGCTCGTAGTAGACGTTGCGGGCGACGCGCGCCTCCAGCCCGCCGTCGAGCGCGACGTAGGGCGCGGTGTCGCCGCGCGGCTGCGGCTTCATGCGCAGCGGATGCGCGGCGTCGATCGGCACCCACTCGTCGAGGTTGGTGCGCAGCTCCAGCCGCCGGGTCGCGCCCTCGCCGCGGACGGCGAGCTCGACGCCGACGAAGGGCACGTCGTCGACGTGGACGCGGGTGCGCTCCGCCGGGGTCACCAGCCAATAGCTGCCGTCGCTCGCCCGGTGCAGGATCGAGGCGAAGAGCTTCACGATCGCCGGCCGCTCGATCGGCGAGCCGCGGTAGAGCCAGGTGCCGTCGCGCATGATGCGGAGATCATAATCGTCACCGGGCGGACGGCCAGCCGCAATTTCGCGTTCGAGTTGATCGAACGCCGCTCGGATTCTTCGATTCGCCGCATCCCGTACCATGCGCTAGATGTGTGACGAGGGCGCGTCGCGAGCAAGACGCGAGCTGTGCGCTCGCGAAGGAGGAGAGCGTGAGCGAGAACGAGCTCCTGGACGAGGTCGACCGCGCGATCGATCGGCTCGCCCGCGTCAAGGCCGAGATCGCCAAGGCGATCTACGGTCAGGAGCAGGTGATCGAACTCGCGCTGGTGACGATGCTGGCCGGCGGCCACGGCCTGCTCGTCGGCATGCCCGGCCTCGCCAAGACGCGGCTGGTGGAGACCCTCGCCACCGTCATCGGGATGGCGCAGAAGCGCGTCCAGTTCACCCCCGATCTGATGCCCGCCGACATCCTCGGCTCGGAGGTGCTGGAGGAGGGCGCGGACGGCCGGCGCGCGTTCCGGTTCATCGAGGGCCCGATCTTCTGCCAGTTGTTGATGGCCGACGAGATCAACCGCGCCAGCCCGCGCACCCAGGCGGCGCTGTTGCAGGCGATGCAGGAGCGCCGGGTCACCATCGCCGGCGCCGACCGGCCGCTGCCGCACCCTTTCCACGTCCTCGCCACCCAGAACCCGATCGAGCAGGAGGGGACCTATCCGTTGCCGGAGGCGCAGCTCGACCGTTTCCTGCTCGAGATCGACATCCACTACCCCGACCTCGAGGCCGAGCGGCAGATGATGCTCGCCACCACCGGCGCCGGCGAGGTCGAGGTCGGCGCGGTCCTCGATCCCGACGGGCTCGAATGGCTACAGAGGCTGGTTCGCAACGTCCCCGTCGGCGAGCAGGTGGTCGACACCATCCTGCGGCTGGTGCGCGCCGGGCGGCCGGAGAGCAGCGACGACCCCGGTCTCGCCGAGCGCATCGCCTACGGCCCCGGCCCGCGTGCCAGCCAGGCGTTGATGCTGACCGCGCGCGCCCGCGCGCTGCTCGACGGCCGGCTCGCGCCGTCGAGCGAGGACGTGGCGGCGTTGGCGTATCCGGTGCTCAAACATCGCATGGCGTTGACCTTCGCCGCACGCGCCGACGGCGTCGGCTTGGCGGACGTGGTCGGCGACCTCGTCGACCGTACCGTGGCCAGATGAGTGGACGCGCGCCCGTCCGCCGCCGCCACGAGGCCGAGCGCGTCGGCGCCGGCCTGCCGCCGCTCCTGGTCGCCGCCGACCGCGTCGCCGCCACCGTCGCCCAGGGCGTCCACGGCCGCCGCCGCGTCGGCGTCGGCGAGAGCTTCTGGCAGTTCCGCCCCTACCAGCCGGGCGACGCCACCGCCGCCATCGACTGGCGCCAGTCGGCCAAGGGCGACCGGGTCGTGCTGCGCGAGCAGGAGTGGGAGGCGGCCGAGAGCGTGTGGCTGTGGGTCGACCGCTCGGCCTCGATGGGCTTTCGCTCGCACACGGGAGCGACCAAGCACGAGCGCGCCCAGGTGCTC
>JAAAPF010000189.1 GCA_009908425.1 Alphaproteobacteria bacterium
CGGGCGCATCGGCACGGCCGCGCTCGAGGTCGCGGCCGGCGCGCGCGCCATGATCGCCTTCATCGGCGAAGCCACGCTGTCGTTCGGCCGGCTGCTCCGCGGCCGCGCCCGCTTCAAGCCCGCCGATCTCTGGCTCACCGTCCAGCAGTGCGGCGCCGACGCGCTGCCGATCGTGAGCCTGATCAGCTTCCTGGTGGGCCTCATCCTCGCCTTCGTCGGCTTCATGCAGCTGCGCCAGTTCGGTGCCGAGATCTTCGTGGCCGACCTCGTCGGCATCGCCATGGCGCGCGACATCGGCGCGATCATGGCGGCGATCGTCATGGCCGGGCGCACCGGCGCCGCCTTCGCCGCCCAGCTCGGCACCATGCAGGTCAACGAGGAGATCGACGCGCTGCGGACCTTCGGGGTACCGCCGATCGACTTTCTCGTCCTGCCGCGGATGCTGGCGCTGATGGCGATGCTGCCGCTCCTCACCCTTTACGCCAACATTCTGGGCATCCTCGGCGGCGCGGTGGTGGGGGTGATGGAGCCGACGATCACCTTCACGCAGTACTGGCAGCAGACGGTGGCCGCGGTCACGCTGGTCGACTTCGCCGGCGGGCTCGCCAAGAGCGTGGTCTACGGCGTGCTGGTGGCGCTGGCGGGCTGTCTGCGCGGCATGGCCTGCGGGCGCAGCGCCGCCGCCGTCGGGGACGCCACCACCTCGGCGGTGGTCACCGGCATCGTCTCCATCGTCGTCGCCTGCGCGCTCTTGACGATCGTCTACGATGTCGTCGGCATCTGAGCGCGGCCGCGCCGGCGGCGACGGGGTCCTCATCGACGTGCGCGGCCTCACCATGGCGTTCGGCCCCAAGGTGGTGCAGCGCGATCTCGACTTCACGATCGCCAGGGGCGAGGTCTTCGTCATCATGGGCGGCAGCGGCTGCGGCAAGAGCACGCTGATGCGCCACATGATCGGGCTGGTCCGCCCCGCCGCCGGCCGGGTGCTCTACGCCGGCGAGGACTTCTGGGCGGCGACCCCCGACCGACGTGACCGGCTGATGCGCGAGATGGGCGTGCTCTACCAGCAGGGGGCGCTCTGGAGCTCGATGACGCTGGCGGAGAACGTCGGCCTGCCGCTCGGCGAGTACACCCGGCTCGCGCCCGGGCGGATCCGCGAGGTCGCCGCCTACAAGCTGGCGCTGGTCGGCCTCGCCGGCTTCGAGGACTACTACCCGGCCGAGATCAGCGGCGGCATGCGCAAGCGCGCCGGGCTCGCCCGCGCGATGGCGCTCGACCCCGAGGTGCTGTTCTTCGACGAGCCCTCGGCCGGGCTCGATCCCCTGACCTCCAAGCTGCTCGACGACCTGGTCCTGGAGTTGCGCGACAGCCTCGGTGCCACGATCGTGATGGTCACCCACGAGCTGTCGCAGATCTTCGCCACCGCCGACGCCTGCGTCTTTCTCGACGCCGAGACCAAGACCCAGCTGGCGACCGGCTCGCCGCGCCAGCTGCTCGCCTCGAACGAGCCCAAGCTCCGGGCTTTTCTGACCCGCGGCGGCACGGCACCGGAGCCCGAACCCGCCACCACGAGGACCGGCCCATGAGCGCGCAACCGAACCCGCTGCGCATCGGCGCCTTCGTCATCGGCGCGGTGGCGCTGATTCTCGGCGGTATCGTGGCCTTCGCCAGCGCCGATTTCTTCAAGCGGCGGGTGGACTTCGTGGCCTATTTTCCGGGTTCGGTCACCGGTTTGCGGGAAGGTGCCGCGGTGGCGTTTCGCGGCGTTCCGGTCGGGACCGTGACGCACATCACCGCGCGCTACGACCCCGCCGACAGGAGCGTGCAGATCCCGGTCTACTTCGAGCTGATCGAGGGCTCGTTCGACGTCGCCGGCGACCTCGACATCGAGGACGCCGTCGCCGAGGTCCGCCAGCTCATCGACGCCGGGCTGAGGGCCCAGCTCGTGCCCCAGAGCTTCGTCACCGGCCAGCTCTACGTTCAGCTCACCATCCGGCCCGACACCCCCGCCGACTTCCGGCGCGGCGGCGACGGCGACATCGTCGAAGTGCCCACGCTCCCCTCGACCATCGACGTGCTCGATGCGCAGCTCCGCAGCTTGTTCGGCAGCGGCGACAGCGGCGGCTTCGACGAGGTCGTGGCCAACCTCGACCGCCTGGCCAGCGCGGAGAACGTCGACGCCGTCGGCCGCATCCTCGCCAACTTCGAGGCCTTCACCGAGACCCTGGGCGACCGCCAACGGGACCTCGCCGCGCTCGTCCGCGACGGCCGGGCGGCGGTCCAGGGGGTCGATACCGCCGTCGCCGACGCCACGACCCTGGTGGCGGACGCCCGCGCCGCGGTGCAGGAGGTCGGCACCATCGCCGCCGACCTGCAGGACCCCGAAACCGGCTTGCCGACGGTCGTCGCCGGCGCCCGCGACGCCGCCCAATCGCTCGCCCGCATGGCCGATCAGATCAACAACGCCGTGGCGGAGAACCGCCCCGGTCTGCGGGATTTCTCCGAGGACACCTTGCCGGCGATCGACGGTCTGGTACTCGATCTCGAACAGTTGGCCCAGCGGCTGAACCGCGTGGCGGAGCAACTGGAGCGCGATCCGCCCGGGTTCTTCTTCGGCCGCCGACAGCGCGAGGGCATCCGATGACCGGCCACCACCGACGCGGCGTTCTCCGCTTCGGCGCGGCGAGCGCCGCCGCCACCGCCCTCGCGGGCTGCCTGCCGGGGCCGCCACCGCCGCCGCGGCGGTTCTACCTGACCGCGCTCGACACGCCGCCGCCGGGGATCCGAACGGCGCCTTGGTCGCTCGTCGTCGAGCCGCCGCAGACCGTGCCGGCGCTGCGGACCACCCGCATCGCCCAGGCGATCGGCGACAACGAGTTCGACTACTACGCCGACGCCGAGTGGGGCGACCTGCCGGCCTTGATGTTTCAGGCGGTCGCGATCCGCTCCTTCGAACGGGCCGACGCCGTCGCGCTCGTCGCCAGCGAGCGCGAGCGCCTGCGCCCGGACTTTCGGTTGACCTCCTCGCTGGTCCCGTTCTTCGCGGTGGGCGCCGTCGGCACCGCGCCCGAGGCCCGCGTCGGGCTCGACGCCCGGCTGATCCGCAACCGCGATCGCGAGGTCGTCGCGACCCGGTCCTTCGAGCAGGCCCGCCGCGCCGACAGCCCCGACATCGCCGCCGTCGTCGCCGCCTTCGACGCTGCCAGCCGGGCGGTGATCCGCGAGCTCGTGGTCTGGACGGTCGAGGCCGGCAACGCCGCCGACGGCGGCGCCTGACCTGCGCACCGGTGGTGCCGTGGATGCGGTCGCGACGCCGTCAGCCGCTGAGCCCGGCACCGTATCGCACCGCCGGGCGGCCGCCGGGCGCGAGATCGAGAGCCGGACGGTGAAGCTGGAGACGGGAGAGCTGAGCCGTGCCCGCCGGCGCGGGGCGCCTCCAGCCATCCCCGAGCCCTTCGAGGCGGTCGATGCGACGGCGCCGGCCGCGCGCGGGCACGGCGGCGACGACTGACGGCGGTCCTCAGTCGAGCGCGTTGGCCGCGATGAGCTTGTCCGGCGTGAAGGGCAGGGTGCGGATCCGCCGGTCGGTGGCGTGCCAAAGGGCGTTGGCGATCGCCGGCGCCACGCCGCAGAGCGCGATCTCGGCGATGCCCTTCACGCCCAGCGGGTTGAAGGTGTAGTCGGCGCTGTCGACGAAGGTGGCGTCGAGCGTCTCGACGTCGGCGTTCACCGGCACGTGGTAGCCGGCGAGGTCGGCGTTCATCACCCGTCCCAGCCGCTCGTCCCAGGCGCCTTCCTCCATCAGCGCCATGCCGATGCCCTGAACCATGCCGCCGATGGCTTGGCTTCTGGCGGTGAGCGGATTGACGATCACCCCGCCGTCGTAGGCGCCGACGAGCCGCGGCACCCGGACGGTGCCGAGTTCCGGATCGACCCGCACCTCGGCGAAGACCGCGCCGAAGGCGTAAGCCGCGTGGCGCGCCGCCTCGCCGCCGGGCGCGGCGCTGCCCTCCACCTCGAGGCTGTCGAGGCGCAGCCCGCGCAGCGTCGTCACCGGATCGGCGCCCGGCTCGCCGCCGGCCCGCTCGGCGAGCTCCGCACGCAGCGCGTCGCAGGCGCTCGCCACCGCGTTGCCGACGCTCGCCATCGTCAGCGAGCCGCCGTGGACGGGAGCCGTCGGCAGGCGGCTGTCGCCGAGCTCGAAGGTGACGCGCTCCACGGGCAGGCCGAGGCGGTCGGCCGCCACCTGGGTCATCGAGGTGTAGGTGCCGGGGCCCATGTCGCTGGCGGCGGTGCGCACCACCGCCGTGCCGTTGTCGAAGAGCGTCACCGCGGCGCTCGAAGGCGCCCGGTGCGACGGCCAGATCGCGCTCGCCATGCCGTAGCCCACGAGCTCGCCGTCGTGGCGCATCGCCCGACGCTCACGCGGGCGCGCCGCCCAGCCGAAGCGCTCGGCGCCGACCTCGTAGCACGCCCGCAGCGCCTTCGAGGAAAAGGGCGCGCCGGAGGTCGGGTGGCGCTCGGCGTAATTGCGCCGGCGCAACTCGAGCGGGTCGAGGTCGAGCGCGTCGGCCATGTCGTCCATCGCCGTCTCGAGCGCCAGCACGCCGGTCACCACGCCGGGCCCGCGCATCGGCGTCGGCGTGTTGGTGTCCAGCGCCACGATGCCGTGGCGGGTGGTGACGCTCGCGGCGTCGTAGAGCGCGCCCGCCGGCTCGGTGACCTCCTCCTCGTAGTCCTCGTAGGCCGAGGTCTCGGCGAAGGCCGCATGGTCGATCGCCAGGAGCTCGCCGTCCGGCCGCGCCGCGAGCTTCACCGTCTGACGGGTACGGGGACGGTAACCCACCGCGGTAAAGAGCTCGCGACGCGTGAGTTCCAGCCGGACGGGCCGGCCGACGACGCGGGCGGCGAGGGCGGCCGCCGCCACATGGGGCCAAGTCCTGAGCGCCGAGCCGAAGGCGCCGCCCACGAACGGCGAGATCACCCGCACGTCGTCGTCGGCGAGGCCGAAATTGCGGGCGATCTGGTGACGGACGTTGCCGACCCACTGCGACTTGTCCCAGAGCGTGAGGCGCCCGTCGCCGTCCCAGGCGGCGATCGTCACGTGCGGCTCGATGGCGGCGTGATGGATCCGCGGCTGGTCGACCGGGCTTGCGGTGCGCATCGACGCCTCGCCGTCGGGCTCGGCGTGCGCGCTCGTCGCCGGTGGGGTGTCCGCCGCCTCGCCTGGGGCGTGGGCGCGTTCGGGATCGAAGGCGAGCCCGACGCCGGGCGTCGCCGTCTCGGTGACGCGCACCAGCCGCGCCGCGTCGCGCGCCGCCGCCTGGCTCTCGCCCACCACCAGTGCCACCGGCTGCCCGGCGAAGCGGATCTCGGCCGACTGCAGGGGGCGGATCTGCTCGCCGACGTCGGGGTCGACCACCGGCGGGTCGATCGGCCGGTAGGGCAGGCGCGGCGCGTTCTCGTGGGTGAGCACCGCGAGCACGCCGGGGGCGGCCAGCGCTTCGGTGGCGTCGATCGCGTCGATGCGGCCGTGGGCGATCGTCGCCGGCACCCAGGCGGCGTAGGCGAGGCCATCGGGGTGGAACTCGCCGGCGTAGGTGGCGAG
>JAAAPF010000057.1 GCA_009908425.1 Alphaproteobacteria bacterium
CCGTGCCGTCGCGGCGTCGTCGCCGCGGGCCACCAGCACCGCGGTCTTGGCGTGGCCGTCGGCGGCGACGAGCGCCGCCTCGGCCGCGCCCGCCTCGACCCCGGCGATCCGGCGCACCATGGCGATCCGGCGGGCGTCGAGCTTGGTGTTCCGCGCCGCGACGTCGACCATCAGGTTGCCGTAGGTGCGCCCGAGCCGGACCATGATCGCGGTGGAGAGCGTGCCCAGCGCCGCCTTCTGCGCGGTGCCGGCGGCGAGGCGGGTCGAGCCCGCGACGACCTCGGCGCCGGTCGCGAGCGCGATCGGCATCTCGGCGGCGGCGAGCAGCGGCGCGGGCGCGACGTTGGCGAGCGCGACGGTCAGCGCGCCGGCGACGCGGGCGGCCTCGACCGCCGCCACCGCATAGGGCGTGCGCCCGCTCGCGGCGACCGCGACGACGACGTCCGCCGGGCCGACGGCGCGGGCCGCGAGCGCGGCGCGCGCCGCCGGCGCGTCGTCCTCCGCGCCCTCGACGGAGCGGGTGAGCGCCGCCTCGCCGCCCGCCGTCAGGTAGACCAGCCGCGCCTCGGGCCAGCCGTAGGTGGGCACGAGCTCGACGCCGTCCTGCACCGCCAGTCGCCCCGACGTGCCGGCGCCGACATAGACCAGACGGCCGCCGCCGCGCTCCAACCGCGCCGCGGCGGCCTCGGCGGCGGCGGCGATCGCCCCGCGGGCGGCGTGGACCACGGCGACCGCCGCGAGCTGACCCTGGACCAGCGCGTCGACCACCTCGGCCGCCGGCCAGCGATCGAGCTCCTCGAAGCGCGGGCTCACCTCTTCGGTACTCAAGGGCTCCCTCCCCGCGGCTCCGTCGCGGGTTAGAATGCCGCCGAGCGCGCCGCAAGCCGAGACGGGACCACCCCATGCCAGAGCTCACCGGCTCGATCCTGACCCCTGAGGGATGGCGGCGGGGCCGCGTCCGCTTCGCCGAGCACGTCCGCGCCGTCGACGGCCGGGCCACCGACGCGCCGCGGGCGCCCTACGTCGTTCCCGGCTTCGTCGACCTGCACGTCCACGGCGGCGGCGGCGCCGACGTCATGAGCGGCGAGGCCGCCGTGCGCGGCACCGCCCGCACCCATCTGCGCCACGGCACCACCGCGCTGGTCGCGACCACGGTCACCGCCCCGGTCGAGGACGTCGACGCCGCCCTCACCGGCGTCGAGGCGGTGCGCCGGGCGCCCGCCGCCGGCGAGGCCCAGGTCCTCGGCGCCCACCTGGAGGGGCCGTTCCTCAACGCCGACAAGCTCGGCGCCCAGCCGCCCTACGCCCGCGCCCCGGACCCGGCGCTGCTGCGCCGCTGGGCCGAGATCACCCGCGTCCTCCTGCTCACCTACGCCCCCGAATGCGATCCGGGCGAGGTGCTGCCCGGGACGTTGCGGGCGCTCGGGATCCTCGGCCAGATCGGCCACAGCCTCGCCGACGACGCCACCGCCCGGCGGGCCCTCGACGCCGGCGGGGGCGTCACGCACCTGTTCAACGCGATGAGCGGGCTCCACCAGCGCGCGCCGGGGGTCGTCGGCGCCGCCCTCGCGGTCGCCGAGCACGCCGAGATCATCCCCGACCTGGTCCACGTCGCGCCGACGGCGCTGCTCGCCGCGCGGCGGGGGATCCCGGGGCTCTACGGCGTCACCGACGCCACCGCCGGCGCGGGCATGCCGGCGGGCGAGTACCCGCTCGGGCGCTACACCGCCACCAAGCACGGCGACGTCCTGCGCCTCGCCGACGGCCGGCTGGCGGGCTCGGCGCTGACCATGGACTCGGCGCTGCGCAATCTGGTCGCCTTGGGTCTACAGCTCGACGAGGCGGTGGCGTGGCTGGCGACGCGGCCGGCCGACCGGCTCGGGCGCGTCGATCTCGGCCGCATCGCCGTCGACGCCCGCGCCGATCTGGTGGTGCTCGACGCCGAGCTCGGGGTCGACCGCGTCGTCGTCGGCGGGCGCGAGGCCTTTTGAGCCGTCAGCCCGGCGGTTCGGACGCCTCGGCGAGGGCGAGCGCCCGGTGGCGCTCGCGGTGGAAGACGTAGAGCCCGGCGGCGACGATGATCGCGATGCCGAGCCAGGTCACCGCCTCCGGCCAGTCGCCGAAGACCAACCAGCCCCAGAACACCGCCGCCATGATCTCGAGGTACTGGAAGGGTGCGAGGATCACCGCCGAGGCGCGGCGGAACGCCTGCACGATCAACAGATGCGCCACCGTCGCCACCAGCCCGAGGAGCACCAAGAGGCCCCAGCTCGCCGCGTCCGGCGCCCGCCAGGCCGCCAGAGATCAGCCGGTCCCCGCCCCCAGCGCGAGCAGCAGGCTCATGGTGGCGAGGCCGCCGAGGCCGGCGGTGACCTGCATCATGACGGCGTCGGTGCGCGCGCCCAGCAGGCGGGTCAACAGCAGGTAGAAGGCAAAGAAGGTCGCGGCCACCAGCGGCAACAGCGCGTAGACCCCGAAGGCGGCGAAGCTCGGTCGCACGATCAGCATGGCGCCGGCGAAGCCGACCAGGATCGCCGCGATCCGGCGCCAGCCGATGCCCTCGCGCAGGATCACCCCCGCCAGCAGCGAGAGGATCAGCGGCTCGACGAAGAAGATCGCGATGTTGTCGGCCAGCGGCATGACCGTCAGCGCGGTGAAGAAGCAGGTGGTGGCCGCGGCGATCAGCGCCCCGCGCAACAGATGCAGCGGCGTGTCGGCGAGCTCGACCAGCCGCGGGCGGCGCAGTGCCAGCGGCGCCAGAAACAGCATCTGGAAGAAGAAGCGCGCCCAGGCGATCTGCGCCGGCGCCAACGCGTCGGTGAGGAACTTGGCGATGGCGTCGATCGCCGGTACCAGCAGCATCGCCGCGACCATCATCGCCATCGCGATCTCGGTGGGATGCCGCGCCGGGGCGGCGGTCGGGCGGGTGACGCTCAAGGCGCGCTGGTCTCGCTCGCGGCGGCTCGGATGTCACCGAGATGTAGCCCGATCCGAGGGCGGCGACACCGCGCGCTCGGCGCCGGCGCCCGGGCCTCAGCCATGCGTCGGCGCAGGGTCCGCGCGCGCCGCGGTCTCGCCCCGGCGGCGCGCCGCCCACGCCTCGGCGAGGGCCACGAACTGCAGGTCGGCGGCGTACCACCGCGCCAGGTTGGCGCGCGCCGGCGGGCTCAACGGCGGACAGTCGCGGTAGTCGTTGCGGTGGGCGCCGACGGCGTCCTCCGGCAGGGCGGCCGGCGTCGCCACCCCCGTGGCCGCCAGGAGCGCCGCGAAGTCGTCGCGCAGCCGATGCTGGCGCAGGATCGCCAGCGGCGGCTCGACCTCGAACAACCGCTCCAGGTCGTCGAACCAGTCGATCTGGAAATCGCGGAGGTGACGGATCGCCCGCATCGCGTCGAGGGCGCGCACGCCCTGCCGGCCGTCGGTGAAGAGCGCGGCGGCCAGATCCTCGGCATGCGGGAACGCGGCGAACGCCGCCGCCTCGCCGGGCGTCCACGCGACGTAGGTCCGCGGCCGCCCCTTGCGCTTGCGGCTGTAAAAGCCGCTGTAGAACCGCGCGATCGGATCCCGCACCGCGAAGACGAACGGCTCGCCCGGCGGCAGGTGGCGGCGCTCGACGCGGTGGCCGTGGGTCTCGAAACGCACCGGCGCGCCCCGGTCGGCGTTGACCCGAGCGCAGGCGTCGGCCAGCGCGGTACCGCCGGTCTTGCCGATGTGGAGGAGGTGGATCACCCGCCGCCGGTCGATCGCGGCCGCCAGCCGCCGCCGCCAGGACCGCGCCATCACCCTGCGCTCGCGCGTCTTCGCCATGACGACCTCCGGCTCCCCTCCGTCCCGCCGTGACGCTCTCGCTTGTGCGCGGCCGCCGCGACCGCGGTAAACCGAAAACCGCGCTGGCGTGGCAACATCCGGGGCGGCGGCCGCGTTGGCTGGCGAAACGGTCGAGCGGAGACCGACGATGAGCGAGGACGGCTTCGCGCGCGAGCGTCGTCGGATGGTCGAGAGCCAGTTGCGGGCGCGCGGCATCCGCGACGAGCGGGTGTTGGAGGCGATGGCGACGGTACCGCGCGAGCGCTTCGTCGACGAGGGCAGCCGGCCCGCGGCCTACGACGACGGCCCGCTGCCGATCGGCCGCGATCAGACCATCTCGCAGCCCTACGTCGTCGCGCTGATGCTGGAACTCGCCGCCCCGGGTCCCGACGACCGCGTACTCGAGGTCGGGGCCGGCTGCGGCTACGTGGTGGCGGTGCTGGCGCAACTCGCCCGCGAGGTCGTCGGCATCGAGCGCCACCCCGACCTCGCCCGCAGGGCGCGCGACCAACTCGCCGCACTCGGCCTCGCGAACGCGCGGGTCGTCGCCGGCGACGGCACCCGCGGCCTGGCCGAAGCGGCGCCCTTCGACGCCGTCGTGGTCTCCGCCGGCGCCGCCGCGATCCCGCCGGCGCTCCAAGACCAGCTCGCCGTCGGCGGCCGGTTGGTGGTGCCCGAGGGCGCTCCCGGCTTGCAGGAACTGCGACGCGTCGTGCGCACCGCCGACGGCGGCTTCACCACCACCACCCACGGCGCCGTCGCCTTCGTCCCGCTGGTCGGCGACGACGCCCACGGGGGCCGAGCGTGAGCGCGGCTCACCCCGGGCGGGTGGGGCACGATCCATCGCCGATGTCATCCTCCAGACGAGCACCGCCGAGGACTTCACCACGCGGGAGGGAGCGATCGCCGACGAACACGGACCGCGCTGCGGGCCACGGTCCGAGGCGATGCTGCGGATGGCGCGCAACGGGGCACCGTGGCGGATCTCGCCCGCCGCCGCCCGGTGCGACTTCGCGCCGGTCTTCGCCACCGCCCCCGAGGCGGCCGAGCTGCTCGACGGTGAGCCGCCCGAGGTGGAGGCCGAGCCGCTTTAAAAAGCGTAGCGCAGCACCGCCGCGAGCGCGCCGCCGCCGGGCACCTCGTCCCGCCGCAAGGCCAACACCCGGCCGCCGCTCGTGAAGACGCGGCCGGCGATCTCGTCGACCACGCCGTGGGTCGCGACCGAGGCCTCCGGCGCGAAGGTGACGCCGCCGTCCGCGTCGTCGACGGTGCCCGGCACCGCGGCGTCGACGTCGACGGCGATCGCGGCCACCGCGCCGCAGGTGGCGGCGTGGGCGACGTCGGTGGTGGTGCGCCCGGCGCGGGTGCGCGCCTCGAACAGCGCGGCGAAGTCGCGGACCTCCTCGGCGTGAACGCCGTCGAGCACGCCGCGGGCGGCGGCGAGGTCGTGGTCCGAGCGGGCGTCCGGGTTGCCGCCGATACCCTCGCGGGTGACGTGCGGGTAGGTGCAGGCGGCCCGGAAGATGGCGTCGATCGGTGGCGCGGCGGCGAGGATCAACGGCACGTCGCGGCCGGCGAGGAAATTCCTGAGCGCGGCGCCGACGACGTGGGCGTACTGGGCGAGGCGCACCTTCTTGCCCTCCGAGCCCTCGATCCGCCCCCGCGGCGAGCGGCTCTCCAGCGAGCCGCGACCGACGGCGTCGGCGAGATCGCGCGGCAGGTCGGGCACCCGCACCGTCTCCGCCGGCAGGTCGGCGGTGACCTCGACCAG
>JAAAPF010000147.1 GCA_009908425.1 Alphaproteobacteria bacterium
CACCGCCTCGGCGCCCTCGCCCGCCGGCAACAGCGCCGGATCGCAGCAGACCTGGCGCAGCTTCAAGAGCGCATCGAGGATGGTGATGCGGCTGGCGGCGAGGCCCTTGGCGGCGATCGCGGCGCGCACCCGCTGGTCCATGGCGGCCCGGATGGTCTCGTAGAGCGTGCGCTGGCGGTTGCCGAGGGGGACCCACTCGGTGATCTCGGTCTTGGCCGGCAGCTCCGCGAGCACCGCGTCCTTCGTCCGGCGCAGGACGAAGGGGCGGACGAGATCGTTCAGCCGCGCCTGGGCGCCCTGGTCGCCGTGCTTCTCGATCGCGTTGCGAAAGCGCGTGCGGAAGGTCTTGCGGTCGCCCAGAAGGCCCGGCACCAGCCAGTCGAACAGCGCCCAGAGCTCGTCGAGGTTGTTCTCCATGGGCGTGCCGGTGAGGGCGAGCCGCATCCGGCCCTCCAGCGTACGGATGTGCTTGGCGCCGCCCGAGGCCGGGTTCTTCACCGCCTGGGCCTCGTCGAGCACGACGAGCTCCCAGGGTTGTGCGGCGAGTTTGGCGTGGTCGCGGTGCAGGAGCGGGTAGGTGGTGACGACCAGGTGATGGCCGTCGATCTCGGCGAAGCGGCGGTGGCGGTCGGCGCCGTGCAGGATCAGCACCTTCAGCGCCGGGGCGAAGCGCTCGGCCTCGCGCCGCCAGGTGGAGAGCAGGCTGGTGGGGGCGACCAGGAGGCTCGGCCGGTCCGACGCCTCGGCGAGATGGCGCTCGGCCAGGAGCGCCAGCGTCTGCACCGTCTTGCCGAGGCCCATGTCGTCGGCCAGCACCCCGCCGAAGCCGCTCGCGCGCAGGGCCGAGAGCCAGCCGTAGCCGGTCTTCTGGTAGGGGCGAAGGTCGGCCGCGAGCCCGGCGGGCGGCTCGGCCGCGGGCGCCGCCGCGAGCGTCTGCAGCCGCCGGCCGAGGGCCAGGATCTCCTCGCCGCCGTCGAACGGCACGCCGCAGCCGTCGAGCGCGTCGGCGAGCTCGGCGACGCGGTGCGCCTCGGCGGGGTGCAGGTCGCCGAAGGCGGCGCGCACCCGCAGGACGGCCTCCACCACCGACGCCAGCGTCGCCGGGTCGACGCGGACGTGGCGGCCGTCGTCGAGGCGCTGCCAGATGGTGCCGGCGGCGAGGAACTCCTCCAGGTCGAAGTCGGCCGGGAGCTCGCCGCCGTCGTCGAGCGGCAGCGCGTCGATCACGGCCTCGACCAGCGGCACGAGGTCGAGCGCCTGGCCGTCGGCCTCGAGCTGGAGGCCGACGGCGAAGCCGTCGCCCGCGGCGGCGCCGTCGCCGTCCGCGGTGGCGCGCAGCGCGACCGGACCGTCGTGCACCGGCCACGGCCAGCTCGGGTCCAGCTCGACGCGCCAGCCCTCGGCCCGGAGCGCCGGCACGACGTCGGCGGTGAAGGCGAGCGCCCGCTCGGCCGCCGAGACCGCGCCGGCGAGCTCGACCCCGTCGTCGACGCCGTCGTCGACGACGGGGTCGAAGCCGTCGAGGAAGATGCGGTCGAGCGGCCGGGCCGCGTCGTCGAAGTCGAGGTAGGAGACGTCGTCGACGCGCGGGGCGCCGTGCTCGGCGAGCCGGGCGTGGGCGGCGCGTTCGACGTCGAGCCGGCGGCGGTAGGTGACGACGCCGTCCTCGGTCCGCACGGCGGGGTCCGAATACGGAAAGGCGGCCACCTCGTGGCCGTCGTAGGCGAAGGCGAGGCGCAGCGCCGCCACCGGCCGCGGCCGGCCCGTCCCGCCGTAGCGCCCCCACACCGGCCGTGTGGGAAGCGCGAACAGCGTGAGCACCGGCACCGGTGCCACGTCGTCGCGGGTGACCTGCTCGAGGACGCGCGGCGCCGGCGGGCGCGTGTGGCGCAGCGCGCCCAGGCGCGTGGCCACCGTCTCCGCCGCCGCCGGCGGGACGACCGGGCCGCGCAGGAGCGCCTGGGCGAGGTCGACCGGCAGATCGAGCGCGAGCGGGCCGGTCGCGCCCGAGTCCGGCTCGACGTAGCGCGGCGGGGTGAGCGCCAGCAGATCGAGGGGTGTGCCGCCGCCATCTTCCAGCACCGCCCGCTGGCCGCCGTCGTCGGCGCTCCGCCAGGCGATGTCGCCCGCACGTTCGCCGGCTCGCGTCAGCACCGGCCCGCCGGGATCGAGCCAGCGGGCGCGACCGGTGGCGACGACCCGATCCAACAGGTCCGCCAGCTCCTCGTCGGCGCCGAGTACCGGGCGGCCCGGGCGATCGGGGCCGACGCCGAAGGGCCGCAGTCGGCGCAGGAGGCGCTGGTCCTCCTCGGTCACGAACGCCGCCGGCTCGTGCCACAGCACGCGGTCGGGATCGTAAGCTCGCGCCGTTTTGCCGAGCGTCCCGTCCTTCTTCACGTTGACCCGCATCGGCCGCACCGCGAAGGGACGGCCCGCCTCGGCGCTCACGACGTAGAGCAGGGTCTCGCGCGGCGCCGCCGTGCCCTTGGTGGGGGCGGCGGCGCGGCGGGCGTCGAGGCGCTCGAGCTGGTCGAGCCAGGTGGCGACGGCGGGCGGGACCGGCGGCGGCTCGGCGCCGGCCATGCCGGCGCGGGCGATGACGGCGGCGGCCACGTGCTTGCAGTTCCACGCCATCGGGCAGTCGCACTGCCCGTCGATGCCGACGATCCGGCCCGCACGGTCGCGCTTCAGGTGGATCCACTGGCGATAGGCGTCGTCGCGCTCGCCCTGGACGCGGGCGTGGAACCAGCCGGGCTTGGCGTCCTCGAGCTGGACGACGCGGCCTTCGCGCACATAGGCCAGCCCGCGCGTCGCCGGTTTGGCGCCCACCAGCCGCTGCAGCATCTCCAGGGTGATCACGACACGACCTCTGCTTCCCTCGGCGCCGCCGGCTTAGCACCTCCGCGGCGGGATGAGGACGGCCGATCGCGACCGCGGCGCGCCCCTGCTCCCACCCCGGCATCCGCGATCCTGCCTTCGGCTTCGACGGAGAGTCCGGGGTGAACGACACGGCCGAGATCGCCGCGCGCCGGGCGACGCTGCAGGCGCTCTTCGCGCGGGGTGCCACCAAGGGGGAGCGCGCCGCCGCCGGCACCGCGCCGCGCGGTTGCGGGCGAGGGCGCGCGGCATCGCGCACCCGCCCCGAGCACCACGGGCGCCACGCGCGTCGACGACGAGGCGCCGGTTGACACGGTCGGCTATCCCCACCGCCACCGCCCGACCCACGGCAGCGTTGCGCCGGAGGAGGCGTAGGCTTGCCTAGTGGTTTAACCGAAACGGATGCATCCCTTGTCGGATGTTCCGCTGGAGCGCGGCGTGCGAGGGTGGCGCATGCGGACAGGAACGACGCTCACCCTCGATGACGCGGATCGGCGGCGCTTGGAAGCCATCGTCGCCGACCGCAACACGCCGCAAAAGCACGTCTGGCGCTGTCGGATCGTGCTGTTGAGCGCCCACGGCGTCGGCACCCACGGTATCATGGCGGCGACGGACACGGCGAAGACGACGGTCTGGCGCTGGCAGGAGCGGTTCGCAGCCGAGGGTGTCGACGGGCTGTTGCGCGACAAGACCCGCCCGCCCGGCAAGGCGCCGATCCCCGCCGAGCGCGCGGCCGAGGTGGTGCGGCTGACCCTGGCGTCGCCGCCGCACGCGGCGACGCACTGGACCGCGCAGGCGATGGCGCGACGGATGGGGCTCGCCGTCTCGACGGTGCAGAAGATCTGGAAGACGCAGGTATCGAGAGCGGTGCCGGGTCCGATGCCAAGGGGAAGACGAAGGAGCTTGAGGCTTCGACCACGTGATCGGGGGTCGGGCCCGGTTTCCGGCGTGCCGGGAACCGGGCCATGGTGCCGGCGCGAACCGAGCCGGTCCGAGCTCCGAAGAGCCTGAGAGATCCTGCGATCGTCTCGCCACCGTGACGTTGCGAGCCCGACCCGGCCGCGCCGACGAGGCCAAGGGTAACACGATGGTGGCGGCACCGCCGGCCACGAATGACACACCTGACTGTGGCGCTCGGCGCGCGGTTCCTCACCGCCATCGGAGCCCGCCATGACGACCCGCACCATCGGCATCGACCTCGCCATCCGCGGCGATCAGGTCGCCCAGATCTTCGACGACGGCCGACCTACCGGCAAACCCGTCCGCTTTCGGTTCGAGACCGCCCAGCTCGACGCCTTCGTCGCCGAGGCGACCGGCGGCCTGCCGCCCGGCAGCACCGTCCAGGCCCTGATGGAACCCACCGGCATGAGCTGGTTCCCGGTCGCCCATCGCCTCGCCGACGCCGGCGTCGCGGTCGTCCGGGTCAAGGGCCAACGGGTTCGCGCGCTACGCCGATACCTCTCCGAGCACGCCAAGACCGACCTCGCCGATGCCCATCTGCTCGCCGCCATGCCCACCTTCGGCGGCCCGGGCTTCGATCCGGTCCACATCCCGACGCCCAAGAGCCATGCCCTGCAGCGCCTGACCAAACAGCGCAGCCGCTTGCAGGACCTCGTCGCCGCCGGCAAGCGGCGCCTGCTCGATCTCCTGCGCTGGGCCGCACCCTCGCTCGAGACGGTGCTGCCGGATCTGCGCACCCGCCTGGCGCTCGCGCTCCTGCGCGCCTGGTTCGATCCCGACGCCGTGCTCGCGGCGCGCCGCTCGACGCTGGTGCGCTTCGTCGCCCGCCACGCCCGCGGCAACCACCCGCACGGCGGTCCCGTCGTCGACGCCCTCGTCGACGGTCTGAAGGCTTCGGCCCGCGAGACCCGGGCGCTGCACGGTCGTCACGTCGACTTCGCCGAGCTGCAGGCCGAGGTCGCCATCGAGGTCGATCTCATCACCCGCCATCTGGATGCCATGGCCGAGCTCGAACGCCGCATCGCCGCCCTCTACGCCGAGCTTCATCCCAGCGACGTGCTGCGTACCGTCCCCGGCGTCGGGGGGCATCTCGCCCCCGTCCTTCTCGGCGTGCTGCACACCCCCGACCGCTTCCGCTCCGAACGTCATCTCCGTGGCTTCTGCGGCCTGTTCCCCAACCGCGCCGCCTCCGGCGGTGCCGACAAGCCGGGCCAGAAGATCACCCAGGCCGGCAACGACCGCATCAAACGTGCCCTGGTCCTCGCCGCCGACATCGCCCGCCGCACGGATCCCGAGCTCGCCGCCGTCTACCATCGCCTGATGACCGACCGCGGCCATCACCACAAGCAGGCGCTCTGCGCCGTCGCCAACCGTCTCGTGAACCGCATCTTCCGCGTGCTGCGCACCGGCACGCCCTACGTCCTCCGCGACGTCGACGGGCGCGGCATCGACCTCGCCGAGGGGCGGCGCATCGTCGCCGAGCGCTACACCGTACCCCACGCCCTCCGCGCCGCGCGACGCGTCCAGCGATCGGCAACACCGACCCGAGCCGCTCGAACGATCCCCCCGGCCGCAGGCGCGCCGGCGCCGTAGGCGCAACCGAAAGCGGTGATCGCGCCGGTCGATGTTGCGGCGGTGGGCATGTGGACAACGCGCCCGCGTTGTCCAAGCGAAGCGGCATGTCCACGGCCGACCGCCGCCCCCGCACCACCGCGAAAAG
>JAAAPF010000068.1 GCA_009908425.1 Alphaproteobacteria bacterium
GCGAGCGGGCTGGTGTCGTAGAGGGCGTTCCAGCGGCCGAGGTCGAGCCAGTTGCCGCGCGGCAGGTACATCGCCGGGTTGCCGTAGGCGCCCAGCGCCGCGCCGAGGTCGGGCATGAACGGGATCCGGGGGCGGCCGAGCTCGTGCCAGAAGGCGGCGAGGGCGCCGTCGGGGTCGTTGCGCTTGTGGCCCGCCAGCACCGCGCCGTTGAGCGCGCCGGTGGAGACGCCGACGACCAGCGTCGGCAACAGCTCGGCCTCCTGCAGGGCGCGGATCACCCCGGCCTGATAGGCCGTGAGCGCGCCGCCCCCCTGCAGGCACAAGATCACCTGCGAGCGTGCCATCCCTGCCTCCCGGCGCTCTCGGGCGCCCGTGACCGGACCGTTCGATCAGACCGTCGCGCGGAGCGTGCGGCGCCACTCGGCGCGCCAGCCCAGCCAGCCGAGGACCGCCAGCACGACCTCCGCCGCCAGCACCGCCGCCACCGCGCCGACGCCCAAGGGTAGCACGACCAGCGTCCACAGCCGCGCCAGGACCGCGCCGGTGGCGGCGAGTGCGAGAAAGGCGAGCCCGCCTTCCCTGAGCGTGCCGCGCACCAGCCCCGCCGCCCAGAACACCGCGATGCCGGCGTAGATGCCGCCGTAGGCGGTCATGAACTCGGAGCGGGCGAGCGGGGTGTCGAGCGTGAGGCCGAGGACCGGCGCCACCAGCTCCGGCCGGGCCAGGCAGAGATAGGCCTGAGCGGCGGCGTAGAGCGTCGCGACGCCGAGGATCAGCTGGGGCATCATCGAGGGCCAACCTCCGCCGCTGGCACGGGTTCCGTCAGGTGCCCCGGCCGCCGCCGGCTTCCGGGGACTGGACGAAGGCTTCGACCAGCATCTCGTAATTGACCCGGGTGATACTGGCTTGTCGATAGAACGCGACGAGCTCGCGCCACGGACCTTCCAAGCGGGTCAGCCCGGAGAGGCTGGCGACGACGGTGCCGGTGTCGGTGCGGCCCTCCAGCACGAACCAGCCGCCCAGGAGGAGGATGCCCGCCGTGCCGACCGCGCTGATCAGGTTCTGCAGGAACTTCGTCGAGAGTTTGAGCGCGAAGATCCGCAGGCGGATGGCGAGCACCTCGTCGTAGTCCGCCATCAGCTCCGCTTCGATCCGGGCCAGCTCGCCGGCGGAGAGGCGATCCGAGGCGTCGCGCAGCTTGCGGGTGCGGGCGCGGGCCGCCCGGTTGATGCGGGCCTGGATGACGACGACGATCACCACCTGCGGGACGATCACCGCCAGCGCGATCAGGCCGAGCTCGGGCTGGCTCGCCGCGATGAAGCCGATGACCGAGATCAGGGTGCCGATCTGGAGCACGGGCGTGGCGATCGCCGCCCCGGCGAAGGCGCCGACGCCCTCGGCTTCGGCCGAGGTCATCGTCACCAGCGTGCCGCGGCTGACCCGGGCCTCGGGCTCCTGCTCGACGGTGCGGGCGTAGACCCGCCCGCGGATCAGCCGCACCACCCGCTCGCCGACCCCGGCGGTGAGGAAGCTGAGGGCGAATTTGAGCCCGCCGCTGAGGGCGACGACGCCGAGATAGCCGACGCACAACCACGCCAGCGTCGCCAGCGCGCCGGCCGCGACCAGGTGGTTGATGATCTCCTGTTGCAGCCGCAGCGGGGCCGCGGCGAGGCCGGCGACGGCGAGGGAGAGGGCGACGAGGACGAGCTGACGCCGCCAGGTCAGCCGCCAGATCGCACGGTAGAACGCGAGCACCGCCGATCTCCCCCACCCGCGGCCGCGACGGCGGCTCGATCACACGGCGCGACGGCGACCGGCCGTCGCGCGCCTCACACCAGCGCGCGGACGTCGGCGAGCTTGCCGGTCACCGCCGCCGCCGCCGCCATCGCCGGGCTCAGCAGATGGGTGCGCCCGCCGCGGCCCTGGCGGCCCTCGAAGTTGCGGTTCGAGGTCGACGCGCAGCGCTCGCCCGGCTGGAGGATGTCGGGGTTCATGCCCAGGCACATCGAGCAGCCGGCCTCGCGCCACTCGAAGCCGGCGTTCTTGAAGATCCGATCGAGGCCCTCGTCCTCGGCCTGGGCCTTCACCAACCCCGAGCCGGGCACCACCATGGCGCGCACGCTGGCGGCGACGCGCTTGCCCTCGATCACCTTGGCGGCGGCGCGCAGGTCCTCGATCCGGCCGTTGGTGCACGAGCCCAAGAACACGCGCTCGACCGCGATCTCCTTCATCGGCGTGCCCGGCTCCAGCGCCATGTAGTCGAGCGAGCGCTCGATCGCCCGCCGGCGAGCCGCGTCGGGCGCGTCCTTGGGGTCGGGGACGCGGCCGGAGATGGCGACGGTGTCCTGGGGGCTGGTGCCCCAGGTCACCTGCGGCTCGATCTCGGCGGCCGCGAGCGTGACCTCGGTGTCGTAACGCGCGCCCTGGTCCGACGGCAGCGAGCGCCAGTACGCCAAGGCCTGCTCGTAGGCGCCGGCCTTGGGCGCCTTGGGGCGGCCCCGGACGTAGCGGAAGGTGGTCTCGTCCGGCGCGATCAGCCCGGCGCGCGCGCCCGCCTCGATCGACATGTTGCAGATCGTCATCCGGCCTTCCATCGACAGGCCGCGGACGACGTCGCCGGCGTATTCGATGACGTGGCCGGTGCCGCCGGCGGTGCCGATCTTGCCGATGATGGCGAGGACGACGTCCTTGGCGGTGACCCCGAAGCCGAGCTCGCCGTCGACCGAGATCCGCATGGTGCCCGGCCGCTTCTGCACCAGCGTCTGGGTGGCGAGCACGTGCTCGACCTCCGAGGTGCCGATGCCGAAGGCCAGCGCCCCGAAGGCGCCGTGGGTCGAGGTGTGGCTGTCGCCGCAGACGATGGTGGTGCCGGGCAGGGTGAAGCCCTGCTCGGGGCCGACGATGTGGACGATGCCCTGGCGCAGGTCGCGGACGTCGTAGAGCTCGACCCCGAACGCCTTCGCGTTCTCGATCATCGCCTCGACCTGGACGCGCGAGGTCGCGTCCTTGATGCCGTGGATGCGGTCCGGGTCGGTCGGCACGTTGTGGTCGACCACCGCCAGCGTGGCGTCGGGACGGTGGACCCCGCGGCCGGCCTGCCGGAGCCCTTCGAAGGCCTGCGGGCTGGTCACCTCGTGGACCAGGTGGCGGTCGATGTAGAGAAGGCACGACCCGTCGTCGGCATGATCGACGACGTGGCTGTCCCAGATCTTGTCGAACAGCGTCCTCGGGTCGCTCATCCTCCCCTCCGTGATCGCGATGTCGGGGTCACTCGGCGGCCTTCGTGCCCGGCCGGCCGCCCTTGCTGGGGCGCTGGTCGGTGCGCTCGGGGATGCGGGCGGCCTTACCGCGGCGGCCGCGCAGGTAGTAGAGCTTGGCGCGTCGTACCCGGCCGCGCCGCAGCACCTGGATCGAATCGATGCGCGGGCTGTAGAGCGGGAAGACGCGCTCGACGCCCTCGCCGTAGCTGATCTTGCGCACGGTGAAGGCGGAGTTGATGCCGCGGTTGCGCCGCGCGATGCACACCCCGTCGAAGGCCTGGACCCGCTCGCGCGAGCCCTCGACCACCTTGACGTTGACGCGCAGCGTGTCGCCGGCCTGGAAGTCGGGCACCGACCGCTGCGCCAAGAGGCGGCCGATCTCCTCGCGTTCGAGCTGCTCGATGACGTTCATCGCTCCGTCCTTTCCCGCCGGCCCGGTTCGCGCCGAGCCCGCGCCACCTCGTCCACCTTGGTCCGCGTCGGTCCCGTCGCCCTCAGGCGGAGACGCCATCGCCCGCGACGCGCGCCCACAGATCGGGGCGGCGTTCGCGGGTCGTGCGTTCGGACTGCTCGCGTCGCCACGCGCGGATACGCGCGTGATGGCCCGAGAGCAACACCTCCGGTACCTCCAGGCCCTCGAACACCCGCGGTCGCGTGTACTGCGGATACTCCAGAAGGCCGTGCGCGAAACTCTCCTCGGCGAGGCTCGCCGGCGCGCCCATCACCCCCGGCAGCAGCCGGACGCAGGCGTCGAGCAGCGCGATCGCCGCCGGCTCGCCGCCCGAGAGCACGAAATCGCCGAGACTCACCTCTTCGAGGTCGCGCGTTCGAAAGACGCGCTCGTCGATCCCCTCGAACCGGCCGCATAGAACCACGACCCCGGGCGCGTCGGCAAGCGCTTCGACGCGGGCCTGATCGAGCGGGCGCCCGCGCGGGGTGAGCGCCAGCCGCGGCCGATCGTCCGCCGGCACCGCGTCGAGCGCGGCGCCGACCACGTCGGGGCGCATGATCATGCCGGCGCCGCCGCCGAAGGGGGTGTCGTCGACGCTCTCGTGGCGGTCGGACGCGAAGTCGCGCAGGCGCACGGTGTCGAGCGCCCAGGCCCCGGTCTCGAGCCCGCGCCCGGCCAGCGACTGCCCGAGCGGTCCCGGAAACATCTCCGGAAACAGGGTGAGCACCGTCGCCCGCCAGCTCACCGCTGCTCTCCCGCCTCGACCCATTCGGGCGCGGCCACGACCAGCCGGCCGGCGGCGACGTCGACCTCGGGCACGTGGGCGCGGGTGAAGGGCACGGCCAGCTCGCGGCCGTCGTCGGCGAGGATCTCGACGACGTCGCCGCCGCCGTGGTCGGCCACCGCGCGGACGCGGCCGAGGGGTGCGCCGTCGGTGTCGACCACCTGCAGGCCCGCGAGGTCGTCGACGTACCACTCGTCCTCGGCGGGTTCGGGCAGGCGTTGGCGGTCGAGCCAGAGCTCGGTGCCGCGCAGCGCCAGGGCGGCGTCGCGATCGTCGACGCCGGCGATGCGCACGATCACGCCCTTGGAACTCACCCGTTCGACGGTGAGATGCAAGCGGCGGTCGCCGGTGGCGTTCTCGACCGCGCCGTAGGCGTCGAGCGCGTCGGGCTCGGCGGTGAAGGGGCGCACCTTGACCTCGCCGCCTACGCCGTGCGCGCCGGTGATCACCCCCAGACAGACCCGCCGTGCCGCCATGCGCCCACCGAAGCGGCTCAGGCCGACGCTTCGGCCTCGGCCTTCCTGGCCGCGACCTCGGCGGCGCGCTTGCCGGTGCCGCGCCTGCGGGTGGCACCGGGCACGATGCCCTTCCAGTCGAGAAAGCGCGCGACCCGGTCGCTCGCCTGCGCCCCGTGCTCCAGCCAGCGCTTGACCTTCTCCTCGTCGATCACGACGCGCTCGGGATGGTCCTTGGGCAGGAGCGGGTTGTAGGTGCCGACCCGGTCGAGAAAGCGTCCGTCGCGCGGCGAGCGGCCGTGGGCGACGATGATGCGGTAGTAGGGGCGCTTTTTGGCGCCGCCGCGGGCGAGGCGGATGGAGACGGCCATGCGGTCGGGGTTCCTCTGCGTTGGGGTGGTCGGCTCGACGGTGGCGATCAGCGCGGCATCAGCTCCGGCGGGATCTGGCCGCCCGGGGGCATGCCGCGTTTGCCCATCTTCTTCATGCGCTTCATCATCGTCTGCATGTCCTGATACTGCTTCAGGAGCTTGTTGACGTCCTGAACGCTGGTCCCGGACCCGGCGGCGATCCGGCGCTTCCGGGACGCCCCCAGCAGCTTG
>JAAAPF010000344.1 GCA_009908425.1 Alphaproteobacteria bacterium
GCGAGCCCGTCGGCGCCGATCTCGGCGGCGCAGGCGGGGTAGTTCATCCCGGCCCCGCGCGGAAACACGATGACCGGCACGTCGGGGTGGCGGGCCTTGACCCCGGCCACGATCCGTTGGAGCGGCGCGAGCGACCAGCGCCGAAAGCCGTCGGGCGGGAGCACCCCGGCCCAGCTGTCAAACAGCTTGACGACCTCGGCACCGGCCTCGATCTGGCGGCACAGATAGGCGGTGAGCGCGGCCTCCAGGACGCCGATCAGCCGCGCGAAGCGCTCGGGCTCGCGCGCCGCCATCAGCCGAGTTTTGAGATATTCCTTCGAGCCCTGGCCGTCGACCATGTAGCAGGCGAGCGTCCACGGCGCGCCGGCGAAGCCGATCAGCGCCACCTCGGCGGGCAACGCCGCCTTCACCTTCGCCAGCGTGGCGTAGACCGGGTCGAGATGGCCGTGGATCTCGGCCGCCGCCATGGCGTCGAGTTCGGCGTCGGGATCGTCGGCGAGTGGGGTGAGCTTGGGCCCCTCGTTCTCGACGAAGGTGAGCGGGCGGCCGAGGGCGTGCGGCACGACCAGGATGTCCGAAAACAGGATCGCGGCGTCGAGCCCGAAGCGGCGGATCGGCTGCAGGGTCACTTCGCAGGCGAGTTCGGGGTCGTAGCAGAGATCGAGAAAGCTCCCCGCACCGGCGCGGACCTCGCGGTACTCCGGCAGATAGCGCCCGGCCTGGCGCATCAGCCAGATCGGCGGCGGATCGACCGGCTCTCCCCCGAGGGCCGCCAACATCGGCTTCATCGCGATCCTCCCGGTTCGTCCCCAACGGTGCCGTCCGGTCTCTTCCTTCCTTTCCAATTAAGAGAAAAGGTGGAGGTCAGTGGTAGGCACGTCAGAAGGCGGGGATAAGCCCGCATCCACAATCCCTCACCACTGTCGCGCCACCGCGGGAAAACCCGCGGCCGCTGGGGACGGCGACCGGTACGACGCCGGGACGGGCGCGGCCACGGCCGCGTTAGAGCCGCGGCGTAAAACGGGGACGGCGGGGATGGAAGCCGCGACCTTCGGCGGACAACTGCCGCCGTGCAGAGCCGGTGGATCGCGCGTACACAGGTGAGTGGGGCTGTGCGTGGATGCGCCCTCGTCCCCAGCCGCCGGGCGGCGGCGGCGCGGGCGGCGAGTTGTCCCCGTTTCCCTCGGCGACGTACAGGCGGTTGTCCATGCGGCTGCATCTGCACCTCATCTCCGATTCCACCGGCGAGACCGTAACCACGGTGACCCGGGCGGCGGTCTCCCAGTTCGACAACGTCACGCCGGTGGAGCACGTCTGGTTCTTCATCCGGACCGAGCCGCAGCTGCAGCGCGTCTTCAACTTCATCGACGCGCTGCCGGGCATCGTGGTGTTCACCCTGGTGGAGCCCGGCCTGCGCGATCAGCTGGTGGCGCACTGCGCCCAGCGCGGCGTCCCCTGCGTGCCGGTGCTCGACGGCCTGATCGACACCGTCAGCCGCGCCGTCGGTCACGAGGCCAAGGCGCGCGTCGGCCGGCAGTACGTTCTCGACGAGGACTACTTCTCGCGCATCGATGCGATGAACTTCGTCATGCGCCACGACGACGGCCAACAGCCCGACAAGATCTACGACGCCGACGTCATCGTCCTGGGGGTTTCGCGCACCAGCAAGACCCCGACCTGCATGTATCTGGCCAACCGCGGCATCAAGGCGGCCAACATCCCGCTGGTGCCGGAACGGCCGCCCCTGGTCGACTTCACCAAGCTCAAGGCCAACCTCGTGGTCGGACTCACCCTGCAGGCCGACCGGCTGGTCGAGATCCGCCGCAACCGCCAGCGCATGCTCGGCCTCGACGAGGCCAAGATCCGCGCCGGCGGCCGCTACGGCGCCGAATACGCCGAGCTCGACCGCGTCCGCGAGGAGCTCCGTTTCGCGCGTCGGTTGTTTGCGCGTCACGGTTGGCCCACCATCGACGTCACGCGACGCTCGGTGGAGGAGACCGCCGCCGCCATCTACAAGCTCTACCAGGAGCGGATGAACCCGGACCTGCGCACGGTGCTGGCCGGGGGCGAGCAGGACGACGGCGACGACTGACCATGCGCAGTTTTTCGACCTTGGGTTTTACGCGCCGCCAGCGGCGCCGGCAGGCGGTGATGCGGGTTGTGCGCTGGGTGCTGGTGCTGGTCGGCGTCGGCATCGCCGCCGTGGTCGCCTACCAGACCGGCCGGGCTCAGAACCAGGCCGAGCTGGACCGGCTGAGCGGCGAGGTCACCGACCTTGAGCGCCGGATCGTCGATGCCCGCGAGGCCGCGTTGAAGGCGCGCGAGCGCGAGCGCGCGGCGCGCGAGCGCGCCCACGCCATCGCCAAGCGCTACGAGCGCGACGTTCCCACCGGTGACCGCCGCGAACTCCTCGGCCTGATCGACCGCCGCCTCGACGACGGCGTCGGGGTGGCCCGCCTGCGCTTCGTGCTCGCCGAGGTCCAACCCCGCGAGGACTGCGCCGAAGCGGTGGAGACCAAGCGCTTCTTGTTGACCACGCCGGTGGCCGTCAGCCGCGACAACAGCGTCACCTTCGGCGACGGTCGGATCACGGTCACCGGTCAAGGCACCGCCGCCCGCGACGACGGCGGTCGACCCGAGGCCTGGTTCGATCCGGCACAGCCGGTCTCGATCCGCTTTTTGAAGCTCGACGGCGCGGTGAGGCTCGCCGAGGGCATGCTGCCGCTGACCCATCGCCTGGTCGACGGCGAGCGGGAATGGCGGTTTCGGGTGCGCCCCCACGCCGAGCGCGGCTTCGTCGAAGTCGCCGCGCAGACCTGTGCTTACCCCTGATCGCGACCGCCGCGCCCGTGGTCACGTCCGCGCGACCGGGCGGCGGCCGATCTTGAGCGGCCGTTCCAGATCCTTATCCTCGCCGCATGTCCCGCGCCCCGAGCTTCGACCGCGACACCGTTCTCGACCGCGCGCTCGCGCTGTTTTGGCGCCACGGCTACGCGGCGACCTCGATGCGCGACGTCGCCGCGGCGACCGGGCTCGGCTCGGGTAGCCTCTACGCCGCCTTCGGCGGCAAGCGTCGGCTGTTCACCGCGGTGCTGGCGCGCTACCGCGCGCGGGTCTCGGCGCGGACCCTGGCCCCGCTGGACGCCGAGGACGCCGGTCTGGCCGCGATCGAGGCGGTCTTCACCACTCTGGCGCGGCGCGATCCGGCCGCGCCGGCGCCCGGTTGCCTGGTCACCAACACCGCTTGCGAGCTCGGTCCGCACGACGACCTCGTCCGCGCCGGGCTGAAGGACGCGCTCGACGGCCTGGCGATCCGACTGGAGCAGGTGCTCGTGCGCGCCCGCGCCCGCGGCGAGGTCGCCGGCCATCTCGATCCCGCCGACACCGCGGCGCTGCTGGTCGGCCTCGCTCAAGGGCTGCGCGTGCTGGCGCGGCTGGGCGAGCCGGCCGAGCGCCTCGACCGCATCGTCCGCGCCGGCCTCGCGCCGCTGCGCCCGGACGCGCCCACCACCGACCCGAAAGGACCGAACCATGGCCGAGTTGATGCCGCGTCGGCCGGTGCCGACCCTCGCCGTGCCGACCACCGCCGGTGACACCTGGTCGATCACCGACCGTCGACCCGACCATTTCTCTATGATCGTGGTCTATCGCGGCCTGCACTGCCCGATCTGCAGGGGCTATCTGAAGGACCTCGACGACAAGCTCGACCATTTTGTGCAGCGCGGCGTCGACGTCATCGCCGTCTCCGCCGACCCGGCCGAACGGGCCGACGCCGCCAAGCGCGACTGGCAGCTCGAGCGTCTGACCCTGGGCTACGGCCTCGGCTTGGACACCGCGCGGGCGTGGGGGCTGTTCGTCTCCGCCGGCATCGGCACGACCTCGAACGGGGTCGACGAGCCGGCGCAGTTTCCCGAGCCGGGGCTGTTTTTGGTCAAGCCCGATGCCACGCTCTACTTCGCCAGCGTGCAGTCGATGCCGTTCGCGCGGCCCGATTTCGCGGAGATGCTCAAGGCGCTCGATTTCGTCCTCGAGCGCGACTACCCGGCGCGCGGCGAACTCGCGCAGGCGGCCTGAGCGCGCGCGGCGGGCTCACGCCACGGCGCGGGCTCGCCGGCGGTCGCGCCAAGCGTTGTAGCGCACCAGCCCCGGCGCCAGCACGCGGTCGTAGAGCGCTTCGGCGAGCGTCCGCAGGCCGGGTGTGCGCGCCAGGCGCGCCAGCGGCCGGTAGCGCGGCAGGCACTCCCACACCCGCGCGAAAGCCTCGACCCCCCCGGCCAGGGTGCCGTCGGGTTCGGCGACGTAGAACCGGCGTTTGGCGCCCGCGCCGTCGATCCCCCATGGTTCCAGCGCCCGCGGTTCGGCGCTCACGTCGACCCAGTCCAAGGGCGCGTCGCTGCGCGCCGCCAGCTCGCGGTAGTGTCGGACCTCGGCGCCGCAGATCGGAC
The DNA here is from genome assembly GCA_009908425.1 of Alphaproteobacteria bacterium. Lineage (GTDB taxonomy): Bacteria > Pseudomonadota > Alphaproteobacteria > Geminicoccales > Geminicoccaceae > JAAAPF01. Next base: position 4,446 of record JAAAPF010000344.1, read on the forward strand.
AGGCGCCGTTGAAGTAGACGGTGAGCCGTTCGCTCATCATGGCCTCGTCGCGGGTGAAAAAACGTGCGGTTGCAGCAGCCGCGCCATCACCGCGCGGCGCACCGGCGACCAGGCGGCGACCGCTTCCAGGCCGACGCCGCTCAACAGCCTGAGCACCGCCTCGGGTCGCTGAACCGAGCGGTTGAGCGCGTCGACGAACCAGAACACCAGCCGGGTCTCGCCCAGGCGCGCGCGTTCGTAGCGGCGGAGCTGCTCGGCCTTGGCGTAGCCGGGGGCGGCGGCGAGCTCGCCGAGGGCGGCGGCGTCGCGCAGGCTGAGGTTGAACCCCTGCGCCCCCAAGGGCGACACCGCGTGCGCGGCCTCGCCGAGGATCACCGCGCCGGGCGCGGCCAGCCGTTCGGCCAGGAGGCCCACTACCGGCACCGCGGCACGGCCCTCCACCCCCACCATCCGGCCGTGGCGGCCGCGGTCTTGGGCCATGCAGGCGTCGAGGAAGTCGGCGTCGTCGAGCCCGGCGAGCCGCTCGCCGGCCTCGGCGGGCTCGAGCCAGACCACGCTGACCTCGGCCGGGCCCGCCGGCACGGTGGTGAACGGGCCCCCGGCCTTGTGGATCTCGGTCGAGACGTGGTCGTGACCGCCGGTGATCGCGAGCTTGGCGGTGTTGGCGAGTTGGCCGTAGTCGTGGCGCCGCGCCGCGATCTTGAGCGCGCGGCGCACCTGCGAGTTCTTGCCGTCGGCGCCGGCCAGGAGCGTCGCCTTGAGGCGGCGGCCGTCGTCGAGAGTGAGCCGCCAGTCGCCGCGGCGGCGGTCGACCTCGGCCAGCCGGCCCGGCAGCGTCGTCACATCCGCCCGCGCCGCGGCCTCGCGCAGCGTCTCCACCAGCGCCGCGTTCGGCACGTTCCAAGCGAAGGCGTCGAGGTCGAGCTCGTCGGCGAGGAACAGGATCTCCTCGTCGTCGCCGTCGCCGCGGTTGACGATCCGCAAGCCCCGCAGCGGCGCCTCCTCGGCGGCCGCCGGCCAGACGCCGAGGGTGCGCAGGAAGTCGGCCTGCGGCGCCATCACCGCGGTGGTGCGCCCCGCCGGCGGCAGGGCGTCGGCGGCCGGATCCACCAGCGCCGTGGCGCGGCCAGCGCGCGCCACCGCGAGGGCGGCGGCGAGCCCGGCGGGACCACCGCCGACCACGACGGCTTCGAAGCTGAGCGTGTTCATGAGCCAGGAGATAAGGCCCGCCACCGTCTGCGGCCAGGGGGGGACGCCCGGTCGCGTGCGCGCCCGCGGATGTCGCGCCGGCGCGAGCGCGTCGTCGTGCCGGCCGCTAACTTCCGCGGCGTTCGACGGACCCCGCACGGCCGGGAGGGGGCATGGGCGACATCGCGGCGGCGACCCGCCTCGACGGCGGTTTCGTCGACGGTCTGATGGCCGTCGACGCTCCCATCGGCCGCGCCCGCGGCCTGCCCAACGCCGCCTATACCGACCGCGACGTCGTCGCGTTGGAGCAGCGCCGCCTGTGGCGGCGGGGCTGGGCCTGCGTGGGCTTCGCCAGCGACGTCCCGCGAGCGGGCGACGCCCGGCCGGTCGAGCTCGGCGGGGCGCCGTTGTTGCTGCTGCGCGCCAAGACCGGCGAGGTCCGCGTCTTCCACAACGTCTGCCGCCATCGCGGCATGAAGCTCGCCGCCGAACCGACGCGCTTCGCCAACGTCATCCGCTGCCCCTACCACTCCTGGTGCTACGACCACGGTGGCGAGCTGATCATCGCGCCGCACGTCGGCGGTCCCGGCTGCAACCTTCATCCCGACCTCGACAAGGGCGAGCTCGGCCTCGTGACCGTCCGCAGCGCGGTGTGGTGGGACTTCGTCTTCGTCGACCTCGACGGCGAGGCGCCGGCCTTCGCCGACTGGATCGCGCCGCTGGCCCGCCGCTGGGCCGGCTTCGACGTCGCGCGCTTTCGCCCACCGCACCCCGAGGAGGGCACGTTCACGCTGGAGTTGGCGGCGAACTGGAAGCTCGCGGTCGAGAACTACGCCGAGGCCTATCACCTGCCCTGGGTGCATCCCGGCCTCAACAGCTACTCGCGGCTGGAGGACCACGACAACATCGTCGAGGAGGGCGCCTTCTCGGGCCAGCTCACCCGCGCCTACCAGCCCGCGCTCGACGCCGCCGGCCGGCGCTTTCCGGGGTTCGAGGGTCTCGACCCGTTCTGGACCAGCGGCGCCGAGTACGTCGCGCTCTACCCCAACCTGCTGTTGGGCGTGCACGCCGATCACGGCTTCGGCATCCTGCTCCAGCCCGACGGCGTGGCGCGCACCACCGAGCACGTCCGGCTCTACTACGTCGACGCCGCCGCCGAGCGCGGCGACCTCGCCGAACTGCGGCGGCGGTCGCGCGATCTGTGGCGCGAGGTCTTCGCGGAGGACGTCGCCGTGGTCGAGGGCATGCAGGCCGGCCGCGCCTCGCCCGCCTTCGATGGTGGCCGGTTCTCGCCGGCGATGGATCCGCCGACCCACGCCTTTCACCGCTGGGTCGCGGGCCGGCTGCTGGCGCCGTGACGGCGGCGACGAGCGAGGCGGAACTCGCCCGCCTCTACGCCGCGGAGGCCGAGCGCGAGCAGGCGGTCGGGCGCGGCGAGGCCGCGGCCTTCTGGTGGACACAGGCGCTGGTGACGGCGTTGGTGGCCGGCGAGACGGCGATCGTCGTCGCCGCCCGCGGCCGTCTTCGCGCGGCGCGCCGCTTGGACTAGGCTCCCCGGACGACGAAGGGGAGGACGACGATGGCCGTGCAGCGCTTCAACCTGAACGACCCGGAGGGCGGACTGGTGCGGGCGCTCGCCGCCGGCATGGAGACGCGGCTGTTCTGGGGCAAGCACGCCATGCTGTCGGTCCTGACCTGCGCGCCGAACGCCGCCGGCGAGTCCCACCACCACGAGGAGGAGCAGTGGGCGGTGGTGATCGAAGGCGCCGGCGTGCTCGTGGTCGGCCCGGAGGAACTCGACGTCGGGCCGGGCGACGTCTGCCACATCCCCGCCGGCACCCCGCACAACTTCATCGCCGGCCCGGCGGGCGCGCGCCTCCTCGACATCTTCAGCCCGCCGCGGGCGGCCTACACCCGCTCCGACGGCGGCGGCTTCGCGGCGCGGTGAGCCGGCCCATCAACCTTTCCGCAACCTCCGACGCGTAGCCTCGCCCCACATCCGACTTTCGTCTCCACCTCTACACGAGGTGCCTCGTGCCCCTTGGATGTCGGCGACGCCGTCGCCTCGGACTCGCGTGTGCGCTCGGCGCGCTCGCGGTCTTTCCCGGTGCCATCCTCGCGGCCGCGCCCGCGGGCGAACCGGCGCCGCGTGCCACCGCCACCGCCCGGCTCACCGTGGTGGTGCCCGCCGACGACGTGCGACGCGCGATCGCCCGGCACTGCCGCGAGCGCGCCGCCACCGGTTACGTGCCGGTCGTCGACGTGCCCGCGGCGACCCCGGGCGTGCCGGTCGACGGCCGCTTCGTGCGCTGCCCCTCGGGCGACACCGTGTTCGTCGTGCCGGACCCGCGCTGAGCGCCGCAGTGCTCAGAAGCGTCGTTCGCGGACGCCGCCGGGGCCCTCGACGTCGAACACCGCGGGGGTGTCCCAGCGCAGCGCCAGCCGCCAGCGGTTGCCGGCGTAGAGCCGGCGGGTCGGCAGCTCGACGCAGCGCTCACCGGCGGCGTCGCAGTGGCGGCCGCCGTAGAGCAGGGCGTTGGCGTTGCCGGCGTTGACCAGGACGAGCGTGTCGCCGTCGCGCTCGCCCCGGATCTCGGCCCGCGCCGCCTCGGGCCGGCCCAGCACCAGCACGCCGTAGCCCACCAGCACCTGGAGCGCGTTGGTGGCGCTGGTGGTGTCACCGCTGACCGGGCGCACGCCGACGCGCCAGATGCGCTCGCGCTCGCCGGGCTCGTCGAGGCGGGCCAAGCGCACGATGCGGCGCGCGCCGGGCTCGAGCACCAGCCGGCTCGGCGCCGCCAACAGGCCGAGGGCCGCGGGGTCCGCGACCGCGCGGCGGCGCTCGTCGGCGGTGCCGGGGGCGACGACCTCGGTGGGCTCGACGACGACGTAGGCGGTCTCCTCGCCGCGGTTGCGGACCTCGACGTCGGTGGTGGCGCCGGGCCGCCCGGCGAGCTCGACGATCATGCGGTCGAGCGCGATCTGCGCCCCCGCCGGCGAGGCGGTCACCGCCAGGGCGAGCAGGCTCAAGACGAGGAGTCGAGGGATCGGCATGGCACGTCTCCGAGGCGGCGGTAACCGGTGGAGGGCACGAGTTCGGGCAGCTGCAGACGGCAGGACCGGCCGTCCACGCTGGCGGTCAGCCCCGGCCGGCCGGCGCCGAGCTCGGCCTGAAACCAGCCGCCGGCGTCGGTGAAGGCGGGCGGTCGGGTGTCCAGCCGGGCCCCCGCCAGCGGCTCGCCGCCGGGGTCGACCAGGCGGGCGAAGACGGTGATCAGCGGGCGCACGGTCCAGCGCTCGGTCGCCACGCTGCCGGGATAGAGGCTGACGGTGCGCGGTCGGCCGTCGTAGGCGACCAGCGGCCCCTCGACCTGCTTCAGCCGCACCCGATAGGCGGCGTAGGCCGCCAACGGTACGGCGGCACGGCTCCCGGGCCGCAGCCGGCGGCGGGCGCGGTCGTCGACGACGACCTCGAACACGGTGTCGGCGGCCGCGGCACCGCCGGCGGCGAGCTGCACGACCAGCGCACTGGCGCCGCCACGGCCGCCGACGACGCCGAGCCCGCCGGTGCCGAGAGCGACGGTGGTGCCGGCCTGCGCCGCCAGGCGCTCTTCCCCGGTCTCCAGGTCCCGGGTGGCGGTGAGCAACAGGCGCCCCGGACGCCCACGGTAGTCGGCCCTGCCGCCCACACTGGTGACGCCGCCCTCGCGATCGACGCGCCCGGCGAGGCGCAGGCGGTGATCGGTTCGATCGACCACGTCGCGCGCGAGCGCCGCGGCGCCCGAGGCTCCGCCGTCCTCGCCGGCGCGATAGCCGCCCTCCGCTCGGCTGCGCCACGGGCCGGCGTCGAAGCTTACCCGCAGCCGGGCGAAGACGAAGTCGTCGGTGTCGGTGATCGCCGCCTCGGCCAGCAGGTCGAGGCGGACGTCGCCGCGCCGGCCGAGCGGCCAGAAGAGGTTCGGGCCGAGGGCGTAGGTCTCGCCGCGACCGTCGTCGCGCCGCCAGAACCCGCGCAGGCCGATGCGCGGACCGGCGCCCGGCTGATAGCTGAGCGAGAGGTCGAATTCGGTGACGTCCTCGGCGAAGGCGGTCAGGCGCTCGAGCTCGCGTCCCGGCACGAAGCGCTCGTCGTCGTCGCGATCGCGGGTGTCGATCGTGCCGGGGCCCGGATCGCCGGTGATCCGACGCGCCCGCACGGCGTAGCCGAGCCCGCCGAAGCGGCCGCGGGCGGCGATCCCGGCGCCGGCGGCGCCGGCGCTGCCGGCGAAGACGTCGGCGGTGGCCTCGACGCCCGGCCAGACCCCGAGGGCGCGCAGGCTCGCGACCGCCTCGCGCGGCGTGACGGCGAGATCGGGCCCGGCCCCGAGGGTGTCGGAGAGCCGGTAACGCACGGCGCCGTGGACGAACGGCGTGTCGCCGAGCGCGGGCAGGAGCCGGCTCTCCTCCTCGGCGAGGACCCCGGCTTCGAGCGTCACCTCGGGGGCGTCCGCGGGCGGCAGCGCGGCGCTCTTGACGACGAAGCGGCGCTCCTCGCGCACCCCCGTCGGTCCGGCGATTCTGAGGGTCACGTCGTAGGCGCCGACCGGCAACGCCGTGGTGTCGAGGCCGCTGGTGCCGGCGGGCACGGTCTGGACACTCAACAGCCGGCCGTCGCGCAGGATCTCCACCTGGCTGCGGCGGGCGAGGGTGACGACGATCGGCCGGGCGCGCGCCGCGTCGCGGTCGAGCCGGGTGTCGAGGGTGGTGGCGAGCCGGGCCCCGGCGAAGCGCCGGTCGCGCAACAGCGGCACCACGCTGGCGCGGGCGAGCCCGGCCTCGCCGCGCCAGCGCCGGTACTCGACCTCGCCCGACAGGGTCTCGATGAAGGCGCCGTCGTCGAGCTCGAAGCCGTAGTCGGCGATCACGCGCGCCGGCCCGCTCGCCAGGGTCGAGCCCGCCGCCAGCGTCGCGCGGGTGTCGGCGTCGGGCACCGACGAGGCCGCGACGGCGACGCTCTGCACCAAGGACGGCGCCCAGTCGGGGATCGGGACGTAGCGCGCCTCGCTCGCCGCCGGCGCGCGGTAGGCGGGGTCGACGAAGACGTCGACCCGAAAGGCGGCGGCGTCGACGACGACGCCCGCCACCGTGGGCTCCAGGAGGCCGCAATCGGGCGGCGCGCCGGGCCCGCACAACCGCTCCGCGTGGGTCGCCAACGGCCCGCGGAGCGCCTCGGCCACCGCCGGGACGTCGATCGCGCCCGGCAGGAGTTCGGCCACGGCGCGGGGATCGTCGAAGGTGATCTCCCCGGGCGCGAGCAGCGCGTTGGTGGTGCCGACCCGGGCGCCGTCGAACCAGATGTCGACCACCGCCGGCCGCGGCGCCGCGGCCGCGGCGAAACCGGGCGGCGGCGCGCTCTGGACCAGCTGGGCGAGCGCCGGCGCCGCGGCGGCGGCGGCGAGGACGGCGCCGCAGAGCACCACGAGCGTGGCGCGGGCGGGGTCCATCGCCCGGGCGCGCTATTCCGGCAGAACCGTCAGATGGACCCGGCCGCGAAAGCGTCCGGCGGGGGCGCGGGCGAGGTCGCCGGCGCGCACGCGGATCTCGAGCCGCTGTTGCACCCCGCGCCCGCCCGCGGCGCACGGTCGCTGTCCCCGCGTTCGACGGTGTCCCTCAAGATGGCTCAGGGTTTCATCGGGATCCAACCACTTCGCTCCACCACCGTCGTCGTAGCGCACCTCGAAGGGCAGCGCCGTGACCCCGTCGGTGAGCTCGAAGCGGCCGCCCGGGCCGTCGCCGGACGCGCGGAGGTGGAAGTGCGGCGAGCCGTGCCCGGAGCCGACCGCGACGCAATGGGCGTCGCTGCCGGTGAGGTCGCCGCGGCCGCTCCAGCGGCCCAGATCGACCCCGTCGAGCCCGACGATCGCGACCCCGCCGGCGCCGGTCGCCGACGGGGCGGCGAGGCCGGCCGCGACGGCGAGCAGGGCGGCCACGCGGCGCGGGTGCACTACTCGGGGGCGACGAGGAGGGTGAGGGTGCCGCTGTAGCTGTCGGCGGTGACGGCGGCGAGATCGTCTTCGGCGACCGCGACGATCACGGTGGCGTTGTTGTCGTTGCCACCGTTGCAATCGGTGCTGGTCGCGGTGGTCGAGCGGTTGCCGAGGCTGGTCCCGCTGGTCAGCGCGGTGCCCGAGGTCTGGCCGGCGCTCTCGGCCCACTCCACGGTGTAGGCGAGGAAGTCGCCGCCGGTGTTGCCGGTGAGGGTGAAGGCGCCGCCGCCGCCGTCGCCGGTCGCGGTGATCGAGTAGGCCCGCGTCGTCGACCAGACACAGACGTCGTCGGCGCCGTCGAGGGCGGCGCCGTCGAACGTGCCGAGATCGATGTCCTGCAGATCGCTGATGCGCACCAGCTCCGGTAACTCCAGCGTCACCTCGAGGTTGCCCTCGGAGGTGTTGTCGATCGCGCCCTGATCCGCGGCCATGGCCGCCGGCGCGAGGACGGCGAGCGCGCCGATCAGGACTGCGCGCGTGCGTTGTTGGAAACGGTCGAACATCGAAGCACTCCCACCCGTCGATCGGATCCCGCGAGCATCCGGGGAATTGGTAGAAGTTTGCTTAAGAGAAATCAACCTATGCGTTTGTCACCCGGGGTCGCGGCCGCGCCCGGGGAGCGGCCTGGGGGTTCATCGTACGGCACACACACCGCCGTGCTTTGCGGCCGCGGCGCGAGCGCCTACAACGCCACCGGCGTTCAGCGGGAGCGAGGCGGACATGGCGCGGGAACTCTTCGGCACCGACGGCATTCGCGGCACGGCCAACCGGCATCCGATGACCTGCGAGGTCGCGCTGAAGTTGGGCTACGCCGCCGGGGCGCTGTTCACCCGCGGCAAGCACCGCAACCGCGTCGTCATCGGCAAGGACACCCGGCGTTCGGGCTACATGCTGGAGCCGGCCCTGACCGCCGGCTTCGTCGCCGCCGGCATGGACGTCACCCTGTTGGGCCCCTTGCCGACCCCGGCGGTGGCCTATCTGACGCCGTCGTTGCGCTGCGATCTGGGGGTGATGATCTCGGCCTCGCACAACCCCTTCGCCGACAACGGCATCAAGCTCTTCGGGCCCGACGGCTTCAAGCTCTCCGACGACATCGAAGCCGAGATCGAGCGCCGCATGGTCGCCACGCCCGCTCTGGCCGAGGGCGACGGCCTCGGCCGCGTCGACCGGCTCGAAGGCGCGATCGGACGCTATCTCGAGGCCTGCAAGTCGACCTTCCCGCGCGAGCTCACCCTCGCCGGCCTCAAGGTCGTCGTCGACTGCGCCCACGGCGCGGCCTACCGGGTGGCGCCCAAGATCCTCTGGGAGCTCGGGGCCGAGGTGGTCGAGATCGGGACCGAGCCCACCGGCTTCAACATCAACGACGGCTGCGGCTCGACCGCGCCGACCGCCCTGCGCCAGCGGGTCATCGGCGAGGAGGCCGATCTCGGCATCGCGCTCGACGGCGACGCCGACCGGGTGGTGATGGTCGACGAGACCGGCCAGCTCGTCGACGGCGACCAGCTGATCGCCCTGATCGCGCGCTCCTGGCACGCCAAGGACCGCCTCCACGGCGGCGGCGTGGTCTGCACCCAGATGTCGAACCTCGGCCTGGAGCGCTTTCTCGGCGACATCGGCCTCGACACCGTGCGCACCAAGGTCGGCGACCGCTACGTCGTCGAGGCGATGCGCGCCGGCAACTTCAACGTCGGCGGCGAGCAGTCGGGCCACATCATCCTGGGCGACTACGCCACCACCGGCGACGGCCTGGTCGCGGCGCTGCAGGTGATGGCGGTGATGGTGGAGCGGGCGCGGCCGTTCTCGGAGGTGACCCGCGCCTTCACGCCGTTGCCCCAGCGGCTCAAGAACCTCCGGGTGCCCCAGCGCCCCGACATGTCGCGGCCGGAGATCACCCGCGTCATCGCCGCCGGCGAGGCCCAGCTCGACGGCCACGGCCGGCTGGTGGTGCGGCCCTCCGGCACCGAGCCGATGGTCCGCGTCATGGTCGAGGCCGACGACGAGCGCCTGTTGAGCAGCGTGCTCGACGAGGTCAGCGCCGGCCTGCGGGCGGCGATCTAGCGCGCGTCCCGTTCAAGTTGACCGAGCCACCCGCACACCCCGCCCGGCCACCCAGGTTATCGTGCTCATGGGCGGCCGGGCGGGGTGTGCGGGTGGGTTCGCCCAAGTGGGACGCGCCCTAGCCCGGCGTCAGACCCGGCGGTTTTCCGCCAAGCGCCTGAAATCTCCCGCGATTTTGCCGCTCCCGGTTCGTTTCGCAGGCCGGGCTTTCGGCGCCGTCGCCACCCCGCGGCGGCGCGCCGGCCGGCGTCACTCCTCGACGAGGCCCCATTCGCGCGCGAAATCGATGTCCTGGAGGACCGAGGTCCTGCGGCCGGCGGTGGTGCCGAAGGACTGGGTGCGGACGGTGCGGAAATGGGCGCTCGGGTCGTGGATCTCGACGTCGAGCTCGAGCGCCTCGGCGGTCAGCTCGCCCATCGCCGCCTGCAGGGTGTAGAGCGCGACCACCTCCGTGGCACGGGCGTCGACGAGGTCGACCTCGGACTCGAAGAGTTCCTGCTCGGCGTCGAGGACGTCGAGCACGGTGCGCGCCCCCACCTGCGCCTCGGTGCGCACGCCCTCGAGCGCGATGTCGTTGGCGCGCACCTGCTCCTCGAAGGAGCGCGCCGCCGCGGTCGCCGTCTGCAGGCCCTCCCAGGCCTCGGTGACGTTGCGGGTGACCTCGCGCCGGGTGTCGTCGAGCTCGCGGCGGCGCTGGTCGACCACCTGCTTTTGCTGGCGCACCCGCGAGTACTCGGCGCCGGTCTGATAGAGCGGGATGGTGACGGTCGCCGCGATCCGGGCGTCGGCCTGGCTGGCGATGGTGTCGCTGGGCTCGTCGATGTAGCCGACCGAGCCCTCGAGATCGACCGTGGGCAGGAGATCGGCCTGCGCCACGCGGACGTCGGCGAGGGCGACGTCGACGGCGAATTCCGCGGCGGTGAGCCCGGGGTTCTTCTCCGCCCGCGCCTGCGCCGTGACCAGCGACGCCGGACGGGCCAGCTCGGCGAAGCGCGTCGTCAACTCGTCGGGGCGAAACCCGACCACGGCCTCGAAGCGGGCGATGGCCTGGGCCAGCTCGCCCTCGGCGGCGATGCGGTCGGCGACGGCGCCGGCGAGGCGGGCTTCGGCCTGGGCGACGTCGGTGCGGGTGACCTCGCCGACCTCGAAGCGGTCGACCGTGGCCTCACGCTGGCGCTCCAGCCGTTCCTCGTTGTTGATGGCGAGTTGGACCACGCGCTTGGCGGCGACGACGTCGGTGTAGGCGGTCACCGCGTCGAGGAAGACCTCCTGTTCGACCGACTGCAGCACGGCGCGCTGCTGGCCGACCTGCTTCACCGCACCGTCGATACGGGCGACCGTACCGCCGCCCTCGTAGATGTTCTGGTTGAGGTTGAGGCGAACCTGATTCGTCAACAGCGTGTTCGAGATGTCCGCCGTGCCGCCGCCACCACCGGCGACGGCGCCGGCGCCTTCGACGTCGAACAGCTCCGTTTGGCTCGCCTCCGTGCTGCCGACGACGGCGACGTTGGGGCGATAGCGCGCGAAGGCTTGGCTCACCTGCTCGTCGATCGAGCGCAGCTGGGCGCGCTGGGCCTGCAGGCGCGGGTTGGTCTCGTAGGTCTGGACCAGCACCTCGTCCAGGCTCTGAGCCGACGCCGCCGCGCCGGCGAGGGCGAGCGCGAGACCCGCCAAGCCGGCCCCGAGCACACGTATCCTGTTCATCGATCCCGTTCCCGCGCGAAACCGTAACCCGCGACGCCGTCGTCGCCGCCCCGTTTTGCACGACAACATAACGAATTCCGCGTCTCGGGTAACGTTCAATCCCGCCGTCGCGGTGGCTCGTCGTCGTGCAGAATGCGTTCGGCGGCGCCGTCAGGGTCGTCGTACTGTCCGCTCTTGAGCGCCCACAAGAACCCCAAAAGGCCCAGAAAACCCATGAACAGGGCGACCGGGATCAAGTAGATCAGGACGTTCACGGCTGCTCACCTCCCCAGCGCGGTGCGCTGCCAGCCGAGCCGCAGCGCGTTGGAGACGACCAGAATGGACGAGGCCGACATCGCGACCGCCGCGATCAGCGGCGTCACCAGCCCGGCGAGCGCGATCGGCACCGTCACCGCGTTGTAGACGAAGGCCAGCGCCAGGTTCTGGCGCACCAGCCGATCGGCGGCGCGGGCGGTGGCCAGCGTGTCGACGACGGCGCCGAGCCCGTCGCCCTGGAACACCGCATCCGCCGCGGTCTGGCTGACGTCCATCGCCGAGGACGGCGAGATCGAAGCGTGGGCGGCGGCGAGCGCCGGGGCGTCGTTGAGCCCGTCGCCGACCATGAGGACGTGCGCGCCCGTCTCGCGCAGCGCCTCCAGCCGGGCCACCTTGTCCGCGGGCGAGGCTTCGGCGGCGACCGCGGTGATCGCGAGCTCGCCCGCGAGCGCGGCGGCCGTGGCGCGCCGGTCGCCGGAGAGCAGCTCCACGGCGTAGCCGGCCCGCTCCAGCGTGCGCAGCGTCGCGGCGGCGTCGGCGCGCGGGGCGTCCTGGAAGCCGAGCCGCCAGCTGCCGCCGGCGCCGTCGGCGAACCACAGCTCGAGGCCGGCGGCGCCGCCGGCGTCGGCGTCGTCGCCGGTGACCCAGCGGCCGCGGCCGAGCCGCATCGGACCGGCGGGACCGTCGGCTTCGAGACCGTAGCCCGGATGCTCGCGCACGCCGGTCACCGGCGCGGCGTCGGGCACGGCGCGCTTGAGGGCGCGGGCGAGCGGATGGCGGCTCTGCGCGGCCATGCCCGCCGCGCGCGCGAGCGCCTCCGCCGGGATGCCGCCGGCGTCGACCAGCTCCGGCCGGCCGCGGGTGAGGGTGCCGGTCTTGTCGAACACGACGTGGCGGACCTGGGCGAGGCGCTCGAGCGCGGTCGCCGCCTTCAACAGCACGCCGCGCTTCAACAGGCGCTCCGAGGCCACCACCTGCACCGCCGGCACCGCCAGGCCGAGGGCGCAGGGGCAGGTGATGATCAACACCGCGCAGGCGATCAACAGCGCCTCGGTCCAGGCGATGCCGGCCACCAGCCACCAGCCCAGGAACGCCGCGAGTGCCAGGCTGTGGACCACCGGCGCGTACCAGGAGGCGAGCCGGTCGGCGAGGGTGACGAAGCGGCCTTTTTGCTTCTCCGCCACCTCCATCAGCCGGACGACCTCGGCCAGGAGCGTGTCGTCGCCGGCGTGGGTGGCGGTCACCGTCAGGGGTGCCGCGATGTTGAGGGTGCCGGCGAAGACGCGCTCGCCGGGCGCGGCCGCCCGCGGCACGCTCTCGCCGGTGAGCAAGCTGGTGTCGACCTCGGAAGTGCCCTCCTTCACCCGGCCGTCGACGCCGATGCGCTCGCCGGCGGTGGCCAAGACCGTCATGCCGGGCTCGACCAGCCGCGGCGGCAGGGCGCGGTGCTTGCCGTCGGGGCCGACGACGGTGACGGCGCGCGCGCCCAGCGCCAACAGCCGCGTCGCCGCCTGCCGCGCGCGCCCGCGCGCCCGGCGGTCGAGATAGCGCCCGACCAAGAGGAAGAAGAGCAGCATGATCGCGCTGTCGAAATAGGCGTGGGGCCCGTGGCGGATGGTCTCGAACAGGCTCACCGCCGGGGCGAGGATCACCGCCAGCGAGATCGGCACGTCCATGTTGGTGTGGCCGGCCCGAAGCGCCTGAAGCGCCGAGCGGAAGAAGGGCTGGCCGGCCACCGCGATCGCGGGCAGCGCCACCAGTGCCGAGAACCAGTGCAACAGCGTGCGGGTGGTCTCGGCCATGCCCTGGGCGTGGCCGGCCCAGACCGCGACCGACAGCAGCATGACGTTGGCGGCGGCGAAGCCGGCGATGCCCATGGCGCGCAGGAGCGCCCGGCGCTCGGCCGCGTCGTCGTCCTGGGCGCGCTCGGCGTCGAAGGGCACCAGGCGAAAGCCGAGCGCCTCCACCTTCTCGATCAGCCGGCGGCCGTCCGCCACGGCGCCCCGCCACGCCAGGTTGAGCCGGCGCGTGGTCAGGTTGAGCCGGGCTTCGGCGACGGCGGGCTCGGCCTCGAGCGCCTGTTCGATCTTGCGCACGCAGCCGCCGCAATGGACGCCTTCGGCCAGCAGCGCGAGGCGGTGGGTGCCGCGCTCGCTGCGGACGTAGCCCTCGATGCCGTCGAGATGGTCGCCCGGCTCCTCGGCGGGCGGAACGGCGACCGCCTCGGTCATCGCACGACCAGCCGGCGATGATGCTGGAAGACGCGGCCGTCCTGCTCGACCGTGACCAGGACGTCCCAGCGCCCCGGTGCCGGCCAGTCGATCGCGGCGGCGTAGCGGCCGTCGCCGGCGGGGGCGAGCTCGGCGGCGAAGTCGAGCGCGGCGTTCACCGGGCGGGTCAGTTCGGCGTGGACCACCGCACCCCGCAGCGGTTGCTCCAGGCGGTCGGCGACGTCGACGGCGAGGCGGTCGCGATGCGCTTCGACCGCGGCGCTCCAGCCCAGCGCCTCCTGGCGGCGCTCCTCCTCGAGCACCGCGTTGTAGTCGACGCCGCGCAGATAGGGCTCCTCGCGGTCGAGACCGGTGAAGGTGGTGAGCGCGAACCAGATCATCACCGCGTTGGCGACGAAGACGACCCCGAAGAAGCCGACGAACGTCCAGGGAATCCACGCGCTCTTGCGGGCGGTGGTCTCGCTCATCGCTCGGGCCCCCGAAAGACGGTGTCGTGGGTCACGGTCTCGCCGAACTCCGAGGTGACCGCGAATTCCAGATCGAGCGAGGCGCTCGCCAGCTCCTGGCGCGGCACCGCGACCAAAAGCGTGTATTCGGCGACGGCGTCGGCCTCGGCGGCGAGGCGGATGTCGCCCAACGGCTCGGGCGAGCGCCCGACCACCCAGGTCTCGGCGGCGGCCGGCAGCCCTTCGATGTCGAGGGTGTAGAGCTGCGGGTCGAAGGTCTTGTTGTGGACCTTGACGGTGTAGGTGTTGCGCACGCTGCCGTCGGCGAGGGTGATGAACAGCGCGCTGCGGTCGCGCTGGATGGTGAGATCGGTCTGGCTGCGCGTCATCAGCCCATAGGTCATCAACCCGCCCACGATCGCCAGCGCCGCGACGTAGATCGCCGTCCGCGCGCGCAGCGGGCGGACGCGCGGGGTCTCGCCCTGCGCGCGGGCCTGGACGTTGCGCGCGCTGTCGTAAGCGATGAGGTTCCGCGGCCGGCCGATGCGGTCCATCACCTGGTTGCAGGCGTCGACGCACAGCGCACAGCCGATGCACTCGAGCTGCAGGCCGTCGCGGATGTCGATGCCGGTGGGGCAGACCGCGACGCACTGCTTGCAGTCGATGCAGTCGCCGCGCTCCTCGAAGCTCTGGCCCTTGCGCACGGGTCCGCGCGGTTCGCCGCGCCAGCGCTCGTAGGTGACGGCGAGGGTGTCCTGGTCGAACAGCGCGCCTTGGATCCGCGGCCACGGGCACATGTAGGTGCAGACCTGCTCGCGCGCGACGCCCGCCAGCACGTAGGTGGTGGTCGTGAAGAGGCCGATGAAGAAGTAGGCGGTGAGTGACGCCTGCCCGGTGACGACGTTGACCAGCACGTCCGGCGCGTTGCCGAAATAGAGGATCCAGGCGCCGCCGGTGGCGAGCGCGATGGCGAGCCAGGCGCCGTGCTTGGCGAGCTTCTTTCTGACCTTCGCCGCGTTCCACCGGCTCTTGTCGAGGCGGATGCGGGCGGCGCGGTCGCCTTCGATCCGACGCTCGACCCACATGTAGAGGTCGGTCCACACCGTCTGCGGGCAGGCGAAGCCGCACCACAGCCGGCCGAACAGCGCGGTCGCCAAGAACAGCCCGAACGCCGCCATGATCAGGAGGCCGGTCAGAAAGTAGACTTCCTGCGGCCAGATCTCGATGCCGAACCAGTAGCCCCGCCGGCCCGCCATGTCGATCATCACCGCCTGATCCGGGGCGCCCGGGCCGCGGTCCCAGCGCACCCACGGCAACAGCCAGTAGATCGCCAAGAGCGCCGCCAGCGCCGCCCATTTGACGCGGCGGAAGGTGCCGCGGACCGCCTTGGGATAGACCCAGACCCGGCCCTGGTAGAGCGGGCTCTCCTTCTGCTCCTGGCGCGAGGCGACGGGCTCACGGCTGACCCCCGGCGCCGGCTCGACCTCGGCGCGAGCCTCACGGGCGAGTTCATCCAAGGCGTGGGCCATCGTCTCCTCTCAGCTCCACCACGGCGCCGACCCCGCCGCGCCGCCACCACCGCCCCGCCGCCCCGCGGGGGTGGCGTCCGACCGGGCGCGGAGGATATTCTCCGCCCGCTCCCTGTCGTTTATACCTAAGGCGAGCGTCGCGGTCGTGGCCCGCGTCACGGCCCGCGTGCGCTGCCGTTCACCGCGGCGCGGACACGACGCCGCATCCAGCGACGACGCGCGAGGACGGAGGAGCAGCCGTGTGGCGATGGCTCAGGCGCCGGTTCGAGAGCGAGGAGCGCCGGCTCGAACGCGAGCTGCGGGTGAAGGTGCGCCGCCCGGACGCGCTAGAGCGCCTCGTCGCCCGCGAGTTCGAGCGCGGCGCGCGCGACCGCAAGCAGGCGCTCGAACGCGCCCTCGCCCGCCACGAGGCCTCGCAGGGCCGCTGAACCGACGCCGAGCGATCGGCGCGCGCCAGCCGCCCGCGGCATCGGCCCGACGCCCGACCCCGTCGTCGCTCCCGCGCCCCTCCAGCGAGGACCGCGGCACCGAGCACGACCCCTCGACGTCACCCGAAGATATGGCGCGCCCGGGAGGACTCGAACCCCCAACCTTCTGATCCGTAGTTTGTGGCAGACGGGCGGCAATGCTTCCCACGGCGTAAGCAAACCCTTAATTTTCCTCGTCTATCTGCTGACTTTCAGTCCCATTGGGAAGCAGATTTGGCCATGCGTTTCGGCCTTCCTGCTTCCCATGTGCTTCCCAGCGGGAAGGACCCCATGCCCAAACTGACCAACGATTCGCCGCGACGCCTCGGCCTGCCCGACGGCCGCTCCGACGTCATCCACTGGGACGACGACCTCAAGGGGTTCGGTCTCCGCCTGCGCGCCGGCGGCAAGCGCGCGTGGGTCGTCCAGTTCCGCAATCGGCTCGACAAGACCGAACGCAAGACCCTTGGCAGCACGGCGGAGCTCACCGCCTACCAGGCGCGCCAGATGGCGGCGGAGATCCTCGGCGAGACCCGCCGCAAGGTGCAGAACGTCCAGCACGTCCGCATCGGCAAGCAACGTCGCCTCGGCCCCACCGTCGGCGAGCTCGCCGACCGTTGGCTCACCGAGGTCGTCGAGCCCACGCGCCGCGCCACGACGGCGCGCGAGTATCGGCGTCACCTCACGACGGACTGGAAAGCGCTGCGCGACGTCCCGATCACGGAGCTGACGAAGCGCATGGTCGCGGACGCGCTGGGCGACATGGATCCGCAGCGGCGACATGGGAACAGCCGTGCCCGCGCCACGCTCTCGGTCTTCTGCGCCTGGGCCGTCGAACAGGACCACCTCGACTTCAACCCCGTCATCGGCACCACCGATCCGCTGAAGGGTTTCCCGACCAAGCGCGAGCGGCGCCTCACCGACGCCGAGCTGCGCGAGGTGTGGGCCGTCGCCGGCGACGACGACTTCGGCCGCATCGTCAAGCTGCTCATCCTGACCGGTCAGCGCCGCGACGAGGTCGGCGAGATGCGCTGGTCCGAGCTCGAGCTGGCGGATCAGGTCTGGCGCCTCCCCGGCAGCCGGACGAAGAACCGCTTGCCCCATGTCGTGCCGCTCGTGCCGGCGGCGCGCGGGCTCGTCGAGGCGGCACCGGCGCGGCGTGACCGCGACTTCGTCTTCGGCCACGGCAACGGCGGCTTCTCGGGCTTTACCAACGCCAAGCGGCGGCTGGACGAGCGCATCCTGCTGGCCCGTCAGGATACGATCGCGCGCGCCGGTCTCGATCCCGAGGGCATCGCCCCGATGCCGGCGTGGCGCCTCCACGACCTGCGCCGGACGGTCGTCTCCGGCATGTCGCGCCTGCGCGTGCCGTTCGATGTGCGCGAGCGCTTCGTCAACCACGTCTCGGGCCCCTCCCGCGCCGGTGTCGCCGGCGTCTACGACGTCGAGGAGTTGCTCGACGAACGGCGCAAGGCCGCCGAGCGGTGGGCCGACCATGTGCTCGCGCTCGTTAAGAAGCCCGAAACGAAGGCGGCGTAGAGCGGAGTCCGGTCTGGAACATCCGGGGACGCGCGAGGAGGGTCCCGCGGATGCCACACCGAGACGCGAACTGTGCCCCGCGCCTGGTCTTGAACGAGCGCGAGGCGGCCTGCGCCCTCTCCTTGAGCGTCACGCAGCTGCGGCGTCTCAGGGCGGCGGGCAAAGGGCCCCGCGTCGTGTGGCTGTCGACCCGTCGCCTCGGCTATCGCCTCCGCGATCTCGAGGCCTGGACCGACAGCCGCGCCGCGTAAGCGACGCCCGCAGCCCCGCGCTGCGGGCGTCTGCGCGTGGCGCACCGCATGCGCCAGCCTGCGGCACCACCATCGGGACGCCCTGGGCGACCTCGGCCTGAAGGCCGAACCGGCGAACTACGTGATGGGTCACGGCTACGAGACCGTGCACGAGGAATACGTCAGCGAAGGGCTGCGCCGGCACGAGATCGAGCGGTTCGCCGAGCTGCGCTACGAGGGGCTGAGTCTTTCGGTGATACCTCCCCGAGGATGACGCCGTGCCGTACCGACAGCCTCGTCGTATGGTCGGCGCTTGCGGCACACGCCGGCGCCAAACCGTGCATGAGAGGGGCGAAAAGCTTCGATCCAGCCGAAGAATGCATCGGGTGCCGCTTCCGCGTCGCCCGCCGGGACGGCCAGGCGACCGAGCAGTCGATCCGCTGAATGGCTGACGTGCATGGGCAAGCGGGAATGGCGCGACCTCGCACGCTCTTGAATGTGCGTTAGCGAATACAAGTGGAAAGCATGAGGAAGCTGATCCGGACCTTTGGAGAGTGCCTTCCTGACCGCGCTCCCGGGTCGCTGCCGGTCATCTCCCGAGGATCTCGCGATAGCGCGATGCGAGAACAGGCCAATGGCTCTCGATGCGCTCGGAACGGGCGATGTCCGCGGCAGTCCCAACGAACACGGACGCAGGTCGACGCTCGCCGTCGGGGTCGAAGCGCTCGTACGAGACATGCCGAGCGACTCGTTGCAATTGTAATCCCTGGGCCATCCGCTCGCTTTGAATGGTATAGGCGCAGAAGCAAAGATCTTTGATGAAAAAGCCCAATTCCGACAAATCCTCAAGATGTCGCATGAACGAGCCAATCAGTGTGCTCCGAGCAAGTAGACGCTGGTATTCCGGTGCTAACACCATGACGACGAGGTAGATCTGGATAAAGCCGTTCCAACCCAGCGGAATGACCGAATCAAAATGTATGTCGGTCTCAAACATGTGGCCGGACTTCGCCTTATCCATCGCCGAAGCCGTCAACGGCGCATAAAACCAATAGCCTGCCAACTCGCCATCTGGCGCAATCAGCAATTGGCCGCAGTCACTCAAAAGTTCATGCATAGGCCGCCATTGCATTAGCGACCCCTCGGCCTCTGGTGTCAGACCCACGATGGCTGAGTAGTCCAACGCGATGAGCCGTTCCGTCAGGTCGGGCCAGCTGCTTCCGGACGCCACGAAATCGGCAAAGGGTTGGATCCGATACTTCGATCCGCTGACCTCGCCGTCGAAGATACGTTCGAGATAGCGACGCTGCTTTGTCGCAGCGGGCAGCGGGCGGCAATCTTCCTCGGCAAAGGCCAATGCGATAGCGCGGAGCAAGCGGTGCCACTGGCGTGGCCGACGCCGGCCTTTGAGCACCAGCCGGAATTGCTCGACGCCGATGGCGTGAAGCGGTGCCACGCGATGCCACAGCTCATCCTGCGTAAGGCCGAGCTCCCGACAGAGCTCGCGAACCCGTGCGATACACCCGCGTAATGTCGCATCTGGCCGATTGGTCATGTCCCCAAAAATGTCCCTCTTACGCGATCGACAAAGTCTCTACCCGTCCTGGGGCCCAGCGGCATGTCGTGGACGACAGATCAACGGAGCGAGCGCTATAGGTGTACCCTGGTATAGTCTTCGTACCAGACGGGGCAGACTGGCGAGCATGTGGGCTCGCGTTGACGGAGGCCACGGCAGCGTGCGCCAGCACGCGTAAAGCTGCGATTGAACATCATCGTGAACGCTTTGAAAGAAGGTTGACTTTCTCTTTCAGCGCCTAGACGTGAAAGGGCACCATCATGAAGCGCGCGGTCGTCGGATTAACCATCCTCACGCTTACCGCCTGTCAAGCGGTCGAGAACGCCGGCCAGGGCCTGAAATCTGCGGTTGGCGGCGACTCCACCGCCAACACGGACGAGCGCCTCGGCGATCAATACGCGGGCACCTGCCCTAGCGAAGTGGCCCGCGGAGTCGGCATCTTCATCGAGCCGAACGTCTTCGCCTACGTGCTCGGCAACGACGCTCAAGGCGCCGTCTCCGGTCCGGCGACGCAGCAGCAAAAGCAGCTCGGAGCCATGATCACCCAGGCCGCCGTGCAGAGCGGCTGCTTCGGGAGCGTGGTGCAGACGCAGAACGCCACCCGGGTGCCCTCCGGCGCCGAGTTTCTGGTCGAGGTGGTGCTGCTGAGCGACCAGGTGGGCGCGCGCGGCGCCGCCGGGCTCGGCGGTGCGAGCTTCGGCGGCGGCGCGTTCGGTGGCGGCGGTTTTCGCGAGGAGGAGACCCGGCTCGCCATGACCGCGTTCCGGCCGTCGGGTAGCGACCGGATGGTGCTGGCCGCCGTCGACGCCAAAGCCTCCGAATTCGACATCGGCGGCGCGCTCGCCACCGTCGGCAGTTTCTTCGGCGTCGGCGGCGCGATCCTCGGCGCCGTCGTCGGCGGGGCGACGGGCACCGATCCGGCGGAGCGCATGGCCGTGGCCATGCAGGACCTGTTCGTCCAGCTCGCCGAGCAGGTCTGAGCCTCCCTTCGGGCGCGGCTCGACCGCGCGGCGCACCTTCGACAGGAGCTTCCGTCGCCATGCGCACGACCAACACCACGATATTCGCCATGGCCGTCGCGCTGGGGCTCGCCGGCACCGCCACCGCCGACACCCTGGAGCGCGTTCGTCAATCGGGTGAGATCAGGCTC
>JAAAPF010000227.1:0-2500 GCA_009908425.1 Alphaproteobacteria bacterium
CGCACCTGGTCGACGCCATCGCCGACGGCCGGCACTCGCCGGCGATCGCCGCGCGGCTCGAGGGGCTGGAAGCCGAACGCGCCGAGATCGACCGCAAGCTCGCGGAGCCCGTCGAGGTCAAACCGCTGGCGCTGCCGGCGGACGCGCCCAAGCGCTACCGGGGCACGGTCGAGCGGTTGATCGCGATGGCCGAGGATCCGGACCGCGTCGTCGAGCTCAACGACCTGCTGCATCGCCTTCTCGAGCGCGTCGTGGTCCACCCGCCGGAGAACGGCGACGGCGACGCCTCGGGCGACGGCTGGGCGGTGGAACTCTTCGGCGCGCTGCCAGCGCTGATGGACGCGATGGCGAAGGACGACGCCTCGGACGCCGAAGTGCGCGCGCAGATCGAGGCCGATCCGGCGCTGTTGGCGGAGGTACTGGCGGATCTTGAGGCGGAGGCGCCGGTGGGTGCCGGCGAGTCGGGGCGCCAAGTCCTTGATTTGGAAGGGACGCCCAAGCTGGTTGCGGGGGTGGGATTTGAACCCACGACCTTCAGGTTATGAGCCTGACGAGCTACCGGACTGCTCCACCCCGCGGTGGTGTGGTGGTGTGAAGAGGGTTCGGGTGGGTGGCTGGGATGGCCTGGCGGCGACCGACTCTCCCACGCCTCGCGGGCGCAGTACCATGGGCGCTGAGCGGTTTCACGGCCGAGTTCGGAATGGGGTCGGGTGGGTCACGCTCGCTGTGACCACCAGGCCATCGCAGCCACCACGGCCGACGCCGGTGGCGTCGGCGGCACAGCCATCCGGGCCGACGCCGGTGGCGTCGACGAGCGGGCGATGCCGACGCCGGTGGCGTCGGGGGATGGTCGGGACATGACGCGTTTCGGAGGTGGGCTCGGGCAATTGGTCCGGTCCGTCATCCTCGTGGGGAGGCTGACGGGCTGGGTGCTGGAGCGGGGGAGTTCGCTCGAGCGATTAGGACCGCTCGGCTGCACGTGTTGCCACGCTTCCACCTGCGGCCTATCGACGTGGTGGTCTTCCACGGCTCTCGGCGAGACCTGGTTTTGAGGTGGGTTTCCCGCTTAGATGCCTTCAGCGGTTATCCCTTCCGAACTTAGCTACCCGGCGGTGCCGCTGGCGCGACAACCGGTCCACCAGAGGTTCGTCCACCCCGGTCCTCTCGTACTAAGGGCAGATCCTCGCAAGTCTCGAACACCCACGGCAGATAGGGACCGAACTGTCTCACGACGTTCTAAACCCAGCTCACGTACCACTTTAATCGGCGAACAGCCGAACCCTTGGGACCGACTTCAGCCCCAGGATGTGATGAGCCGACATCGAGGTGCCAAACAACCCCGTCGATGAGGACTCTTGGGGGTTATCAGCCTGTTATCCCCGGCGTACCTTTTATCCGTTGAGCGATGGCCCTTCCACGCGGGACCACCGGATCACTAGAGCCGACTTTCGTCTCTGCGCGGCCCGTCGGCCTTGCAGTCAGGCAGGCTTTTGCTCTTGCACGCTGCGGACGGTTTCCGACCGTCCTGAGCCCACCTTCGCGCGCCTCCGTTACGCTTTGGGAGGCGACCGCCCCAGTCAAACTACCCGCCATGCAGGGTCCCGGACCCGGATCACGGGCCGCGGTTAGACACCAAACGACGCAAGGGTGGTATTTCAAGGATGCCTCCGGTCGGGCTGGCGCCCGACCTTCCACGGCTCCCACCTATCCTACACATCCGTCGTCTAGTGCCACTGCAAAGCTGTAGTAAAGGTGCACGGGGTCTTTCCGTCTGACCGCGGGTACTCCGCATCTTCACGGAGAATTCAGTTTCGCTGAGCCGGTGTTGGAGACAGTGGGACAGTCGTTACGCCATTCGTGCAGGTCGGAACTTACCCGACAAGGAATTTCGCTACCTTAGGACCGTTATAGTTACGGCCGCCGTTTACCGGGGCTTCGATTCGGGGCGCGAACCCCTCCTCTTAACCTTCCGGCACCGGGCAGGCGTCAGACCCTATACGTCGTCTTGCGACTTCGCAGAGCCCTGTGTTTTTAGTAAACAGTCGCCATCCCCTGGTCTGTGCCACCCACCCCCGGTTGCCCGAGGACGGGTCCCCCTTCTCCCGAAGTTACGGGGGCATATTGCCGAGTTCCTTCAACACCGTTCTCTCAAGCGCCTTGGTATGCTCAACCAGTCCACCTGTGTCGGTTTCGGGTACGGTCCGATGCTGGGGCTGTTTCCTGGACGACCTCGGCCGCACCCCCAATCCGATCAGGGGATACGACGGTCGGCCGCCGTCACCACCAGCGGGCCCAGGACTATTGACCTGGTTCCCATCGGCTACGGCTTTCGCCCTCGCCTTAGGGGCCGGCTCACCCTGCGCGGATTAGCCTTGCGCAGGAACCCTTGGACTTTCGGCGACAGAGCCTCTCACTCTGTTCTCGCTACTCGTGTCAGCATTCGCACTTCCGATACCTCCACGGACCCTCACGAGCCCGCTTCGCCGGCCTACGGAACGCT
>JAAAPF010000227.1:7500-24793 GCA_009908425.1 Alphaproteobacteria bacterium
GAAACGATGACACCCGACGGCTGGACCAGGGCGTCGAGCCGGGTGCCGGTGGAGCCCGAACGGCGACCGCGCGCAAGCGCCGCCGTGCCCTCGCGGAGCCCCGGCGGCTCGCCTATGTTGACCAACAGTCGAGGAGGAGGCCGCCGCTTGACCGCAACGCTCCGCATCGCGCTCGCCCAGATCGATCCGACCGTCGGCGCCGTCGCCGACAACGCGGCACTCATCATGCACGTCTACCGCGAGGCGGCGACCCAGGACGTCGATCTCGTCGTCTTTCCCGAACTCGGCGTCGCCGGCTATCCGCCCGAGGACTTGGTCCTCAAGCCGGCGTTTCAGCGCGCCTGCCGGGCCGCGGTCGAGGGGCTGGCGCCGGCCACCGCCGACGGCCCGGCGATGATCGTTGGCACGCCCTGGCTCGACGGCGACAAGCTCTACAACGCCGCGGTGGTGCTCGCCGACGGCGCGATCGCGACCTGGCGCGCCAAGCACGTGCTGCCGAACTACGGCGTCTTCGACGAGGTCCGCGTCTTCGCCGAGGGACCGATCCCCGGTCCGGTGCCCTTCACCCTGCGCGACGGCGGCATCGTCCGGCTGGGTGTCATGGTGTGCGAGGACATGTGGGTCGAGGACGTCGCGGAGGCGCTGGGAGAATGCGGGGCGGAGCTCCTGCTGGTGCCGAACGGCTCGCCGTTCGACGTCGAGAAGAGCGAAGTCCGTCTGCAGCAGGCGGTGGCGCGGGTGACCGAGACCGGCCTGCCGCTGGTCTACGTCAACCAGGTGGGTGGCCAGGACGAGCTCTGCTTCGACGGCGCCTCCTTCGTGCTCGACGGCGACCGCACGCTCAAGGCGCAGGCGGCGAGCTTCAGAAGCGACCTCGTGGTGACCGAATGGGCGCAGGGAGCGGCGGGCTGGTCCTGTGCACCCGCCCGCATCGAACCCCCGCTCGACCGCCTCGAGACGATGTACGGCGCGCTGGTGCTGGGCTTGCGCGACTATGTCGCGAAGAACGGCTTTCCGGGGGTCGTCCTGGGTCTCTCCGGCGGCATCGACAGCGCGCTCTCGGCGGCGGTCGCGGTCGACGCCCTCGGCCCCGAGCGTGTCCACACCCTGGTGCTGCCGTCGCGCTACACCTCGCCGGCGAGCCTGGAGGACGCCGAAGGCTGCGCGCGGGCGCTCGGCTGCCGGGTCGACCGCATGGACATCGAACCCGCCGTCGCCGCGCTCAACGAGACCGTGGCCCCGCTCTTCGCCGGCCGCGCCCCCGACACCACCGAGGAGAACATCCAGTCGCGCGTCCGCGGCATCCTCTTGATGGCGGTTTCCAACAAGCTCGGCCCGATGCTCTTGACCACCGGCAACAAGTCCGAGATGTCAGTAGGTTACGCTACGCTCTACGGCGATATGGCCGGCGGCTACTCGGTCTTGAAGGACGTCTACAAGACGGCGGTGTTCGAGCTCGCGCGCTGGCGCAACCGGGGGCGCCCGGCGGGCACGCTGGGGCCCGACGGGCCGGTCATCCCCGAGCGCATCATCCAAAAGCCGCCGAGCGCCGAGCTCGCCGCCGACCAGAAGGACGAGGACAGCCTGCCGCCCTACGATGTCCTCGACGGCATCCTCCACGGCCTGGTCGAGGAGGAGCAGCACGTCGAGGAGCTGATCGAGCGCGGCTTCGAGGCCGACGTCGTGCGCAAGGTAGTGAACCTGCTGGACCTCGCCGAGTACAAGCGTCGCCAGGCGCCCCCGGGGGTGAAGGTGACGCAAAAGGCCTTCGGCCGCGATCGGCGCTATCCGATCACCAACGCCTTTCGCCACGTCCGACCCAAGGGATGAGCCCCGGGTGAGCGACGTCCACGTCCGCTTCGCGCCCAGCCCGACCGGACGGCTGCATCCCGGCAACGCCCGCACCGCGCTGGTGAACGCGCTGTTCGCTCGCAGGTACGGGGGTCGCTTCACGCTCCGGATCGACGACACCGACCCGACCCGGGAGGAAGCCGGCGCCGTCGACGCCATCCGCTCGGACCTCGCCTGGCTCCAGATCCCGCCCGACGCCGAGCGGCGCCAGAGCGCGCGCGCCGAGCGCTACGCCGAGGCCGCCGAGCGGTTGCGGCAAGCGGGCCACGCCTACGAGGCCGAGGGCGCGGTCCGGCTTAGCCTGGGCGGTGGCGTCGAGCGCTGGCACGACCGGGTCCACGGCGCGATGACGGTCGACCTCGCCCATCAGAGCGATCCGGTGCTCCGGCGTGCCGACGGACGGGCGACCTACACCCTGGCCTCGGTGGTCGACGACGTCGATTTCGCGATCACGCACGTCATCCGCGGCGACGACCATCTGACCAACACCGCGGTGCACCTGCGGCTGGCCCGTGCGCTCGGCGCCGAGCCGCCGGCCTTCGCCCATCTGCCGCTGGTCGTGGACGAGCGCGGCGCGCCGCTCTCCAAGCGCGACGCCGCCCTGTCCCTGGCGACGCTGCGCGCGTTCGGGGTCGAGCCCGAGCCGCTGGTGGCCTACCTCGCCGGCCTCGGCACCGGTCGCAGCCTGGCGCCGGGCGAGGATCCGGCGGCGACGCTCGCGCTCGAGGCGTTCAACGCCGCGGCGCCGCGGTTCGATCCGGGCGAACTCGCGCGTGCCCAGGAGCGCTGGCTCGCCACCCTCGAGGTCGACGCCGTCAACGCCCGGCTGGCGGCGCGCGGGGGTGCGCCGGTCGACGCCGCGTTGTGGCGGGCGGTGCACGGTAATCTCGCCCGCGGCGGCGACGGCCCGTGGGCGCGGCTGCCGACATTGGCGGCGCTGGAGGAGTGGCGGGCGGTCGCTTCCGGGGCGATCGCGCCGGCAGCCGCGGCGGAAGACCGCGACGTGCTCGCCGCCGCCGCGGACGCCCTCGACGACGGGATCGACGCCGAGGCCTGGCTCGCCGCGGTGAGCGAGGCGACCGGCCGGCGCGGCAAGCGCCTGCGTCTGCCGATCCGGCGGGCGCTTTCGGGCCGATCCGATGGACCGCCGCTCGGCGATCTGCTAGCGCTCGTCGGACGCGAACGGGCGCGGCGGCGGCTTCGCGGCGAGCGCGCCTGACGTCGACCCGATCCGGTCACGAGGATCCGGAGCCGTGACGGCCACCCTGCACCTTTACAACACGCTGACGCGGGAGAAGGAGCCCTTCGTCCCGCTGCGGGCCAACCACGTCGGGCTGTACGCCTGCGGTCCCACGGTCTACGGCCCGATCCACATCGGCAACGCGCGGCCGCTGATCGTCTTCGACGTCCTCTACCGCCTGCTGAAGCATCGCTTTCAGCACGTGACCTACGTGCGCAACATCACCGACGTCGACGACAAGATCATCGCCCAGGCGCACGACAACGAGGAACCGATCCAGGAGCTGACCGAGCGCACCATCGAGCAGTTCCATTGCGATCTGGCGGCGTTGAAGTGCCTCAGGCCGGACGTCGAGCCGCGCGCCACCGAGCACGTCGCCGAGATGATCCGGCTGATCGAGACGTTGTTGCGGCAGGGCGTCGCCTACGAGGCCGAGGGCCACGTCCTGTTCCACGTCCCGGCGATGCCGACGTACGGCCGGCTGTCGCGGCGCGAGCGCGACGACCAGATCGCCGGGGCGCGGGTCGAGGTCGCCCCCTACAAGCGCGACCCCGCCGACTTCGTGCTGTGGAAGCCGGCGGCGGAGGGCGAGCCGGGCTGGGACAGCCCCTTCGGCTTCGGCCGGCCCGGCTGGCACATCGAGTGCTCGGCGATGAGCGCGCAGTATCTGGGCGTGCCCTTCGACATCCACGCCGGCGGGGTTGACCTGATCTTCCCGCACCACGAGAACGAGATCGCCCAGAGCTGCTGCGCCCACGGCACTACCGAGCTCGCCCGCTACTGGCTCCACAACGGTTTCGTCACCGTCGAAGGCGAGAAAATGGCGAAGTCGGCGGGCAACTTCGTGACCGTGGCCGAGGCGCTGGAGGAGCTCCCCGGGGAGGTCTTCCGCTTCTGGATGCTCGGCGCGCACTACCGCCAGCCGCTGGACTACTCGGCGAGCGCGTTGCGCCAGGCGCGGGGCGGGCTCGAGCGGCTCTACCGCAGCCTCGCCGAACTCGACGACGTGGAGGCGGCGGCGAACGCCCCGCCGCCGTTGGAGGTGCTCGAAGGCCTCGCCGACGATCTCAACACCCCGCGCGCCATCGCCGGGCTGCACCTCCTCGCCGGCGAGGCCAACAAGGCCAGCCGCGAGCGCGACCGCGCCCGGCTCAAGCGCCAGCTGCTCGAAGGCGGGGCGCTGTTGGGCCTGTTGGACGAGCCGCCGCGGGCCTGGCTGCAGGGCGGCGCCGAGGCCGAAGCCGGCGAGATCGAAACCCTCATCGCCGAGCGCGACCAGGCCCGCGCCGCACGCGACTTCCGCCGCGCCGACGAGATCCGCGACGTCCTCAGGGCCCGCGGCATCATCCTCGAGGACGGCCCCCAGGGGACGACCTGGCGGCGCGAGGGTTGAACTCTCCCCCCGCCGCGGGGCCGACACCGCCGGTTCCCGCCCGTCGCGCCGTGCGCGGTGCTCCTGCTCCAGACGCTTTTCGACGGCGGCCAGCGACACCCCGCGGCCCCGGCGCCGAGCAGCGCGCCCCCGCGACCGCCGGACGCACCACCCGGTGATCGGCAGCGTGCATTAGTCCACGTGACATGTGCCGGCAGAGATGTCACCGTTGTTGCATCGCATCATCAGAAAAGCGTCGATCGATCGCCTGCGCGGCGGCGGCTGAGGTGGTTCCCGCTCGAATGTTTGGAGGTTTCCATGTTCGAGACGGCCGATTGGCGTGCCCTCCCGCCCGAGGAGGGTAAGCGGCGCGAGCAACGTGCGCTCGACGCCCTTTACGAAGTCGGCAAGCTGCTCGCCGGCGGCGGCGATGCCGAGCGTCTGCTGACGCCGGCCCTGCGCGTCCTGGCCTCCTTCACCGAGCTGCAATACGGCTTGGTGGCGCTGGCCCCGTCGGAGCACCGGCTGACGGCCGGCGCCGCCGCCGGCTGCCGCTCGCGCCTGGCCGCGGCGGCGGAGCCGGGGGTGCCGCCGGCGCTCGCCGAGGCGCTCGCCCCGGTCTTCGACGGGGTGCTGCGGACCGGCGTCGCGGCGGTCTACAAGGACGTGATCGCCGAGCTCGGCGCGGACGCGGCGCCGGCCGGACTCGCGGCCGAGACCACCGCGGCGCTGTTGGCGGTGCCGATCCGCGCCGTCGACGGCAGCGGGCGCACCAGCGGGGTGCTCGCCGCCTACCGGCTGCAGCGCTGCGGCGAGCCCCGCATGCTCGGCGGTGATCTGCGGTTGTTGGCGATGGTCGCGGCGCTGATGGCGCAATCGCTGCGTGCGCCACCACCCACGGTCGAACCCGCCGGCGCCGCCGCGCCCCCCGCGCCCGCCGGCGGCCAACCGGCGTGGCCGACGGGCCTGGTGGGTGCCAACATCGTCGGTGACAGCCCCGAGATCCGCGGCGTGCTCCAGCGCATCACCAAGGTCGCACCGACCCGCGCGGCGGTGCTCCTGCGCGGCGAGAGCGGCACCGGCAAGGAGCTCTTCGCCGCCGCGATCCATCGCCTCAGCAACCGCCGCGACAAGCCGATGGTGAAGCTGAACTGCGCGGCCTTGAGCGAGAACCTGCTCGAGTCGGAGCTCTTCGGCCACGAGAAGGGCGCGTTCACCGGCGCCATCGAGCGCAAGAAGGGCCGCTTCGAGCTCGCCGACGGCGGCACGCTGTTTCTCGACGAGATCGGCGAGATCTCGCCGGCCTTCCAGGTCAAGCTGTTGCGGGCGTTGCAGGAGGGCGAGTTCGAGCGGGTCGGCGGCAGCCAGACCATCCGCGTCGACGTCCGAGTCGTCACCGCCACCAACCGCGACCTCGAGGCGGCGGTGGTCACCGGCCACTTCCGCGCCGATCTCTACTTTCGGATCTGCGTGGTGCCGATCACCCTGCCGCCGTTGCGCGAGCGCCGCGGCGACATCCCGCCGCTCGCCAACGCCTTTCTCGACCGCTTCAACCGCGAGAACGGCACCCGGCTGCGCTTCAGCCAGCGGGCGCTGGCCCATCTCGCCGGCTGTTTCTTCCCCGGCAACATCCGCGAACTCGAGAACTGCGTGAGCCGGGTGGCGACCCTGTCCGCCGGGCCGGTGATCGACGTCGACGACCTCTCCTGCGTCGGCGACGACTGCCTGTCGCCGCTGCTGCAGCGGCGCAGCGAGGGCAGCGAGGAGGCGCCGGCCCCGCCGGGCCTCGCCGAGAGCGAGCCCGGGCCGGCGACGTCGCCGGCCCGGGACGACGCCCCGCCGCTGGAGGACGGCCGGCGCGCGGCCGAGGGCTCGACCGCGCGCAGCCGCCAGGAGCTGATCGACGCCATGGAGAAGTCCGGCTGGGTCCAGGCCAAGGCGGCGCGGCTGTTGGGGCTCACCCCGCGCCAGATCGCCTACGCCTTGAAGAAGCACGGCATCGACGTCGTGAAGTTCTGAACGCCCTTGTCGCGTTCGCGACGACGTGTCGGAGGTCGGACAGGCGCGAGAGCCGGCGCTTGTCCGTTTTTGTCTTCCTCATCAATGCGTTAGCCGTTTGGCACGGCGCTTGCATCGGAGGTGGCGAACCGCCAGCGAACGGACCCGCCGATGAGCGCCGACGTCATCCGCCTCGCAGACCTGAAGATCGGCTCGCCCCGAGGTCCGCGCCGCCCCGCCAAAGGCGGCTGCAGCGCCGCCGCCTGCGGCGCGCCGGCGAAGCCCGAGGACGTGCCCGCCGCGACCTGGGCCAAGATCCAGGACCACCCGTGTTTCGCGGAGGAGGCCCACCACTACTTCGCGCGCATGCACGTCGCGGTGGCACCGGCGTGCAACATGCAGTGCAACTACTGCAACCGGCGCTACGACTGCGCCAACGAGAGCCGGCCCGGCGTGGTCTCCGAACGCCTCACCCCCGACGAGGCGGCCCGCAAGGTGATCGCGGTGGCCAACGAGGTACCGCAGCTCGCCGTGCTCGGCATCGCCGGCCCCGGCGACGGCGCCTACGACTGGGCCCGGACCAAGGCCACCTTCGAGCGCGTCCACGCCGAGCTGCCCGACCTCAAGCTGTGTCTCTCGACCAACGGGCTGGCGCTGCCGGAGCGGGTCGACGAGCTGAAGGAGATGAACGTCGCCCACGTCACCGTCACCATCAACATGGTCGACCCGGCGGTGGGTGCGGCGATCTACCCCTGGATCTTCTACCAGGGCCGCCGGCGCACCGGGCTCGAGGCCGCGCGCATCCTGCACGAGCGGCAGATGGAGAGCCTTGAGCGGCTGGCCGCCGCCGACATCCTCGTCAAGGTGAACTCGGTGCTGATCCCGGGCATCAACGAGGCCCACATGGCCGACGTGCACGCGGCGGTGACCGCGCGCGGCGCCTTTCTCCACAACATCATGCCGCTCATCTCCGCGCCCGAGCACGGTACCGCCTTCGGCCTCGAGGGCCGGCGCGGCCCGACCGCCGCCGAGCTCCAGGAGGCGCAGGCGAGCTGCGGTGGCGGCGCGCGGCTGATGCGCCACTGCCGGCAGTGCCGCGCCGACGCGGTCGGCATGTTGGGCGAGGACCGCGGCCAGGAGTTCACCCTCGACCAGCTTCCCGACGAGGTGAGCTTCGATCCCACCGAGCGCGACGCCTATCGCGCCTGGGTCGAGGTCGAGCGCGCCGACCGCCGCGAGGCCGCCGCGGCCGCCGACGCCGAAGCCGGGACCGCCGGCGCCACCGCGGCCGCCCCACCGCTGCGCGTCGCCGTCTGCACCAAGGGCGGCGGGCGCATCAACGCGCATTTCGGCAAGACCGAGGAGTTCCAGATCTACGACGTCGACGCCGACGGCGTGCGGTTCGTGGCCCCCCGCCGGATCGACACCTACTGCGTCGGCGGTCGTGGCGACGAGAAGGTGATGGCGGCGATCAAGGACGCGCTCGCCGACGTCCAGATGATCTTGTGCGAACGCATCGGTAAACGCCCGCGGCGCGAGCTCGCCGTGGCCGGCATCGCGGCCGTCGACGCCTTCCCGCTCGCCTACATCGAGACGGCGATCGCAGCCGTCTACGCCCGCACCGGCCGTGCCGACGGCACCGCCGGCGCCTGAGAGTCACCAGCCGAGGAGATCGCTCCCATGGCCTACAAGATCCTGACCTCCCAGTGCACCGTCTGCGGCGCCTGCGAGTTCGAGTGCCCCAACGCCGCCATCAGCCTCAAGCGCGGCACCTACGTCATCGACCCGAACCTGTGCAACGAGTGCCAGGGCTTCTTCGACGCGCCGCAATGCGACGAGGTCTGCCCGGTCCCCGGCACCTGCGTGCCGGCGAAGGGCGGTGGGAAGGCCGCCCGTGGCTGAGGCCCCGCTCGAAATCTACGAGCCGCCGCGCTTCACTCCCGGTACCGGCGTCCGTGCGACCGCGTCGGTCCGCAACGACGGCACGGTGCCGGGTCTGGAGCGCGGCGACTGGGTCGTGAGCGCCGGCGAGCGCGGCTACGTCCGCGACGTCGGCATCTTCCTGCAGCGCTTCTACGTCTACGCCGTCGAGTTCGTCGACCGCGGTGCGATCGTCGGCATGCGGGCGCACGAGCTCGACCGTGACGAGACGGCGGAGGATGGCCGATGAAAGTGACGGTGCGGGCGACGAGCGCCGGCTTCGAGGTATACGTCCCCAAAAAGGACCTCGAAGAGCGCGTCGTCGCCACCGAGACGCCGAGCTTGTGGGGCGGTTGGGCGCGCCTCGCCAACGGCTGGGTGCTGGCGATGCCGGCGCTCGACCCGCCGCCGCGCCTGCCGGCCACGGTCGAGGCCAAGCGCCTCGCGGCCGAGGAGGCCTGAGCGCGTGAGCGCGGCGTCGCCGCCGCTCGCGGCGGCGCTGCGCGGCGTCGCCGAGGGCTCCGTCGTTCCCTATCTCGGCGCCGGCGTCGCCGCTCTCGGCGGCGGCGAGGTTCCGGCTTCGCCGACGGCGCTCGCCACCATCATCGAAGCCCAGGTCCGGCCGCCCCGACGGGCGGCCGGCAATCTCTGGGCGGTGGCGCAGTTCGTCGAAACCCGCCGCCACCGTCGCACCGTCGCCGCCATCGTCGAACGCGCGTTCGCACGGCCGGCGGGCGACAACCCGATCCACCGCTGGCTCGCCGCCGTGCGCCCGCCACTGGTGGTCGACGCCTGGTACGACGCCGGCCTGGTCGACGCCTACGCCGCCGCCGACGACGAGGGCTGGGGGCGGGTCCAGGCGGTCAGCCGCCACGACGTCCGCGGCGAGGCCTGGACCCGTGCCTTCGACGCCCGCGGCGAGCCGTGCCCGGACGGCCCCGATCCGGCGTGGCCGGCCCTGATCTACAAGCCGCACGGACTGGCCCGCGCGGGGTCGAGCTTCCTTCTCTCCGACAGCGACTACGTGCCGGTGCTGACGGAGATCGACATCCAGACCCCGATCCCGACCGAGGTGCAGGCGCGCCGCCGCGGCCGCGGCTTTCTGTTCCTCGGGTGTCGCTTCGACGACCAGATGCTGCGGATGTTCGCGCGCCAGATCGCCAAGCGCAGCGGCGGGCCGCACCTGGCCGTGCTCGACGGGCCGCTCAGCCGCATGGAGGCCCGCTTCCTCGAGGCCGAGGGCATCGCCCGCGTCGACCTCGACCTCGCCGACGTCGCCGCCGCGCTTCCGGCCGGCCGCTGACGGCGGCGCCGGCGTCGCAAAGCGTCGGGCTTTGTCGGGCTTTGTCGGGTTCGTCACAACGCCGTGCGCGCCCGACGAAGGTCGAAGCTTCTTCTCCAACCCCCTGACGGAAAACGAGAAAAACGCCCCTCGAATCACTTGGCACGGTTCCTGCTTGAAGGGCTGCGAAGGCAGCGGCAAGGCCACTCGCGGCCGCGGCCGAGCGCTTGGAAGGGATATCTACATGAGTCAGCTCCGCCAGATCGCGTTCTACGGCAAAGGCGGCATCGGCAAGTCCACCACGTCGCAGAACACCCTCGCGGCGTTGGCCGAGCTCGGCCAGCGCATCTTGATCGTCGGCTGCGATCCCAAGGCCGACAGCACGCGGCTCATCCTGAACGCCAAGGCGCAGAGCACGGTCCTGCACCTCGCCGCCGAGGCCGGCTCGGTCGAGGATCTTGAGCTGGAAGACTGCGTGCGCGAGGGCTTCGGCGGCATCAGCTGCGTCGAGTCGGGCGGTCCCGAGCCGGGTGTCGGCTGCGCCGGTCGTGGCGTCATCACCGCGATCAACTTCCTCGAGGAGAACGGCGCCTACGAAGACATCGACTACGTCACCTACGACGTCCTCGGCGACGTTGTCTGCGGCGGCTTCGCGATGCCGATCCGCGAGAACAAGGCGCAGGAAATCTACATCGTGATGTCCGGCGAGATGATGGCGCTCTACGCCGCCAACAACATCTCCAAGGGCATCTTGAAATACGCCAACTCCGGCGGGGTCCGGCTCGGCGGGCTGATCTGCAACCAGCGCAACACCGACTGCGAGCTCGAGCTCGCCGAGGCGCTGGCCGAGCGGCTGGGCACCAAGCTCATCCACTTCGTGCCGCGGGCGAACATCGTCCAGCACGCCGAGCTCAGGCGCATGTCGGTCATCCAGTACGACCCGCAATCCGACCAGGCCGAGGAGTACCGCACCCTCGCCCGGAAGATCCACGAGAACTCGGGCCAGGGCGTGATCCCGACGCCGATCACCATGGACGAGCTCGAAGGCATGCTGATGGAGTTCGGCGTGATGGAGAGCGAGGAAGACCGCCTCAAGGCGCTCGCCGAGGCCGACGCCGCCCAGGCCGAGCTCGAGGCGGAACTGGAAAAGGCCTGACCCGACCGCCGCCCGCGGGGTTCCCCGACCCCGCGTTCCCCTTTCCCGTGCGGGAGCACACGCATGAGCCTGGATCGCGACGACGACGCGGTGGCGATGGAAAAGGTCATCGCCCAGATCCTTGAGGCCTACCCGCCCAAGGCGAAGAAAAAGCGCCAAAAGCACCTCGGCGTCGCCCAGCCGGCGGCGGAAGACGAGGACGGCGCCAACTGCAGCGGCGTCAAGTCGAACGTGCGCTCGGTGCCCGGCGTGATGACCATCCGCGGCTGCGCCTACGCCGGCAGTAAGGGGGTGGTCTGGGGCCCGGTCAAGGACACCGTCCACATCAGCCACGGGCCGGTGGGCTGCGGCCACTACTCCTGGGGCCAGCGCCGCAACTACGCCACCGGCACGACCGGCGTCGACGCCTTCGTGACCATGCAGTTCACCACCGACTTCAAGGAGAAGGATATCGTCTTCGGCGGCGACAAGAAGCTGGCGGAGACGATCGACGAGATCAACCAGCTGTTCCCGCTGGCGATGGGGGTGAGCGTGCAGTCCGAGTGCCCGATCGGGCTCATCGGCGACGACATCGAGGCGGTCGCGCGCAACAAGAAGGAGGAGACCGGCAAGCCGGTGATCCCCGTGCGGTGCGAGGGCTTTCGCGGCGTCTCGCAGTCGCTGGGCCACCACATCGCCAACGACTCCATCCGCGACTGGGTGCTGGAAGACGGCGAGCGCGACGACGGCGGTGCCGAACCCGGCCCTTACGCCGTCAACATCCTCGGCGACTACAACATCGGCGGCGACGCCTGGGCCAGCCGCATGCTGTTGGAGGAGATCGGCCTCGAGGTGGTCGGCAGCTGGAGCGGCGACGCCACCCTCGCCGAGATCGCTCGGGCCCCCAAGGCCCGCCTCAACCTCATCCACTGCTATCGGTCGATGAACTACATCTGCCGCTACATGGAAGAGAAGCACGGCATCCCCTGGATCGAGTACAACTTCTTCGGGCCGACGCGGATCGCCGAGAGCCTGCGGGCGGTCGCCGCGCAGTTTGACGCGACCATTCAGGCCAACGCCGAGGCGGTGATCGCCAAGTACCAGCCGCAGATGGACGCCGTCATCGCCAAGTACCGCCCGCGGCTCGAGGGCAAGACGGTCATGCTCTATGTCGGCGGGCTGCGCCCGCGCCACGTCGTGACGGCCTACGAGGACCTCGGCATGGTGGTGACCGGCACCGGCTACGAGTTCGCTCATGGCGACGACTACAAGCGGACGGGCGAGCACGTGCAGGCCGGCACGCTCATCTACGACGACGTCACCGGCTACGAGCTCGAAAAGTTCATCGAGCAGCTGCGCCCCGACCTCGTCGGCTCCGGGATCAAGGAGAAGTACCCGGTACAGAAGATGGGCGTGCCGTTTCGGCAGATGCACAGCTGGGACTACTCGGGGCCCTATCACGGCTACGACGGCTTCGCGGTGTTCGCCCGCGACATGGACCTGGCGATCAACAACCCCGTCTGGGGGCTGTTCGAGGCGCCGTGGACCAAGGCGGACGCGGCGAGCAACGCGGCCTGAACCTGTTGCGCGGGCCGGCGGTGCGCCGCCGGCCCTTCCTCCACCCTCCACCGCCGGCCCGCCTGTGCGGGCGGCGCGGCGAAGGATGACGCCGATGTCCGACAACGAGGGCAAGGTACGCGATCATACCACGCTCTTCCAGGAGCCCGAATACGAGGCGATGCTGGAGAGCAAGCGGGTCAACTACGAGTGCGGCCATCCCGACGACATGGTCCGCGACATCGCCGACTGGACCAAGAGTTGGGATTACCGCGAGAAGAACCTGGCGCGGAAATCCCTGACGGTGAACCCGGCGAAGGCGTGCCAGCCCCTGGGCGCGGTCTTCGCCGCGGCGGGCTACCAGGGCGCGATGAGCTTCGTGCACGGCAGCCAGGGCTGCGTCGCCTACTACCGCTCGCACCTCTCGCGCCATTTCAAGGAGCCGGTCTCCGCGGTCTCCTCGTCGATGACCGAGGACGCCGCGGTGTTCGGCGGCCTCAACAACCTGGTCGAGGGGCTGGCCAACACCAAGGCGCTCTACGATCCCGAGATGATCGCGGTCTCGACCACCTGCATGGCCGAGGTCATCGGCGACGACCTCAACTCCTTCATCGAGCAGGCCCGCACCAAGGCCGGCCTCGATCCGACGATGGCCGTACCCTACGCCCACACCCCGGCATTCAACGGCAGCCACATCGACGGCTACGACAACATGCAGAAGGGCATCCTCGAGCACTTCTGGGAAGAGCTCGAGCGCGCGCCCCGGCCCGGCTTCAACATCGTCCCCGGCTTCGACGGCTTCGCCGTCGCCAACATCCGCGAGCTGCGCCGCCTGATGGGGGAGATGGGCATCGACGCGACCATCCTGTCCGACGTCTCCGACGTCTACGACACGCCGTCGGACGGCGAGTTCCGCATGTACGCCGGCGGCACCACCCGCGACGAGGTCAAGGGCGCGCTGCACGCCGAAACGACCTTGTCGCTGCAGGACTATTGCTCGCGCAAGACGCTCGAATTCTGCCGGGCCCGCGGCCAGGAGACCCGGGCCATGCACTACCCGATGGGCGTCGCCGCCACCGACGAGCTGGTGATGACGCTGGCCGAGCTCGGCGGCGTGGCGGTGCCGGAGACCCTGCGCCTGGAGCGCGGCCGCCTGGTCGACGCCCTGGCCGACAGCCAGTCCTGGCTGCACGGCAAGACCTACGCCATCTACGGCGATCCCGACTTCGTCTACGCCATGGCGCGGTTCGTCATGGAGACCGGCGGCGAGCCCCGCCACTGCGTCGCCACCAACGGCAACAAGGCCTGGGGCAAGAAGATGCGGGCGCTCTTGGACGGCTCGCCCTTCGGCAAGGACTGCCAGGTCTGGCCGGGCAAGGACCTCTGGGCGCTGCGCTCGCTCTTGGCCACCGAGCCCACCGACCTGCTGATCGGCAACAGCCACGGCAAGTATCTGGAGCGCGACACCGGGGTGCCGCTGGTACGGCTGACCTTCCCGATCTTCGACCGCCACCACCACCACCGCTTTCCGACCTGGGGCTACCAGGGCGCGCTCAACGTGCTGGTGAAGATCCTCGACAAGATCTTCGACCGGCTCGACGCCGACACCGGCACGCTCGGCGAGACCGACGTTTCGTTCGATCTCACCCGCTGAGGACGGCGATCGGGGAGGGAGGTCATGAGCGAGCGCTTGAAGGCCCAGGTGCGCGACGTGCTCGACGAGCCGGCCTGCGCCACCAACCGGGCCAAGGCGCCGGGCGAGCGGACCAAGGGCTGCGGCAACTCCTTGGTCCCAGGCGCCGCCGCCGGCGGCTGCGCCTTCGACGGCGCCAAGATCGCGCTGCAGCCGATCGTGGACGCGGCGCACCTCGTCCACGGCCCGTTGGCCTGCGAGGGCAACAGCTGGGACAACCGCGGCTCGGCGTCCTCCGGGCCCGAGCTCTACCGCACCAGCTTCACCACCGATCTGGGCGAACTCGACGTCGTCATGGGGCACGGCGAGCGCAAGCTCTACCGGGCCATCCGCGCCGTCGTCGAGACGCACCGGCCACCCGCGGTCTTCGTCTACTCCACCTGCGTCTCGGCGCTGGTGGGCGACGACCTCGCCGCGGTGTGCGAGGCCGCCGCCGAACGTCACGGCTTGCCCGTGATCCCGGTGGACGCGCCGGGCTTCGTCGGCTCCAAGAACCTCGGCAACAAGCTCGCCGGCGAGACCCTGCTCGATCACGTCATCGGCACGGTCGAGCCCGCCGACCCCTCGCCCCTGGACGTCAACATCGTCGGCGAGTTCAACGTCGCGGGCGAGCTCTGGCAGGTGAAGCCGCTGCTCGACCGCCTCGGCATCCGCATCCTGGGCTCGATCTCGGGCGACGCCCGCTACCGCCAGGTGGCGATGGCGCACCGCGCGCAGGTGACCATGCTGGTCTGCGCCAAGGCGCTCACCAACCTCGCCCGCGGCCTTGAGGAGCGCTGGGGCATCCCGTGGTTCGAGGGCTCGTTCTACGGCATCGAGGACACCTCGGCCGCCATCCGCACCCTCGCCGCCATGCTGGTCGAGCGCGGCGCGCCGGCCGATCTGCTCGACCGCGCCGAGGCGCTGATCGCCGAGGAGGAGGCGCGGACCTGGGCGGCGCTCGCGCCCTTCCGGCCGCGCGTCGAAGGCAAGCGGGTGCTGCTCTACACCGGCGGCCACAAGACCTGGTCGGTGGTGGCGGCCCTGCAGGAGCTCGGCATGGAGGTCGTCGGCACCTCGGTGCGCAAGTCGACCGAGGGCGACAAGGACCGCATCAAAGCGATCATGGGCGACGACACCCACATGTTCGAGAACATGGCGCCCAAGGACATGTACGCCGCGCTCAAGGCGGCGGACGCAGACGTCTTGATGTCGGGCGGGCGCTCGCGCTTCGTCGCACTCAAGGCCAAGACGCCGTGGGTCGACGTCAACCAGGAGAAGCACGAGGCCTATGCCGGCTACGCCGGCATGGTCGAGCTCGTCCGTCATATCGATCGGGCGGTGAACAACCCGATGTGGGTCGACGTCCGCGCGCCCGCGCCGTGGGACGACGGCTACGCACCCGCCGCCGCGACGGCGCCCGGTCTGCGCGTCGTCAACAGCGATGCCACCGACTTCGAGGACTGCTGAGATGGCCCGGCTGATCCCCCAGCGCGGCGCGCTGAGCACCAACCCGCTGAAGTCGAGCGCCGCCCTTGGCGCCGCCAACGCCTATCTCGGCGTGGAAGGCGCGATCCCGCTGCTGCACGGCGCGCAGGGCTGCACCGCCTTCGCGTTGGTCGCGATGGTGCGCCACTACGACGAGCCGATCCCGCTGCAGACCACCGCGATGAACGAGATCTCGACCATCCTCGGCGGCGCCGAGCAGGTCGAGGAGGCGATCGACAACCTCAAGCGCAAGGCGGCGCCGGCGCTCGTCGGCATCGCCTCGACGGCGCTCACCGAAACCCGCGGCGAGGACGTGGCGGGCGAGCTCCGCACCCTGCGCGACCGCCGCCGCGACTTCGGCGACACCGCGATCGTCTACGCCTCGACACCGGACTTCATCGGCGGTCTCGAGGACGGCTGGGCCCGCGCGGTGACCGCGATGGTGGACGCGTTGGTGCCGGCGACCGGGCGCAAGCGCCCCCGCCAGGTGAACCTGCTCGCCGGCAGCCATCTGACCGCCGCCGACGTCGAGGAGCTGGTCGACCTGATCCGCGCGTTCGGTCTCGAGCCGATCGTGTTGCCCGACGTCTCACCCTCGCTCGACGGCCATGTCGAGGACGGGTGGCGCGGCACCGCGCAGGGCGGCACCCCGCTTTCGGACATCGCGCGGCTGGGCGAGAGCGGCTGCACGCTGGTGGTGGGCGAGAGCCTGGCCGGCGCCGGCGAGCAGCTGCAGGCCCGCACCGGCGTGCCGGTGCGGGTCTTCGACCGCCTCACCGGCCTGCGTGCGGTCGACGGCTTCGTCGCGACGCTGATGGCGCTCGCCGGCGTCGCCGACGCGCCCGCCAGCGTCAAGCGCGACCGCAGCCGTCTCGTCGACGCCGCGCTCGACGCGCATTTTCATACTGGGGGCCTCAAAGTGGCTCTCGGCGCCGACCCGGACCTGCTGTTCGGGCTCGGCGCGACGCTCGCCGAGATGGGCGCCGAGGTCGTCACGGCGGCGTCGACCTCCTGGGCCAACCCGGTTCTGGCGCGGGTGCCGACGGCCGAGGTCGCGATCGCCGATCTCGGCGAGCTGGAGCGGCGCGCCGCGGCGAGCGGTGCCGAGCTCTTGATCACCCACGCCCACGGCCGCCAGGCCGCGGCGCGGCTCGACCTGCCGCTGGTGCGCGCGGGCTTTCCGATCTTCGACCGCCTCGGCGCCCAGGACGTCTGCCGGGTCGGCTATCGCGGCACCCGCGCCTTTCTGTTGGAGATCGCCAACGCCGCCCAGGGCCGGGTGCCCGTCCCGCGCCCGGAGCACTTCGGCGCCACCCCGCCCGCGGAGGAGTTCGCTCATGCACGTCCGTAGACTTGGCCTCATCGAGGAAGAGGGTGCAACGATGACCACCGACGCCCCGACGGCCGCAGCGGCGATCCGGGTCGCGATCGCCACCAACGACCACCGCTTTCTCGACGCCCATTTCGGCTCGGCCACGAGCTTCGCCGTCTTCGAGGTGTCGCCCGACCGGTGGCGCTTCGTCGAGATGGTGACCTTCGACGACGTCACCGCCGGCGAGGGCGATCACCCCGACAGCGTCGACCGGATCACGCCCAAGGTCGAGGCGCTCAAGGGCAACGCGCTGTTGTTCGTCCTCGCCATCGGCGGCCCCTCGGCGGCCAAGGTGGTGCGCGCCGGCATCCACCCGGTGAAGCTCAAGGAGCCCGAACCTCTGGGTCAGGTGGTGCTGCGCGTGCAGCGCATGCTGCAGGGCAAGCCGCCGCCGTGGCTGCGCAAG
>JAAAPF010000319.1 GCA_009908425.1 Alphaproteobacteria bacterium
GTGCGACCCTGGGCGTGGGCGAGCAGCGCGTTGAGGTCGGGGGCGGCGACGATGTCGAGCTCGGCGCCGAGCCACGCCGCCTCGCCGCCGGAGGCGGCCGGGCAGACCAACGCCATGCCCTCGCCCGCCGCCGCCACCGCCGCCGGCAGCACACCCGGCACCGGCCGCAGCCGACCGTCGAGGCCGAGCTCGCCGAGGACGACCGCGCCCTTGAACGCGCCCTTGGGCAGCGCACCCACCGCCTCCAGCACGGCGAGCGCGATGGCGAGGTCGTAGTGGCTGCCCTCCTTCAGGATGTCGGCGGGGGCGAGGTTCACCGTCAGCCGCTTGGGCGGCAGCGCCAGGCCGAGCGCGGCGATGGCGGCGCGCACCCGCTCGCGGCTCTCCGCGACGGCCTTGTCGGCGAGCCCGACCACGGCGAACGCGGGCAGCCCGGCGGCGAGCTGCACCTGGACGTCGACCGGGCGCACCTCGATGCCCTCGAAGGCGACGGTGCGGGCCCGCGCGGTGGCGAGGCCGGCGGGGCTGGCGCGCGCCATCTGGGGAAACTCCCGGCCGCGGGTTGGCGTGTTCAGCGAAGCTAGCGCAATCGCCGCCTCCGTACAGCGTCCGCGAACCCGGCGCCGCTTGACCGTACGCACCGGCGGGCGCAGCTTGGACGCTTGGCCGCCCCCGCCGTCCGGGTCGATGTCCGTTTCGAGCTTTCTGGTCGATCGCCTGCACGCCGACCGCGTCGGGCTCGCCGCGCTGCGGCTGCTGCCGCCCGAACGGGCGCACGCCGTCGCGCTCGCGCTGTTGCGCCGGGTCCCGCCGCCGGGCCGACCGCCGACGCCGGCGCTGGCGCGGACCGTGGCCGGGCTCGCCTTCGCCAACCCGCTCGGCGTCGCCGCCGGCTTCGACAAGAACGGCGAGGTCTTCGACGCGCTCCTGGCCTGGGGCTTCGCCGCCGTCGAGATCGGCACGGTCACGCCGCGCCCGCAACCCGGCAACCCGAAGCCGCGGCTGTTCCGGCTGCCGCGCGAAGGCGCGGTGATCAACCGGCTCGGGTTCAACAACCAGGGCCACGCCGCCGTC
Organism: Alphaproteobacteria bacterium; assembly: GCA_009908425.1. Taxonomy (GTDB): domain Bacteria; phylum Pseudomonadota; class Alphaproteobacteria; order Geminicoccales; family Geminicoccaceae; genus JAAAPF01. Next base: position 1,075 of record JAAAPF010000319.1, read on the forward strand.
GCCCGCCGGCTGGAGCGGCACGATCCCGCCCGCGGCGTCGTCGGGGTCAACATCGGCTGCAACAAGGACGCCGCCGACCCCGTCGCCGACTTCGTCGCCGGCGTCGAGGTGTTCGCGTCGCGCGCCGACTACCTGACGGTCAACGTCTCCTCGCCCAACACGCCGGGGCTGCGCGACTGGCAGGCGGGCGAGCGCCTGGCGCGGCTGTTGGACGCTGTCCTCGCCGCCCGCGACCGCGGCCGGGCCGTGCCGCTGTTCTTAAAGCTCGCCCCCGATCTCGACGATGCCGCGCTCGACACGGTGCTCGCCGCGGTCGCGGCGCGGCCGATCGACGGCGTGGTCTACGCCAACACCACCACCAGCCGCCCCACTGTCCTCCATGGGCGCCACGCCGGCGAGCCCGGCGGGCTGAGCGGTCGCCCCCTCGCCGCCTCGACGACGGCGCGGCTCGCCCGGATCCGCGCCACGCTCGGCTCCGAACGCGCGCTGGTCGGTGTCGGCGGCGTCGCCACCGCGGCGGACGTCCGCGCCAAGCTCGACGCCGGCGCCGATCTGGTCCAGCTCTACACCGCCCTGGTCTACGACGGCGTCGGCCTGGCGCGGCGCTTGCTGCGCGACCTCGCGGCCGCCGAACGGTCGGGGCGCGAGCCCGACGGCGGCGCGGTTCGGGCGCCGACGTCGCCGGCGAAGTCCGCATAGCTCGCGACCAGCCGGTCGTCCGCCGCGTCCCCGTCGGCGAGCGCGGCTCCCCCTTTCGGTCCGCGGCCCGGGTGCCGGGGGCGTCGGCTCAAGCCGCCTCGGCGCCGGCGTCGCGCGCCGGCACGCGGACGAAGAACAGGAGCGCGGCGCCCAGGAGCCACATCGCGAGGATGATGGTGAGCCCCGCCCGCTGGCTGTCGAAGATGTCCGTCAACAGACCGAAGCCGAGGGGACCGACGAAGGCGATGGCCTTACCGGTCATGGTGTAGAGCCCGAACATCTCGGTCATCATCGAAGGCGGCGCCAGCTTCGCCATGATGACCCGGCTCGCCGACTGCGCCGGGCCGACGAAGAGACCGAGGATCAGCGCCAGCACCAGGAAGGTGATCCAGTCGGTGACGAACAGGATAGCGGTGCCGAAGACGATCAGCCCCGTCAGACCCAAGAGCACCATGCGCTTGGCGCCGACGCGGTCGGTGAGCGCGGCGAACAGCCACGACCCGCCGGCGGCGGTGACGTTGAGCCCGATCGCGAAGATCAGGATCTCCTGAAAGTCCATGCCGAAGGCACCGGCGGCGAACAGCCCGCCGACGGCGAACAGCGTGGCGAGGCCGTCGCGGTAGACCGCGCTCGCGATCAAGAAGAGCAACAGCGGCGGCTGGTGGCGCAGCTTGGCGACCGTCCCGGCGAGCTGGGCGAGCCCGGCGCGCACCGCACCGCGCACGCCCAGCGCGGCGCTCGGCCGGTCGCGGGTGAGCAAGAGCATCGGCAGCGCGAAGACCAGGAACCACGCCGCGGTGACCAGCGCGGTGGCGCGGATGTTGGCGGCGTTCTCGGTGCCGACGCCGAAGGCCGGCGCGTCGGGCAGGACGAGCAACAGGAGGCACAGCGCGAGCGCCCCGAGCCCGCCGGCGTAGCCCAGCCCCCAGGCCCAGCCGCTGACCGTGCCCGCCATGCCCGGCGGCGCGACGTCGGGGAGCATGGCGTTGTAGAACACGCCGCCGAGGGCGTGAGCGGTGGTCGCGATCACCGCGAGCACGAGCGTGAGCGCGACGAAGGCGCGGTCGGGCTCGGCGAACCACAGGAGCGAGGTCGTGGCGACACAGATCACCATGAAGGTCGCGATCCACGGCTTCCTGGGCCCGGCGCGATCGGCGACGGCGCCGAGCACCGGGCTGCCGACGGCGATGAAGACGCCCGCCACCGCCATGGCGTAGCCCCAGACCGCCGCACCCTGGGTCTCGTCGCCGTAGATCCCGCGGGCGAAGTAGACCGAGAAGACGAAGGTGCCGATGACCGTGTTGAAGGAAGAATCCGCCCAGTCGTAGAGGGCCCAGGCGGCGATGCCGAGCCGACGCCGTGCCGGCACCCGCGCCGACGCCGCGGTCACCGGCTCACCGTCTCGATGAAGGCCGGCGTCGTCGCCTCGCCCCGGAACACCTCGAGACGGACGGTGTGGTCATCGATGCGAAAGCGCGCGGTCGCCAGGGTCCAGCCCTCGCCCTCGCGGTCGGCACGGCCGTGGATCGCGTCGTCGAAAAGGACGTCGAGCGTGTCCGCCCCGGCGGCGACGAAGCGCTCGGCCGCGTGCTCCTGACGGCGGGCGGACGAGGCGCTGACGACCTGGCGCACGCGGGCGAAGTCCTCCTCGACGAGGTGGTTGGCGTGGGCGTGGCGGTCGGCGACGAGCCTGGCGGCCACCCCCGAGGCCGGCGCCTCGACCGCCAACAGCCGGCGGTCGCCGGCCTGCGCGAGGCCGTGATGGTAGCCGCTCGCCCGCGTCCAGCCGCGCAGGATGGCCAAGGGGCCGTCGAGCCCGGCGCAGTCCAACAACGCCCGCGCCACCAGCTGGCGCGGCACGCCGACCCGGCCGTCGCGGGCGGCGAGGTTGTTGAGCGTCTGGACGACGCCGTAGGCGTTGACCGCGAAGCTGTTGCCGCAGATCAGGCCCGGATAGGCGAAGCTGGTGAAGGCGAGCCCCTCCTCGGGGCGGGCGCGGACCATGAAGACGTCGTCGTGGTGGGCGGCGGCGCCGTCCTCGTTGTGGACGATCCAGCGGGTGTCGCCGTCGACCGCGAACAGCGTGGTGCAGCCGTGGCCGGGCGGCTCGCCGGCGGCACGCAGATCGCCCTTGGCGTTCCACAGGAACGCCTCCTGAAAGGGCCAGTCGGCGCCGGCGGCGAGCCCCTCGATCTCGGCGACGTAGGCCGGGGTGCGGCGCCGGGCGGCGGCCTCGAGCTCGGTGGTGTAGGGATGGCCGCGCCACGGCAGCAGCGCCTTGAACTCGGCCAACTCGCGCACCTGCTCGTGGATGGCACGGGCGGCGTGGCGGCCGAGGGCGTGACCGATGTCGAAGGGCGCGCCCGCGACCTCGAGGACGGCAAGGGGTGTGGAGCTCATGTCACCGTTTCGCGACGTTGATCGGCTGGCGGCTGGCGCCACCTCATACACCTCAACGCCGCGGAGGAGCACCCCGCGCCACCGCGCCCCGGTCGCCGCGGCGAGGCGTTCGATCGGCTCCCGCGGCCTTAGCGCGCGGCGGATCCGAGCCGTGCCGCCGACGCCGGTCGCCACGATCGAGGCCGGCGGCGGCGCCTTGGCCGATATCCCGGCGGTGCGCTGAGATGGCGGGCGCCGGCTCGGTCGAGCGGCTCGCCACCGTCGAGGGCCGGTGGTTCGGCGCCGGCAGCGTTCCCGACGACCTCGCCGCGTGGTTCGAGGCGGGCGGCCGGGTGCGGCCCGACCCCGTGCGCACCGACCGCTATCTACGACTGCCCGGCGTCGCCGCGGTGGGGGTCAAGCTCCGCGCCGGCCGGCTCGAGATCAAGGCGCGCCGTGAGGGCCCGTCGGCGGCGGTGGTCTGGGCCGGGCACGCCAGCCCGCTCGAGGCCTGGCTCAAATGGTCGGCGCCGCTGGAGGTACTCGCCGACGATCCCCGCCCGCCGCTGGACGTCGTCAAGGCGCGCTGGCTGCTCGACCGCGCCGGGGTGCAGGTCGAACTCGCCGCGCTCGAGGTGGCAGGCGGGCGGCACTGGACCTTCGGCGTCGAAGCCGAGAGCGCGGCGGCGCTGCGCGCCGTGCTCGCGAGCGACTGGGCGGCGACGGCGCCGGCGGCGGCGGTCACCCACGCCGGCGCCTATCCGGGCTGGCTCGACCGCGTCGCCGACGGCACCTGACTGGAACGGCGCGCCGCACACCCCACATCCGGGCGGGACGCGCCTCGGAGACACGGCCATGTTCGACGCCAAGCGCCTGCTCGATCAGTTCATCGGCACCGACAGCGGCGCCAAACGCCCGGCCGGCGGGCAGGGCGGTGCCGCCTCCGGTCAGGACTTCTCCCAGCTTCTGCAGGGCAAGGGCGGGCTCGCCACCGGCGCCCTCGCCGGCGGCCTCGCCGGGATGCTGCTCGGCGGCAAGAAGAAGCCCAAGAAGCTGGCGAAGAACGCGCTGACCTACGGCGGTCTCGCCCTCGTCGGCGGGCTCGCCTACAAGGCGTGGCGCGACCATCAGCAGGGCAAGCCGGCGCAGGTGACGGCGCAGCCGGCCCCCGAGCCGCTGCCGGCGCCGCCCGCCGACACCGCCTTCACCCCGGACGACGCCGCCGACGAGGAGAACCTCGCGCGCGGCATGCTGCGGGCGATGATCGCCGCCGCCAAGGCCGACGGCCACATCGACGCCGACGAGCAGCGCCGCATCTTCGACCAGGTCGGCGGGATGGAGCTGGACAACGACGACAAGGCGTTCGTCTTCGAGGAGCTCTCCAAGCCGCTCGACGTCGAAGCGGTCGCCGAAGCGGCGACGACCCCGGAGCGCGCGGCGGAGATCTACGCCGCCTCGCTCTTGGCGATCGACGCCGACGGCGCGGCCGAGAAGGGCTATCTGTCGATGCTGGCCGCCCGGCTGCGCCTGCCCGACGACCTCGTCGCCCATCTCCACGCCAGCGTCGATTCCGCCAGCGAGACCGCCTGAGCCGGCCTCAACCGAGCCGGCTCGGCAACAGCGTCCGCACCTGCTCGAAGAGGCTGTCGAGCGGGGTGTCGGTGTGGTCCTTGTCGAGTTCGGCGACGACGCGCGCGCGCACGCCGTCGGAAAGCTCGTCGCGCAACGCCCCGAGCGTGCGGGGTTCGGCGACCAGCACGAAGCGCTCGACCTCACCCTCGGCGAGGGCGTCGCGCATGGCCCGCGCCACACGCGTCTGAAAGCGCTCCTTTTCCCGCTCCTGCGGGGTCATCTCCGGCTCCATGGCGTGACGCCCCTGTCCGGCACTGTCGAAGGCGCGCCCGGCTCGGTCGGTGACGAGGTCCTCGGCCTTGCCGCGGGCCCGGGCGCTCTCCAGGCGCGCCTCGGTGGCGGCGATGGAGCGGGCGTCGTCGGCGACGCGGTGGAAACGGGCGCGTGACCCGTCGGCGACGACGATCCAGGTGGTCGGATAACGCAACACGGCCTCCCTTGCACACCTGAGCGCGCGCCGGGCGGACGCCCGACGCGCACCCCCGCCGTCACGCCGCGGCGGGTGCCGCCACGCCTTCCTCCGCGGTCTTGGCCGCCTCCGGCTGGTTGCGGGCGAAGTCGCCGAGCGAGACGATGCCGACCAGGCGCTTGTCACGGTTGACCACCGGCAGGCGGCGGGCCTGCACCTCGGCCATGTTGCCCGCGACCTCGTCGCAGGCCTGATCCTCGAAGCAGTACAGCACCTGCGGGGTCATGGCCTCGCGCACCAGTATCCGCTCGACCGGCTTACCGCTGGCGACGCCGCGGATCGCGATGTCACGGTCGGTGATCATGCCGACCAGCTGGTCGCCCTCACCCACCGGCAGGGCGCCGGCGTCGCGCTCGGCCATCGCCTCGGCGGCGACGACGAGACTGGCGTCCGGGGACACCATGGTGACGTTGCGGGTCATGACGTCGGAAATGTTCATGGCGCTCACCTCCTTGGCGTTGGTGACGGACCGACCGTTCGCGCCGATCACTCCTTCAACACGTGCCTCGGCCGAGCGTTGCGTGGGCGAAGGGAGAGATCGCGCGCGGTGCGGCGCCTTGACAGATGCCGGCGGCCGCTCTGGCTATGGGCCGCGATGAGCGACGCCCCTTCTCCCGCCCGTCTGCGCCGCGCCGGCGACAGCGCCTGGCTCGTCGATTTCGGCGAGCGCACCGACGACGCGGTCAACAACGCCGCCATCGCCTTCGACCGCTGGATCGCCGATCAGGCGGTCGCCGGTATCGTCGAGACCGCGCCGACGATCCGCTCGGTGCTGGTGCGCTTCGACCCGCTCGCGCTCGACGGCGAGGCGCTCGCCGAGCGCCTCCGCGCCGGCCTCGCCGAGCGCGACTGGCTCGCCGCGCCGCCGCCGGAGGGGCGGCGCCGCTGGCACGTGCCGGTCGTCTACGGCGGCGCCCACGGGCCCCACCTGGCCGAGATCGCGGCCGAGCGCGGCGTCGCGGAGGCGACGCTGGTCGCCGAGCACGCCGCCGCCGTGCACCGGGTGCGGATGGTCGGCTTCGCCCCCGGCTTCGTCTACACCGGCATGCTGCCCGACGCCTGGGACCTGCCGCGGCGGACCGAGGTGGTGGCGAAGGTGCCGCCGGGAACGCTCGCCGTGGCGGTGCGTCAGACCGTCTTGACCTCGACGACGATCCCGACCGGCTGGCGGCTGATCGGCCGCACGCCCTGGCGCGCGTTCGCCCTCGACCGCGAGCCGACCTTCGCGCTCGCCGCCGGCGACGAGCTCGTCTTCGCGCCCATCGCGGCGGGCGACTACGACCGGCTCGCGGCCGCGGTCGACGCCGGCGAGGAGATCGTGACCGCGGAGCCGCTGGCGTGAGCGCCGTCGGCCTCGAAGTGGTCGATCCGGGCCTGCACGCCGCCGTGCAGGACCTCGGCCGCCCGGGCCTGCAGCGCGCCGGCGTCGCCGAGGGCGGCGCGCTCGACCCGCGCGCGCTCTACGAGGGCGCGGCGCTCTTGGGCCAGGACCCGGGCCTCGCCGCGCTCGAGATGACGCTCGGCGGCGGGCGCTTTCGCGCCGCGGGCGCAGCCCTGCGCGTGGCGCTCACCGGTGCCCGCTGTGCCGCCACCGTCGACGGCCGGCCGGTGGCCTGGCACACGGCCTTTACCCTGCCCGCGGGCGCCGAGCTCGCCGTCGGCAAGGCCGAGGACGGGGTCTACGCCTATCTGCACGTGGCGGGCGGGATCGACGTGCCGGAGGTGCTGCACGCCCGGGCGACCCATCTGCGCGCCGGCTTCGGCGGGCTCGAGGGCCGCGAGCTCCGCGCCGGCGACGTGCTGCCGGCCGGCGCGCCCGCCGCGGGCGAGGACGGGGTGGCGACGCTGGACGTGGCGCCAGAGCCGCCGATCGAGACCGTGCGCGTCCTCTGGGGCGTGCACGCCCTGGAGTTCGGCGAGGACGAGCGCGGGCGCTTTCTCGCCACGACCTTTCGGGTCTCGCCCAAGCGCGACCGCATGGGCGTGCGCCTCGACGGCGCGGCGGAGCCGTTCCGCCCCGCGCGCGGACTGACGCTGATCTCCGACGCGGTGGTCCTGGGCGACGTCCAGGTGCCGGGCGACGGTGTGCCGATCGTGCTCCTGGCCGACCGCCAGCCGACCGGCGGCTATCCGCGGATCGCCACCGTCGTCACCGCCGACCTGCCCGCCTTCGCGCAGCTCGCGACCGGTGCCGCGGTGCGCTTTCGCGCGGTCTGGCCGGGCGATGCGGTGGCCGCCCTGCGCGCGCACCGCACCCGGCTCGCCGGGCTCGCCGACCACGTTCGTGTCGGCCCCGCCGTCGATCCGCTGTTGGCGGTGAACCTCATCGACGGCGTGTACCAGGGAGAAGTGGAGCCATGACCGAGACGCTCGATCTCAACGCCGATCTCGGCGAGAGCTTCGGGCCCTGGCGGATGGGCCAGGACGAGGCGCTCTTCGACATCATCACCAGCGCCAACGTCGCCTGCGGCTTTCACGCCGGCGACCCGATGGAGATGGACCGCACCGTCGCGCGGGCGAAGGCCAAGGGCGTCGCCGTCGGCGCGCATCCGGGCTTTCGCGACCTCGAGGGCTTCGGGCGGCGGCGCATCCACGGCCTCACGCCCGACGAGGTGCGCACGCTGGTGCGCTACCAGGTGGGGGCCCTGGCCGCCATCGCCCGGGCCCACGGCCTCGATCTCAGCCACGTCAAGCTGCACGGCGCGCTCGGCAACATGGCGAGCGAGGACGACGCGATCGCGCGGCCGTTCATCGAGGCCGTCGCCGCCTTCGACGCGGCGCTTCCCGTCATCACGATGGCGGCGACCGCGCTCGAGCGCGCCGCGGCGGCGCATCCGCACCCGCTCGTGCGCGAGATCTACGCCGACCGCGCCTACAACGACGACGGCACGCTGGTCGCGCGCGGCACCCCGGGCGCGGTGCTGCACGACGCCGAGGAGGCCGCCGACCGGGTGCTGCGGATGCTGGAGGAGGGTGCCCTCACCTCGATCAACGGCGCCAAGCTGGCGGTGAAGCCCGAGACCGTCTGCGTCCACGGCGACGGCCCGATGCCGCTGGCGGCGGGCGAGCGGGTGGTGGGCCCGGCCTTCACGCTGCGCTTCGTGCCGGCGCGCGAGGACCTGGCGACGCCCGAGAGCTGGTCGTCGCCGACCTCGACCCGTGCCGCGATCGAGGACATGCCGGAGGGCGTCGTCACCGTCGCCGACGCCGGCGGCATCATCGATGCCGGCATCTTCGGCGACATCCTCTGCGCGCGGATGAAGAAGCGGGGCGTGGCGGCGCTGGTGACCGACGGCGTCGTGCGCGACGTGGACGGCGTGCTCGCCACCGGCCTGCCGGTCTGGAGCCGGGGGGCCGCCGCCCCGCCGTCGGTGGCCGCCCTAACCTTCGTCGGCTGGCAGGAGCCCGTGGCCTGCGGCGGCGTCGCCGTGATGCCGGGCGACCTGATCGTCGCCGACCGGGACGGTGCGGTCTGCACCCCGCGCGCGCTCGCCGAGGAGGTGGCCGCGGCCGGGCTCGAGCAGGAACGGCTCGAAGGCTGGATCATGCGCGAGGTCGAAGGCGGTGCTCCGCTCCCCGGCCTCTACCCCGCCGACGACGCCAATCGCCGGCGTTACGAGGAGGCCAAGGCCAGGGGTGAGGCCTGAGCTCGCGCGCCGCCACCGCGCCCGCCGCGCCCCGCTAGCAGGGTGTTGAACCGCCAACTGTCACCGTTACGGTCGCGCCCGCGCTTCGAGCGGCGCGAGCCCGACGAGACGCCGATGCCCGCCAAGACCACCCTCAACGCCGCCAACCTCGAAACCCTCGGCACCGAGCGCCTGGCCGCGCTGGTCCTCGAGCTGGTCGACGGCGACGCGGCCGCCAAGCGGCGGGCGCGGCTGGAGCTCGCCGCGCGCCACGACCCCGGAGAACTCGCCCGCGCCGTCCGCAAGCGCTGGCAGACCGTCGCGCGGGCGTCGAGCCTGCTCGACACCGAGAACCAACGCGCCCTCGCCCGCGACCTCGACGCCCATCGCCGCGCCGTGGTCGACCAACTCGCCTCGCCCCGACCCGACGAGGCGCTCGACCTGCTGTTGCGCCTGATCGAGCTGCGGCCGGCGGTGTTCGGTCGCTGTCATTGGTCGGACGACGCGCTGCTCGGCGTCTTCGAGGACGCCGCGGCCGAGCTGGCCGGGCTGATCGACGCCGCCCGGCCGGCGCCGGCGCCGCTCGCGGAGCGCGTGGCCCGACTGGTGGCGGCCGACGGCTGGAACGGTGCCCTCGACGTGGTGGACGCCGTCGCACCCCGGCTCGGCGCCGACGGGCGCGACCACCTGCGCGTCCGGCTCGAGGCCGCCCGCTGCGAACGCGCCGCCCGCGACCGCGGCCATCGGCTGGTGGCGGCGCTCGCCCGGCTCGCCGACATCGACGGCGACGTCGACGCCTTTTCGGCGCTGTTCGACGCCGACGCCCGCCGCGCCCCGGCCATCGCCGCCGGCATCGCGCGCCGCTTGCTGGACGCCGGCCGCGCCGGCGACGCCGCGGCGGCGCTGGCGGAGGTGCCGCCGGGCGGGACGCGCTGGCCGGAACGGGACCGGGTCGAGGCCGACGTGATGGAGGCGCTGGGCGATGTCGCGGGCGCGCAGGCGCACCGCTGGGCCGGGTTCGCGGAGACGCTCGACCCCGACCATCTCCGGGCGTTCCTCAAGCGCCTGCCCGACTTCGACGACGTCGAGGCGGAAAAGCGCGCCTTCGGGGTCGCGCGGGCCTTCGCGCGGGTGCACGCCGCGCTCGACTTTCTGCTGGCGTGGCCGGCGCCACGCGAGGCGGCGAAGCTCGTCACCGAGCGCGCGGAGGAATTCGACGGCGACCGCTGGCAGCTGCTGTCGCCGGCGGCCGACACGCTCGGCGAGAAACATCCGCTGTCGGCGACGCTGCTCCGGCGCGCGATGATCGAGGCGACGTTGACGCGCAAGCGCACGACCCGTTACGGCCACGCCGCGCGGCACTGGCGCGAATGCGGGGCGCTGGCCGAGCGCGTCGAGGATTTCGGCCGGTTCGAGACCCACGACGCGTTCCGCCACCGGATGGAGGCCGATCACGGCCGCAAGTCAGGCTTCTGGAACCGCGTGGCCGAGCGCTGACGGCGCCGTCGAAAAAAAGTTTTCCGCGGCCGCTTGACGCGCGGCCCGGCTTCCTTATGTGCCCGCTAGCACTCGCCCTGGGTGAGTGCCAACAGTCCGCGGAACACCCCTCTATGGAGGTCGATCATGGGTTTTCGGCCCTTGCATGACCGCGTGCTCGTTCGGCGTATCGAAGCCGAAGAGAAGAGCGCCGGCGGCATCATCATTCCCGACACCGCCAAGGAAAAGCCGCAACAGGGCGAGGTCCTCGCCGTCGGGCCGGGCGCCCGCGACGAAGACGGCAAGCACATCGCTCCGGACGTCAAGCCCGGCGATACCATCGTCTTCGGCAAGTGGTCCGGAACGGAAATCAAGATCGACGGCGAAGATCTCCTGGTGATGAAGGAGAGCGACATCTTCGGCGTCGTCGAAGGAACCGGGGCGGGCCAGCAGGCCGCGTAAGTCATCCCTGCGCGATCGACCGCATTGCAAGGACATGGGTGAGAGATGACGGCAAAAGACGTTAAGTTCGACACCGACGCGCGCAACCGGATGCTGCGTGGCGTCGACCTGCTCGCGGACGCGGTGAAGGTGACGTTGGGGCCGAAGGGTCGCAACGTGGTCCTCGACAAGAGCTTCGGGGCACCGCGGATCACCAAGGACGGCGTGACCGTCGCCAAGGAGATCGAGCTCCAGGACAAGTTCGAGAACATGGGGGCGCAGATGGTGCGGGAGGTGGCGTCGAAGACCAACGACGTCGCCGGTGACGGCACCACCACCGCGACCGTGCTGGCGCAATCGATCGTGCGCGAGGGCGTCAAGGCGGTGGCCGCGGGCATGAACCCGATGGACCTCAAGCGCGGCGTCGACATGGCGGTGGCCTCCGTGGTCGCGCATCTGCGCGAGCACGCCAAGCCGATCAGCGGCACCGACGAGGTCAAGCAGATCGGCACGATCTCGTCCAACGGCGACACCGAGATCGGCGAGATGCTCGCCCAGGCCATGCAGAAGGTCGGCAACGAGGGCGTCATCACGGTCGAGGAAGCCAAAGGGCTCGAGACCGAGCTCGACGTGGTCGAGGGCATGCAGTTCGACCGCGGCTACCTTTCGCCCTACTTCGTCACCGACAGCGAGAAGATGCTGACGGAGTTGGACGAGCCCTACATCCTCTATCACGAGAAGAAGCTCTCCAACCTGCAGTCGCTGCTGCCGGTGCTGGAGCAGGTGGTGCAGTCCAACAAGCCGCTTCTCATCATCGCCGAGGACGTCGAGGGCGAGGCGCTGGCGACGCTCGTGGTCAACAAGCTGCGCGGCGGCCTCAAGGTGGCGAGCGTGAAGGCGCCGGGCTTCGGTGACCGGCGCAAGGCGATGCTCGAGGACATGGCGATCCTCACCGGCGGCCAGGTCGTCAGCGAGGACATCGGCATCAAGCTCGAGAACGTCACCCTCGACATGCTCGGCCGCGCCAAGCGGGTGGTGATCAAGAAGGAAGACACCACGATCATCGACGGCTACGGCGACAAGGACGCCATCGAGGGCCGCTGCAACCAGATCCGGGCGCAGATGGAGGAGACCACCTCCGACTACGACCGCGAGAAGCTGCAGGAGCGGCTCGCCAAGCTCGCCGGCGGTGTCGCGGTGATCCGCGTCGGCGGCGCCACCGAGGTCGAGGTGAAGGAGCGCAAGGACCGCGTCGACGACGCCATGAACTCGACCCGGGCCGCGGTCGAGGAGGGCATCGTGCCCGGCGGCGGCGTCTCGCTCCTGCGCGCCACCCACGCCCTCGAGGGTCTCAAGCCCGCCAACGACGACCAGCGTCGCGGCGTCGACATGGTGCGGCTCGCCATCCAGGCGCCGGTGCGCCAGATCGCGGCCAACGCCGGGGTCGACGCCTCGGTGGTCGTCGGTAAGCTGCTCGAGAACTCGGAGTACAACTACGGCTACAACGCCGGTACCGACACCTACGAGGACCTCGTCAAGACCGGTGTCATCGACCCCGTGAAGGTGGTGCGCACCGCGCTCGAGGACGCCGCGTCGGTGGCGGGCCTCCTCATCACCACCGAGGCGATGGTGGCCGAGCGCCCCGAGCAGAAGCAGAGCGGCGGCGCCGGCGCCGAGGCCGGCATGGGCGGCATGGGCGGCATGGACTTCTGAGCCGTCCCCCGAACCGCGAACTCACGGACGGCGGGGCTCCGGCCCCGCCGTTTGCGTTCAGGGCGGCCCGCCCGCATGCGCGCCGTCGTCGTCCGCTCGCTCGACCGGCCGCGCTCGCCGCTGCGGCCCCCGCGCCGAGGTGACGTCGCGGACCGTCGTCGCAGGCCCCGGCGCCTGCGAGACGGTGGACGACGAAACCCCGGCGGTCGCCCTCAGATCCCGTTGATCAGCAGGTGCACGGCGACGCCGGCGGCGAAGCCGAGCGCGATCACCGGCGTCCAGCGCAGATGCGTCGTGAAGGTGTATTTCCCGCCGCCGACGCCCATCAGTGCCACCCCGGCCGCCGAGCCGATCGCCAACAGGCTGCCGCCGGTGCCGGTGGTGAAGGTGATCAACAACCACTGGGCGGGGGAGATGTCGGGGTCCATGCTGAGCACGGCGAACATCACCGGGATGTTGTCGACCACCGCCGAGGCGACGCCGAGCCCGACATGGGCGACCGTCGGCCCGAGCCCGCCGTAGAGCCCGTCCGCCAGCAATTCGAGATACCCGATGAAGGCGAGACCGCCGACGCAGAAGATGATGCCGAAGAAGAAGAACAGGGTGTCCCACTCCACCTTCGCCACCGCTTTGAAGATGTCGAAGCTGGGCTCGCCGTCGCGCCGGCTCATCCGCAGCTGGTAGAAGTGCCCCATGAGCAGGGAGAGGCCCATCATCATGCCGAGAAAGGCGGGCAGGCCCAGATACTGCTCGAAGGTGACGGCGAGCGCGATGGTGACGAGGCCGAGGGCGATGGCGCGCTTGGAGCCGCGGTGCATCGGCTTGGCGTCGCCGGCGACCCGCGGGGAGCCGGAGGCGAGGTTGCGGCTCATCCAGATCGCCGGGATCAGGTAGGCCACCACCGACGGCACCACCAGCGCGAAGAACGCGAAGAAGTCGAGCTTACCGGCCTGCCACACCATCAACGTGGTGAGGTCGCCGAAGGGACTGAAGGCGCCGCCGGCGTTGGCGGCGACGACCACGTTGACCAGCCCGACGGCGACGAAGCGGGGCTGGCCGATGCCGACGGTGGCCACCACCATCCCCATCACCAGGGCGGTGGTCAGGTTGTCGGCCACCGCCGAGAGGCCGAACGACAGCGCCCCGGTCGCCCAGAACAGGCCGGTATAGCTCAGCGGCGAGTGGATCAGCCGTTCGCGCAGCGCCTCGAAGACGTGCAGCCGGTCGAGCGCGGCGATGTAGGTCATCGCCGCCATCAAGAACAGCGCGAGGCCGCCGTATTCGTGCAGGCTGAAGAGGATCGCCTCGCGCACCGCGTGCTCGGCGATGCCGTAGGTCGGCGCCATCCAGGCGACCAGCGCCCAGATCAGCCCGGCGGCGAGCATCACCGGCTTGGACTTGCGCAAGCCGGTGCGCTCTTCGGTCATCACCAGCAGATAGGCGAGGACGAAGATCACCAGGCAGGAGAGCGAGCGCGCGTCCGTCAGCGGCGACGTCGGCACGACGGGCCGGGCCATCGTCGCCCACAGGACGTGCAGACCCGCAAAGCTGGCGAGCCCGCCGAGCCAGACGAGCGGCCACACGGACACCGGCCGAGTTCTGGCGATCTGCATCGCGGTTTCCCCACACGCGTCGAGGTGGCGTGCGGACCCCACTTTTACGCTGCAGTTGCGAAGGCGGCGTTAGCATCATCGTGGCACGGGACGAAACGCATCGCTGCCCTGCCCGTGCGGCGCGCCGCCGCTCGGCCCGGACACCGCCGGATTCCGGCCGGCTCGCGCCGTGGCCGCGGTCGCGGCGCGGCGGCACAGGAACGGGCGGCTTCAGCCGAATGTCCGAGATCCCGTCACCGCACCAGCGGCATCGCGAACTCGGAGCCGGCGCGGATCCCGGTCGGCCAGCGCGCCGACACCGCCTTCTGCCTGGTGTAGAAGCGCACGCCCTCCATGCCGTGGACGTGGTGGTCGCCGAAGAGCGAGCGCTTCCAGCCGCCGAAGGCGTGATAGGCCACCGGCACCGGGATCGGCACGTTGACCCCGACCATGCCGACCTGGACCTCCTGGGTGAAGGTGCGCGCGGCGTCGCCGTCGCGGGTGAAGATCGCCGTGCCGTTGCCGTATTCGTGGTCGTTCACGAGCTTCACCGCGGTGTCGTAGTCCGGCACGCGCACGACCGAGAGCACGGGCCCGAAGATCTCCTCGTGGTAGATCCGCATCTCCGGCGTGACCTCGTCGAAGAGGCAGCCGCCGATGAAGTACCCGTTGTCGTAACCCTGCATCTGGAAGTCGCGGCCGTCGACGACGAGCTTGGCGCCCTCCGCGACGCCGAGGTCGACATAGCCCTTCACCTTGTCGCGGTGCTCGGCGGTGACGAGCGGGCCCATCTCCACCTCGGGGTCGGTGCCGGGACCGATCTTGAGCTGGCGCACGCGCGGGGCGAGCCGATCGACCAGCGCGTCGCCCACCGCGTCGCCGACGGCGACCGCCACCGACACCGCCATGCAGCGCTCGCCCGCCGAGCCGTAGCCGGCGCCGACGAGCGCGTCGGTCGCCTGCTCCAGATCGGCGTCGGGCATCACCACCATGTGGTTCTTCGCACCGCCGAGCGCCTGGCAGCGTTTGGCGTGGGCACAAGCCGTCGTGTAAATGTGCTCCGCCGTCTTCGTCGCACCGACGAAGCTCACCGCCGCGACGTCGGGGTGGGTCAAGAGCGCGTCGACGGCCGCCTTGTCGCCGTTGACGACGTTGAGCACGCCCGGCGGCACCCCGGCCTCGTGGGCGAGCTCGGCCAGCCGCAGCGGGCACGAGGGGTCCTTCTCCGAGGGCTTGAGCACGAAGCTGTTGCCGCAGGCGAGCGCCAGCGGGAACATCCACAGCGGGATCATCGCCGGGAAGTTGAAGGGCGTGATGCCGACGCAGACGCCCACCGGCTGGCGGAACGAGGTCAGATCGACGCCGGCGCCGACCTCGGCGGAGAATTCGCCCTTGAGGAGCTGCGGGATGCCGCAGGCGAACTCGACCACCTCGAGCCCGCGGGTGATCGAGCCCTTGGCGTCGTCGAACGTCTTACCGTGCTCGGTGGTGACGAACCGGGCGAGCTCGTCCATGTGGCGCTCGATCAGGTCCTTGAAGGCGAACATGATCCGTGCGCGGCGGATCGGCGGCGTCGCCGCCCACGCCGGCAGGGCCGCCCGCGCCGCCGCGACCGCGCGGGCGACCTCGCGGGCGTCGGCGAGCGCGACCTCGCCGATGCGCTCGCCCAGCGCCGGGTCGTAGACCGGCCCCGTCCGCCCGCTCGCGCCGGCGACGCGTTCACCCGCCACCAGATGCCCGATGTGCCCCATCACCGCCTCCCTGTTTCGTCGTCGTCGCGCGGCGCGCCGCGCGCGGTGCGACCGGCGGCTCAGGCGGGCTCGCCGGCCGCCTCCAGCGACTTGTGCACGATCTCGTAGAGGTCGCGCGAGAGGCCTTCGGTGCCGGCCAGGCGCTCGAGCTGCTCGCGCATCAGCCGCTGGCGCGCCGGATCGAACCGCCGCCAGCGGTCGAAGGCCTTGGCGAGCCGCGCCGCCACCGCCGGGTTGCGGCCGTCGAGCTCGAGGGCGACGTCGGCGACCAGCCGGTAGCCGGCGCCGTCGCGACGGTGGAACCCGCGCGGGTTGAAGTTCGCGAAGACGCCGAGCACCGAGCGCACCCGGTTGGGGTTGGCGAGCGTGAAGGCGGGATGCCGCATCAAGCCCTCGACCTCCTCGACCACCCCGGGGTGCTCGGCCATCGCCTGGACCGCGAACCACTTGTTCACCACCAGCGGCTCGTCCTTGAAGTCGCGGTAGAACCGGTCCAGCACCTCGCGCCGTTCCGGCCAGTCCCAGCGCGTGACCAGCGCCAGGGCGGCGAGCCGGTCGGTCATGTTGGCGGCCTCGCGGGCCTGGACGCAGATGCCGTCGCGGACGTCGTCGGCGACCCCGTGCGCCAGATAGCCGAGCGCGGTGTTCCTCAGCCGCCGCCTGCCCATGGCCTCGGCGGTGAGCGCGAAGCCGTCCTCGCGGCAGGCTTCGGCGACGGCGGTGAGCCGCGGCGCGAGGCGCCGGCCGAGGCCGGCCTGGGCGGCCTCGCGGGCGGCGGCGATACCCTCGACGTCGATGACGGTCATCTGCTCGCCGAGATAGGTCGCCGACGGCAGCCCCATGAGCTGCGCCTTGAACGCCGGCTCGATGTCGCCGTCGGCGAGGACCTCGGCCCAGGCGGCGACGAAGGGTTCGGGCAGTTCCAGCGGCCGTGCCGCGGCGTGGTCGCGGACCAGCGCCGAGAGCGTGCGCAGCGCCAGGGTCTGACCGGCGTCCCAGCGGGCGAAGCCGTCGTCGTCGTGGGCCAGGAGGTGGGCGAGCTCGGCGTCGCAAAGGTCGATCTCCAGCTTCACCGGCGCCGAGAAGCCGCGCAGCAGCGACGGTACCGGCGGCGCGGCGACGTCCTCGAAGACGAAACGCTGCTCGGCGTCGGTCAGTTCGAGCACGCGCTCGCTGCCGACCGCCACGGTTTCGCCTTCGAGCCGGAGCGGCAACGCGGCGCCGCTCGGGTCCAACAGGCCGAGCCGTACCGGCAGGTGGAAAGGCGCCTTGACGGGCTGGCCGGGCGTCGGCGGCGTGTGCTGGCGCAGGGTGAGGGCGTAGCGCCGGGTCTCGGGGTCGTAGGCCCCCTCGGCCTCGACCCGCGGCGTGCCCGCCTGCTCGTACCAGCAGAAGAACGGTCCGAAGTCCCGCCCCGACGCCGTGGCCATCGCCGCCACGAAGTCCTCGCAGGTCACCGCCTCGCCGTCGTGCCGGTCGAAGTAGAGATCGAGCCCGCGGCGGAACGCCTCCTCGCCGATCAGGGTGTGGATCATCCGGATGACTTCCGCACCCTTCTCGTAGACGGTGCGGGTGTAGAAGTTGTTGATCTCGACGTAGCTCGACGGGCGGATCGGGTGGGCCAGCGGGCCGGCGTCCTCGGGGAACTGGCCCTCGCGCAACAGCGCGACGTCGCCGATGCGCTTGACCGCCCGGCTGTGCAGATCGGCGGTGAACTCCTGATCGCGGAACACCGTGAGGCCTTCCTTCAACGTCAGCTGGAACCAGTCGCGGCAGGTGACCCGGTTGCCGGTCCAGTTGTGGAAGTACTCGTGGGCGATGATCCGCTCGACGTTGACGAAGTCGTTGTCGGTGGCGGTGTCCGGCCGCGCCAGCGTCGCCGCGGTGTTGAAGATGTTGAGCCCCTTGTTCTCCATCGCCCCGAAATTGAAGTCGCTGACGGCGACGATGTTGTAGACGTCGAGGTCGTATTCGAGGCCGAAACGCTCCTCGTCCCAGCGCATGGCGCGCTTGAGGGACGCCATGGCGTGGTGGCACTGGTCGATGAAGGGCGGCTCGCTGTAAATCTTGAGGGCGACGGCGCGCCCCGAGCGGGTGCGGAAGCCGTCCTCCAGCACCGCCAGGTCGCCGGCGACGAGCGCGAACAGGTAGGCCGGCTTCGGGAACGGGTCCTCCCAGGTGACGTAGTGCCAGCCGTCGCCGAACGTCCCCGCCGACACCGGGTTGCCGTTCGACAGCAGCACCGGCAGCGTGGTCTGTGGCCCCTCCAGGCGGACGCGAAAGCGGGCCAGCACGTCGGGACGGTCGAGGTAATAGGTGATGCGGCGAAAGCCCTGCGCCTCGCACTGGGTGCAGAACACGCCGTTGGAGAGGTAGAGCCCCGACAGCTTGGTGTTGGCTTGCGGATCGATCCGGACCGCCGTCTCCAGGGTGAAACGCTCGGGCGGGCGCAGGAGAACGAGGTCGCCGTCGTCGAGGTGGTACTCGTCGGCGCCGAGCGGCCGGCCGTCCACCGCGATCTCCAGCAGCTCCAACTCCTCGCCGACGAGCGCGAGCTGGCCCACCGGCAACGCCGTCCGCCGCACCAGGTGGATCCGCGCCCGCACGATCGTCGCATCCGCGATCAATCGAAAGCTGAGATCGGTGGTCTCGATGCGGTAATCGGGCGCGCGGTAGTCCTCCAACCGCACGGTCTTCGGCGTCGGGCGTTCCGCCATCGGGGTCACGTCTGGGAGGTTGGTCGGCTGCGCGCCGGGTATGACCGAAAGGCGCGCGACTTGTCCAGTGCCGCCGGCCGCGGCTTGCCCGGGGCGCGGCGAACCCCTAAGCAGCGCCGAGCGACGAGGCGTGACCGACGACGAGGTGCCGAGGATGGCCCGCTGCGCGTTTTTGGGTCTGGGCGTGATGGGTTTTCCGATGGCGGGCCATCTGGCCCGCGCCGGTCACGACGTCACCGTCTTCAACCGCACCGCGAGCAAGGCCGAGCGCTGGACGGCCGCCCACGGCGGCGGCGCCGCGCCGACGCCGAAGGCCGCCGCCGCGGGCGCCGAGTTCGTCTTCACCTGCCTCGGTAACGACGACGACGTGCGCAGCGTCGTCCACGGCGACCACGGCGCGCTCGCCGGCCTGGTCCGCGACGCCGTCCTCGTCGACCACACCACCGCCTCCGCCGCGCTCGCCCGCGAACTCGCCGACGCCGCCGCCGGCAAGGGTGCCGGCTTCGTCGACGCCCCGGTGAGCGGCGGCCAGGCCGGCGCGGAGAACGGCGTGCTCACCGTCATGTGCGGCGGCGACGCGGCGAGCTTCGCCGAGGCGGAGCCGGTGATGGCCGCCTACGGCCGCGCGGTGAAGCGCCTGGGCGAGGTCGGAAGCGGCCAGCTCACCAAGATGGTCAACCAGATCTGCATCGCCGGCCTGTTGCAGGGGCTGGCGGAGGCGGTGAACTTCGCCCAGGCCGCCGAGCTCGACACCGACGCCGTGGTCGACGTCATCTCCAAGGGCGCCGCGCAGAGCTGGCAGATGGAGAACCGCTGGCACACCATGGCGAAGGGCGAGTTCGACTTCGGCTTCGCGGTCGACTGGATGCGCAAGGACCTGGCGATCTGCCTGGAGGAGGCGCGACGCAACGGCGCGCCCCTTCCGGTGACGGCTCTGGTCGACCAACTCTATCGTGAGGTTCAGATGGCCGGCGGCGAGCGTTGGGACACGTCCAGCCTGGTGCACAACCTGCGCGGGCCCCGGACCCATCCCGGCTCGAGGAGATGAGGCGACTTCGGTGACACCCCCAGATTCCGCCCGCGGGCGCCGGCGCCGCCACCGCGACCGGGGCGGGGCGAACGACGAATCGCTGCTCGAGCTCGCCGACTTCACCTACGCCGATCCGAGCGACAGCCGGATGCGTCGGCTCGCCATCCGCGGGATCGAGCGCGTCACCGGCAAGCCGCGGCTGGCCCGGCTCTACCGCAAACATCTCGACGCGCACGACCCCGATTTCTGGGGCTCGGCGGTCCGCCGGCTCGGCATCGAGCTCGACTACGACCCCGACAAGCTGGAGCGGCTGCCGGCCGAGGGCCCGGTCGTGGTCGCCGCCAACCACCCCTACGGCGTCCTCGACGGGCTGATGATCGGTCACCTCGTCGGCCGGCGGCGCAAGGACTTCCGCATCGTCGCCCACGGCGTCCTCACCCGCTCGGCCGAAGCCGCGCCGTTTCTGTTTCCGATCGATTTCACCGAAAGCGACACCGCCCGCGCCACCAACCTGCGCTCGCGCAAGGGTGCGCTGGACTGGCTCAAGGGCGGCGGCGTCCTGATCGTGTTTCCGGGCGGCACCGTCTCGACCTCGCCCAAGGCCTTCGGCCCCGCGGTCGACCCGCCCTGGAAACCCTTCACCGCCAAGCTGATCCACGCCGCCAAGGCGCCGGTGCTGCCGGTGTGCTTCGTCGGGCAGAACAGCCGGCTCTTTCAGCTCGCCAGCCATGTCAGCCTGACGCTGCGGATGTCGCTCCTGTTCCACGAGGTCGCCAACAAGATCGGCTCGCGCCAGCGCATCGAGATCGGGGATCTGATCCCGTACGCCGAGCTGGCGCCCTTGAAGGACCGGGCCGCGCTCATCGACGAACTGCGCCGCCGGGTCTACGCCCTGCATCCGACCCCGAAGCTCGCCGACCGGCGCTACACGCCGCGCGTCGCCTGACCGGGGCGTGACCGCGATCGCCGCCCGCCCGGCGGCGGCGTGGCGCGGCGAGTTGCGCGCCCTCACCGCGCTCGCGCTGCCGCTCGCCCTCGCCCAGCTCGCGCAGATCGCGATCAACACCACCGATGTGTTGATGATGGGCTGGCTCGGCACCGAGGCCCTCGCCGCCGGTGGGCTCGCCGTCAACATCTGGATCCTGCCGGCGCTGTTCGGCATCGGCGTCGCTTCGGCGTTGCCGCCGTTGGTGGCCGAGGCGCTGGGCGGGCGTCGACCGCGGCGGGTCCGCCGGGTGGTCCGCCAGGGCCTGTGGGTGGTCGCGGTGGTGACCACCCCGCCGGCGCTCGCGCTCGCCTTCAGCGCGCCGCTGCTCGAAGCGCTCGGCCAAACCCCGGCGGTGGCCGCCGACGCCCAGGCCTATCTGCGCGCCGCCGCCCTCGGCCTGCCGTTCGCCGCCTTCACGATGGCGCTGCGGGGGTTCGTCACCAGCTTCGGGCACACCCGCGCGGTGCTCGCCGTCATGGGCGCGGCGGTGCTCCTCAACGCAATCTCCAATTACGGCTTGATGTTCGGCAATTTCGGGTTGCCGCGGCTGGAGCTCGTCGGCGCCGGGATCAGCTCGACCGTCGTCAACATCGCCACCTTCGCCGCGCTCGCGGTGCTGGCGAGCCGGGCGGCGCCCTACCGCCGTTACCGCGTGTTCGCCCGCCTGTGGCGCCCGGACTGGGCGGTCTTCGCCGCGGTCGCGAGACTGGGGTTGCCGATCGGGCTCACGCTGCTCCTCGAGGTCGGCATGTTCAGCGCGGCGGCGCTCCTGGTCGGCACCCTCGGCCCGGTGCCGCTCGCCGCCCACAACGTCGCGCTCCAACTCTGCGCCATCATCTTCATGGTGCCGTTGGGACTGAGCCAAGCCGCGACCATCCGCGTCGCCCTCGCCGCGGGGCGGCGCGACGACGCCGGCGTGCGCCGGGTCGGCCGGCTCGCCGTCGGTCTCGCCGTCGCCGTGATGACCGTGCCGGCGACGGCCTTTCTCGCCGTGCCGGGCGGGCTGGTGCGGCCGTTCCTCGACGATCCCGGCGCCCAGACCCGGCTGTTGGAGACCGCGGTCGGGCTGTTGGGCATCGCCGCCCTGTTTCAGATCGCCGACGGGCTGCAGGTGGTCGGCGGCGGCCTGCTGCGCGGGCTCAAGGACACCACGGTGCCGATGCTCTACGCCGGCTTGGGCTACTGGATCTGCGGACTCGGCACCGCCGCCACCGTGGTCGCGGTCGCCGACGGCGGCGCGCGCGGGGTCTGGGTGGGGCTGTTGATCGGCCTCACCGTGACCGCCGCGCTGGCGTTGACGCGCTTTTTTCGGCGCGCCGGCCGCACCGACCGCTGAGTCCCCGACGCTCAGGCCGACGCGCCGTTGTTCGCTGCGGTGCCGTCATCGATCTGCAGCTCGGTCGACTCGGGCTCCTCGGCGAGGGCGCGCGCCAACGTGCAGATCGCCTCCTGGTGGCGTCGGTTCGTCAACGAGATGAAGTTACGCGCGAGTTCGAGCAGCATGCGCTGCTGCGCGGTGGGCTGGAAAGGCTGGCCGTCGTCGAGACCTTCGAAAAAGTATCCGACCTCGACACCGAGAGCGCGCGCCACATTGTACAGCCGCCCGGCGGCGATCCGGTTGATGCCCTTCTCGTATTTGTGCGCCTGCTGATAGGTCACCCCGATCAGGTCCGCCATCTGCTGCTGGGTCAAGCCGAGCATGATGCGACGCTCGCGCATCCGGTTGCCGACGTGACGATCGATGTCCTGCGGGCGAGCTCGGCCCCGCGGGTTGGTCGGCTTGGACGCTGGATTGTTCATCACGAGATCCATAACGTTAACTTTCACGAGACGAACGCGAATGAAACTTTAAGTTTCCGCGCTCGGTGACAAACCGGAGCCGGGCTCCAACGAACAGCGGCCGGTCACCACCCGACCACTCAACTAACGCGCTTAGCACGTGAAGGTTGGTTATGTTTGGTTAACACACACGTCGACGACGCATCATGATATTTCTACTAAAAAGCTAACATCGGAGCTCTCGGGAACGACCTGGAACCCGGGAGTTGCGCGGACCAAAAAGTTGCTTTGTGACAACGCGTTACCGTGGTGCCGAAGCGTTCGTCACCGCCGCGACAGGAATCCCGCGACGGCGCCTCGGGGCCGGTCGGTGCCGCCACCGCGGTGCGCGGGCGGCCGGCCTGCGGACGGGCGCGAGCACGGATCGAAACGGCCGCCGCGGGCGGCCCGGTGGTCGCGCGGACACCGGTGACGGGGCGTGGCCCGCGAGCCGCGGGCGGTTCGTCGTCCCGCTTTCGCGAGGCCGGCGCCGATGCCAAGCTGCCGCGTCGCAACGACGGCGCAGGCGCCGGGCGGTAGCCGAGCGGTGGAGACGGCGATGGACGTGACGGCGGAACTCGAACGGCGGCTGCGCGCGGCGCTCGCCCCGCAGCGACTGGTGGTGATCGACGAAAGCGACGATCACCGCGGGCACATCGGACACGTGCCCGGCACGCCCACCCACTTTCGCGTGCTGGTGCGGGCGGAGACGCTGGCGGGCCTCGGGCGGTTGGAACGCCAGCGCGCGGTCTACGCCGCCGTCGGCGACCTGATGGGCGACCCCGTCCACGCCCTCGCCATCGACGCCGGCGGACCGGAGGAACCCGACCCCGCCGCCGACGCGGGCTGAACGCCGGCGGTCCGACCACGACGCTCGGGCACCGAGCGTCGCGATCCGGCGGCCATCAGGTCACGGACGTGGCGGTGGGGGTTCGACGGCGGACCGCTTCCGTCGACCGGCCGTCACGGGTTCTCGGGGTCGGCGGCGCCGGTGTACCAGGCCGGGTGGTGCTCGCGGACGACCGGCCCGTCGCGGCGCAAGGCGTGGCAGCTGTCGAGATGCCCGGGCGGGCGGCCCGGGTCGGGTGCCGTCCGCTCGCGCAGCGGCACGATCGTCTGCATCGCCGTCGTCGCCAACGGCGCCAACAGCTCGACCAGATGGGTGCAACCGTGCACCCCGCCGAGGCGCTTGGCGACGTCGCGGCGCCAGCCCGCGCCGATCGTCAGCCCCTCCAGCCGACGGAAGGCCGGGGTGATCGCGTCGCAGACCGGGTAGGGCGCGGCGTCGGTGACCGCGGTCACGGCGACCACGGTGAGCTCGGCGTCGACCGTGAGCCGGAGCCACATGTCGTGGATCGGTGCGCC
>JAAAPF010000348.1 GCA_009908425.1 Alphaproteobacteria bacterium
GGCCGCACCGGGCCCGACCGCGGCCGCCCGCGGGCTCGCCGTTCCGCCGGCGAGCAGCGCCGCGAAGGCGTCGGCCGCCGCAGCGGGAGCGGCGCGCAAGGAATTTGGCGTGGCGGTGAGGATCGGATGCGTACGCATGGCGCACCGCACCCTTCAAACGCCGTGCCAACCGCCCGTCGTCGGCGATTCGGCGGCTTCGGGACGGCGGCACCGGCGGCGGGCCGGCCGCCGCGGGCAGGAATTGCCGCCCGGCGGCGGCAAGCCCTGCCGATCAGGCGTCGCGGTACTCTTTCTCGCGGCGCTCGTGACGCTCCTGGGCCTCGATGCACATGGTCGCGATCGGCCGCGCATCGAGCCGTTCCAGCCCGATCGGCTCGCCGGTCTCCTCGCAGAAGCCGTAACTGCCGTCGTCGATGCGCTCCAGCGCCTCCTGGATTTTGACCAGTAGCTTGCGCTCGCGGTCCCGGGTACGTAAGTGATAGTGCCGCTGGACTTCCGCGGATGCCCAGTCGCTGCTGTCGGCGAGCCGGGTGTCTTCTTCTTTAAGTTCTTGTAAGGTAACGCCCGAGACGCGCAGGATTTCGTTACGCCAAGCGATCAGCTTGTGCTTGAAGTAGGCCAGTTGGCGGTCGCACATGTACTCTTCGTCGGCGAGCGGCTGATAGCGCTCGGCATCGGGTTCCGACATCGTACGCTCCCCCCTGACGAGCGTCCCGGTCACGGCAGCCGGGGCGTGAACCACGGCGCCCCCTTACTGTTTGCGTTCGGCAGGCGCAAGCGACGTTTCCCTTAGGTTCAGGTCGGGATGCGCCGCGCCGTGGCCCGGGCACGCCGGCCGGCGCGCCAACGCGATGCGGTCGGTGCGCGCGGCGCGGCCGTCGACCAAAAGCAGCGTGCCGACCAGCGACGGACCCACGCCCAAGAGCCATTTCACCGCCTCGGTGGCCATGAGCGCGCCGAGCTGGCCCGCCACCGGGCCGAGGATGCCGCCGAGCGCGCAGCTCGGCAGGG
This sequence comes from Alphaproteobacteria bacterium, assembly GCA_009908425.1. Lineage (GTDB taxonomy): Bacteria > Pseudomonadota > Alphaproteobacteria > Geminicoccales > Geminicoccaceae > JAAAPF01. The sequence goes on from JAAAPF010000348.1 coordinate 1,012, forward strand.
CGTCGGCCGGCGGGTCGGCGGGAAACAGACACCGAAAGCAGGGCGCCGCGGCGTCGGCGTGCGGCGCGAACACGGTGGCTTGGCCCTCGAAGCCCTGCACCGAGCCGCTCACCAGCGGGCGGGCGGTGCGGGCGGCGGCGGCGGCGACGGTGGCGCGGGTCGCGAAGCTGTCGCTGCCGTCGAGGACGAGGTCGACGCCCGCGCACAGCGCCTCGCCGTTCGCCGGCTCGAAGCGCTCGCGCCGGGGGTCGAGCGCGAGCTCGGGGTTGAGCGCGGCGAGCCGCTTCGCCGCGGCCTCGACCTTGGGCCGGCCGACGTCGGCGGTGGTGTAGAGCACCTGGCGCTGCAGGTTGCCGAGCGCCACGTCGTCGTCGTCGACCAGGACGAGCCGGCCGACCCCGGCGCCGGCGAGGTAGAGCGCCGCCGGCGCGCCCAGCCCGCCGACACCGACCAGCAGTACGGTGGCGGCCCGCAACGCCTCCTGACCGCGGCCGCCGACCTCCGCCAGCACCATCTGGCGGGCGTAGCGGTCGAGTTCGCACTCGCTGAAACGCATGGCGCAGGTCTCCCGGCTCCGAGCGACTGGCCCGTCGCTTGCATATCGGCGGGCATGGACGTCTCATCCACCCCCGCCGGCGCCGCGACCGCCGCCCGCGCCCCCGCGGTCGACAGCGTCTGGGGCCGCGACGGCTTCGGCTTCGACGACCTCCTCGACGTCGTCAATCCGCTGCAACATTTGCCGGGGGTGTCGCAGGTCTACCGCCGGCTCAGCGGCGACGACATCGGCATGCTGCCGCGGATCGCCGGCGGCATGCTGTTCGGTGGCCCCGTCGGTGCCGCCACCGCGATGGTGAGCGCCGGCATCGAGGCCGGAACCGGCGACGGCCCGCTCGCCTACGCGCTCGCGGCGCTCGAGGCCGAAGCGGCGGCGCCACCCCCACCCCCGCCGTCCCCGCGGCGGGTGGCCGAAGCCTACGCGTCGGCGCCGTCCCCGACGCCGCACGCGCCGCCGCCGGCCGTCGCGGCCGAGCCCCCGCCCCTGGAATGGACGCCGCCGCTGTCGGGCGCGCACGCGCGGCTGTCGGCGGAGATCGAGCGGGCGCGCGCCACCGCCGGCTGACGCCGCACCGCGCGCCCGGGCTTCAATCCAGCCGGTAGACCCGCTCGGCGTTGTCGACGAAGAGCCGGCGGCGATCCGCGGCGGACCAGTCCGCGACGGCGCGCTCCACACGCGCGACGCCCTCCGCGTAGCCGATCACCGGCCGTGACAGCGGCCAGTGGCTCGCGAACATCACCCGCTCGGGGCCGAACAGCTCGAGCGCACGCTCGAGATAGGGAGGTGCCGTGTCGGTGGCGTCCAGCACCGTCGCGCCGCCGGCGAGCTTGCAGGCGATGACGTGCTCCATCGCCGCGAGGTCCGCCAGATGATCCCACGACGGGGCGCGCGGATCGGCCTCCGTCGCGGTCACGGCGACGTGATCGAGCACGAAGCGCACCTCCGGGCAGGCCGCGACCAGGTCGACCGCCGCCGCGAGCTGGTCGTGGTCGAGGCGCAGCTCGAAATGAAGATCGAAACGGGCCAGCAAGCGCGCCGCCTCGCGAAAGCCGGCATCCTGCCACAGCCCGTCCTCGCGGCCGCGCCCGATCACCCGGCGCACGCCGCGCACCAGCGGCTGCGCCGCGAGCTTCTCCAATTCCGAGCCGACCGCCCCGCCGTACTCCAGCGGTGCGTGGGCGACGACGGCGCGCAGACGCGGCTCCGCTTCCGCCAGCTGCGCCGCCCAGGCCGCCTCCTTGAGGTAGAGGCCGGCGTCGACGTCGGCTTCGACGAACACGAACGCCTCGAGGGCCGCGTCGCCGCGGTCGTCGTCGAGCGCCTGCGCCCCGAACGGCCGGTCGAGCGCCGGATGGGCGCGGAGCCAGGACACTTGGTTGACGCCGTCGTCCCAGAAGTGGACGTGGCTGTCGACGATGGGAAAGTTGGGCATGAGCGCGCTCCTCGAGCGGCGGGTTCGAACGCATCGGCCGCCGGCGGCGCGAGCGCGCCGCGCCGCCGGCGAAAGATGCCGCGACGGCGCGGCCGGTCGAGCCTTGCCGGCGAGCGCCGCCAAAACGCGTCGCCCACCGGGTCGCGGTGGCGACGGCGACGAGGCTATGATGGCCGGCCACCGATAAGGGACGCCGCGCTCATGGACCAGAGCGAACGCGCGCTGCGGCAGAGGATCGTCGAGGTTTGCCGCGAGATGAACGCCAAGGGGCTCAACCAGGGCACCTCCGGCAACGTCTCGCACCGCGTCGCCGGCGGGCTGCTGATCACCCCGTCCGGGGTGCCGTACGACGCCATGGAGCCGGAGGATCTGGTCGAGCTGCGCTGCGACGCCGGCTATCGCGGTCGCCACCGCCCGTCCTCGGAATGGCGTTTTCACCGCGACATCCTGCGGGCGCGCGCCGACGTCGACGTCGTGCTGCACAGCCACGCCACCTACGCCACCGCGCTCGCCTGCCACGAGCGCGGCATTCCGCCCTTCCACTACATGGTCGCGGTCGCCGGCGGCCACGACATCCGGGTCGCGACCTACGCCTGCTTCGGCACCCAAGCGCTCTCGGACGCGGTGGTGGGCGCGCTCGAGGGCCGCAGCGCCTGCCTGATGGGCCACCACGGCCTGATCGCCCTGGCCACGTCCGTGGACAAGGCGCTGGCGCTGGCGGTCGAGGTCGAAACCCTCGCCAAGATGTACGTCCACGCCCTCGCCATCGGCGAGCCGCCGCAGCTGTCGGCGGTCGAGATGGACCGCGTCCTGGAGCAGATGCGGCGGATGAGCTACGGCGACGCCCCCGACCTCGACGGGGTTCCGGACACGCCCGGACCGCTGCCGGCCTGACGCCGGGCTCCGTTCGTCGACCACCGGCGGCAACGACGCCGCCCACGCTCAGCGCAGGCGCCGCACCTCGGCCATGAAGGCGTGGGCGCGGTCGGGATCCACCGGGTTCCACCACACCCCGTCGCGCTTCAGCGAAGAGGCGATGATGACGCCGTCGGAGAGGCTCAGGATGTCGCCGACGTTCGTGGTGTCGACGCCGCTGCCGACCAGCACCGGCAGACTGGTGGCCCCGGCGATGGTGCGAAGCTCCGAGAGCGCAGCGGCGTCGCCCGTGCGCCGGCCGGTGGCGATGGCGACGTCGGCGTAAAAGAACTCGACGTCGCGCGCCATCTCCTCGACCGAGCGGTCGGCGACGATGGCGTGGGCGCCGTGCTTGACGTGGACGTCGGCGAAGATCCGCACCGCCTTGGCGGCGAGCTGGGCCCGGTAGCGCAGCGCCCGCGCCGCCGGCCCCTCCACGATGCCCTCGTTGGCGACATAGGCGTTGGCCCACTGGTTGATCCGGATGAAGGCGCCGCCGGCGGCGGCGGCGACCGCGAGGGCGTGCAGCGCGCCGTTGGCCAGGACGTTGACGCCGGTCACGAGGCCGCTCGCCGCGCGCACCCGGTCGGTGAGCACCGCCATGGCGGCGGCGGTCTCGGGGCCCAGGTCCTCGGGCTTCGCGAACGGGATGTCGCCGTGGTTCTCGACGATCAGGCCGTCGACGCCGGCGGCGCGGTAGGCCTCGGCGTCGGCCAGGGCGCGGGCGACGATCTCGTCCATCGCGCGGCCGTCGTGGTCGGGTGCCCCGGGCAGGGCGAGGCAGTGGACGACCCCGATCACCGCCTTGTCGCGGCCGAAGAGGTCGCGGACGGCGGAGGGACCCGGGACGGCGACCGGCTTCGGCAACGAGGCTCCTCCCCTACGCGCGCGGCGGCGTGTCGGTCACCTTCGAACCGGTTCTCGCGGCTCGGCGCAAGGGTGACGCTCGCCTAATCGCCGGGTTGTCCGCGGCGGCACGCGGGCGTTGCTGCGGGGGGATGTCGGTTCGGGAGGCCGCGATGGGTTGGATCAGCGCCGAGCGCGTCGTCGTCGTGGGCGCCGGGATGGGCGGGCTCGCCGCCGCGATCGACCTGGCGCGCCAAGGGCTCGACGTCACCGTCTGCGAGCGCGCCGCCGTCCCCGGCGGCAAGATGCGCGAAGTCGACGTCGCCGGTGCCAGGGTCGCCGCCGGGCCGACGGTCTTCACCATGCGCTGGATCTTCGACGAACTGTTCGCCGCCGCCGGCGCGTCGCTGGACGACTACGTCGACGTGGTGGCCGCCGACACCTTGGCGCGGCACGCCTGGCGCGAGGGCGGCCGGCTCGATCTCTTCGCCGACGTCGAGCGCTCGGCCGACGCCATCGGCGACTTCGCCGGGGCGAAGGACGCCGCCGGTTTTCGCACCTTCTGCCACCGCTCCGCCGACATCTTCCGCACCCTCGAGCGCACCTTCATCGCCGCCGAGCGGCCGAACCCGGTGAGCCTCGTGAACCGCGTCGGGCTCATGAACCTGGGCGCGATGTTGCGCACCGAGCCCTTCAAGACGATGTGGACCGCGCTCGGCGAGCATTTCGAGGACCCCCGCCTGCGCCAGCTCTTCGGCCGCTACGCCACCTATGTCGGCTCCTCACCCTGGCTGACGCCGGCGACCTTGATGCTGGTGGCGCACGTCGAGCAGGACGGCGTGTGGCTCGTGAAGGGCGGCATCTGCCGCGTGGCGCAAGCGCTGCAGCGCCTCGCCGAGGACCAGGGCGCACGCTTTCGCTTCCGCGCGCCGGTCGCGGAGATCCGCGTCGAGAACGGGCGCGCGGCCGGTGTGGTGCTGGCGGACGGGGAGCGGATCGACGCCGACGCGGTCGTCTTCAACGGCGACGTCTCGGCGCTGGCGACCGGCCGTCTCGGCGCAGGCGCGCGCCGCGCCGCGACCGCGACGAAGCGGCATCAGCGCGGGCTCTCCGCCCTCACCTGGTGCCTCGAGGCGAAGACGGCCGGCTTTCCGCTGGTCCACCACAACGTTTTCTTCGCCGAGGACTACGCCCGCGAGTTCGAGGCGGTGTTCCGCGACCGCACGGTCTGCGACTCGCCCACGGTCTACGTCTGCGCGCAGGACCGCGGGGAGGCGGCGGACGGGCCAACTCCCGCGGACGGCGAACGTCTGCTGTTGCTGGTGAACGCCCCGGCCGACGGCGACGCCCACGACTTCGCCGAGCTCGCGCCCGCGGTCGAGCGGCGCACCTTCGATCTGCTGAACCGCTGCGGGTTGGAGGTGGAACGCCGCGCCGACGCGACCGCCACGACCACGCCGCACCTCTTCGACACGCTGTTTCCCGCCACCGGTGGCGCGCTCTACGGTCGCGCCAGCCACGGCTCGATGGCCTCGTTCCAACGGGCCGGGGCGCGCACTCGCGTCACTGGTCTCTACGCCGCGGGCGGCTCGGTCCATCCCGGCGCCGGGGTGCCGATGGCGACGATGTCGGGGCGGCTGGCGGCCGGTCGGCTGGTGGACGATCTGGCGCGCGCCCGGCCGCACACCGCTCGCCGCGCGCCCGCGGCGAGCGCCGGCGCGCTCAGCTCGCGGAGGGCGTGACGCCGCCGACGGCCGCGAAGCCCTGCAACGCTTCCTGCACGAAAGGGTAGATCGCGGTCATCAAACCGACGACGACCGCTACGGCGACGAAGCCGCCCAAGAGAAAGCCGACGATCCGGGGCATGGTCCGATCACGCATGGTCGTCCTCCGACATTGGTTGGATTTCCGTTGAAAAAAGTAGAGCCGGCGGCGTGTTCCGCGCCGCGACACAGCGGCACGCGCCTGGCGCGCACCGCGGACCGGCGCGCGGAGGACGCGCGCGCCGGGGGCAGCGGCGGCGGGGACCAGATCCCGCGGCCGGCGGGTGAGGCGATCGATCTGCGCGAGATGGCGAGCCGCGACGACGACCGAGAGCGCCGCCGCACCACCGCCTACGCCGCCCGCCGCCGTTCACCGCGCCGCCCGAGCCGCCGCCGGGCGGCGGCGTCGGCCGCGCGCGCCGGGGTGGTGCCGTCCGCCTGCGCCTGCTCCAGGATCTCGCTCACGGTCGCCGCGATGCGGTCGATCTTGGCGCGCACGACGCCGGCGGCGCGCTCGCCCAGATACTCGTGCGCGACGGCGATGACCCCGCCGGCGTTGATGACGTAGTCCGGCACGTAGGTGATCCCGCGGGCGGCGAGGGCGTCGCCGTCGGCGTCGGTGGCGAGCTGGTTGTTCGCGGCCCCGGCCACCAGCCGGCAGCGCAGCTCGGGGATGGTGCGCCGATCCAGGACGCCGCCGAGCGCGCAGGGCGCGAAGACGTCGACCTCGGCGCGATGGATCGCCTCGGCCGGCGCGATCTCGGCCGCGAATGCCGCCCGCGCCCGTTCGACCCGCTCGGCGTCGAGATCGGCGACGACCAGGCGCGCGCCGGCGGCGTGGAGCTGGGCGGAAAGTTTCCAGCCCACGGCCCCGAGGCCCTGCACGGCCACCCGCAGGCCGTCGAGGTCGTCACGGCCGAAGACGTGGCTCACCGCCGCTTCCAGCCCCTTGAACAGCCCGCGGGCGGTCTTGGGCGCGGGGTCGCCGCCGTCGTCGCCGCCCTCGTCGCCGGCGGCGACGCCGCAGACGTGACGGGTGCGGCGCGCGAAGACGCGGGCGTCGTCCTCGGTGATGCCGACGTCCTCGGCGACGACGTAGCGCCCGCCCAGCTCCTCGACGGCGGCGGCGAAGGCTTCCAGCAGCGCCGGCGTCTTGTCGCGCGCGGGGTCGCCCAGGATCACCGACTTGCCGCCCCCGAACGGCAGTCCGGCGAGGGCGTTCTTGAAGGTCATGCCGCGGGAAAGGCGCAACGCGTCGACGGTGGCCGCCCGGGCGTCAGTGTAGGCCCACATCCGACACCCGCCGAGCCCTGGCCCGAGCGTGGTGTCGTGCAGGGCGACGATCGCCCGCAGGCCGACCTCCGGGCGGCAGACATGGACGACCTCGCGGTGGTCGTCGAAGGCTTCGAGATCGAACACGGCTCGGCCCCCTCAGCGCTTCCGTGTGGCCATCCTATAACGCGAATGGCGCGAACGGCGCTTTCGAAGCGACGCGCCATCGGCAGCCTCGACGAAAGATGGAACGGGCGTCGGGACGCCTCGGGAAACGGCCTGCGGCCGGCGCGCCCGCTCCGCACTCGGCTCCGTCGGGCCTAGGCGCCGTCCCGGGCCGCCGCTCGCGTCCGGGCCGCGGCGCGCACCCCGGCCTCGTCGTGCGCCAGGGCGCAGCGGGCGAGTGCGGCGACGAGACGCGGAAACTCCGGCGGCGGCACCAGGCCGGCGAGCTCCGTCACCGAGCGCGCCAGCCCCAGGTCCTTCGCCGCGCTCCACGCTTTCTTGTCGCAGAAGGGATGGAGTTCGTCCCACGCCGCCTGGGCCTCGCGGCAGAAGATCTTCGCCCCGGTCGGGCCGAGCCCCGGGATCTCGCCCAACAGACGCTGCACCGACGCGGCGTCGCCGCCGGCGGCGCGGCGCAGCCGGCGCAGATCGCCGTCGTAGTGGTCGCGGACGTGCGCCGCGGCCTCGCCCAGGAGTCGCGCGGTGCGCTCGTCGTAGCGGGTGTAGCGGGCGCGATCGAGCACCGCGATCCGGTCGTCCACGGCGCTCGCGGCGAGGGCGTCGGCGCGGGTCCAGCCGGCGTCCGCGAGCGCGCGGGCGGCGCGGGTGGCGATACCGGCGTCGATCCGCGCGCCGTAGAGCAGGCACGCCACCAGCCAGCGGAAGAGCGCCTCGGGCGTCCCCTCCGCGAGCGGGATGTCGAGTTCCTGGGCGGAGGTGCGACCGAAGCGCTCCAAGAGGGCGTCCACCAGAGGTTCGGCCGTCGTCTCAGCGGTCATCGCAACCTCCCTTTTCCGCGACGAACGCCCGCGCGCCGGCGCCGTTGCGACGCCGGCGCCTCGGCCACGGCCACGGGCGGCGGCGACCGGCCGCGCGACGCCGCGCCCAGCGTGGCCTATAACGGTTCGCGGACAGCCATCGAAAGGAGCGTCATGACGGACGCGGGCGATGCCGATGCGGCAGCGCTGATCCCCTACCGCCTCACCATCTGCGGTCTCGGTGAGCTCGCGGGCTTCGCCGACACCGGCGTGAGCCACGTGCTCTCGATCCTCGACCCCGACTGGCCGGATCCGCAGGCGTTTCGCCTCTACCCGCCTCACCGCCGCGTGGTTCACCGCTTCGACGACGTCCTCGGCGCGGTCGGCGACGCCGCCCCGCCGGAGGTGGGCCACGTCGACGCCATCCTGCGCTGGGGCGACGTCCTCGCCGCCGAGGCCGCGGGCCACGTGCTGGTGCACTGCCATGCCGGGGTGTCGCGCTCGACCGCCGCCGCCGTCATGCTGATGGCCCGCGACCAGCCGGGCCGCGAGGCCGAGGCCTTCGACGCGGTGTGGCGGATCCGACCGCGGAGCTGGCCCAACAGCCGCATGCTGGCCATCGCCGACCGCCTGCTGCGGCGCGACGGCGCGCTGGTGGCGGCGCTCGCCGACCACCAGCGCCGGGTCGCCGCCGGCGATCCCGAGTTCGCCGCGCTGCTCGCGGGCGGCGAGCGCGCCCACGAGGTGCTGGCCGCGAGCTAGTGCAGCGGCCGGGGTCAGCGGGTGATCAACAAGACCAGCGCCGCGGCGAGGCCGGCGGCGAGGACGACCGCCGCGCCGACGCGGGTCAAGCGGCGCAGCCGGGGTGACAGCGGCAGCGCGCCGGAGGCGATGAACAGCGCCACCGCCAACAGCGACACGAACTGGAAGACCTGATCGTCGCTCACCGCCGTCTCCGCCGCCCGGTCCGGACGCGACGATAGGACGGTGGCCGCGTCGACGGAACGCCGGGGCGCGCGCTCGACCCGAGGGCGCGATACGGTTAGGCAGCACGGCGATGCCGGTTCGATCGGCGAACGGGGAGGCGGGGTCTTGAGCGAGGCGGGCGGCTTCGAACTCGGCGAGGACTGGGCCGAGCTGCGCGCCGGCGTGGCGCGGATCGCCGAGCGCTTCCCGGCGCCGTACTGGCGCGAGCTCGACCGGGCCGGGGCCTATCCCGCCGATTTCGTGAACGCGCTGACCGAGGCCGGCTATCTCGCCGCGCTGATCCCCGAGACCTACGGCGGCAGCGGCCTGCCGCTCCGCGCGGCGGCGGTGATCCTCGAGACCCTCCACGCCCTGGGCGGCAGTGCGGCCGCCTGCCACGCCCAGATGTACACGATGGGCACCGTGCTGCGGCACGGCTCCGAGGACCAAAAGCGCCGCTGGCTGCCGGCGATCGCCGCCGGCGAGTTGCGCCTGCAGGCCTTCGGCGTCACCGAGCCCGGCGCCGGCAGCGACACCGCCCGCATCGCCACCCGCGCCGTCCGCGAGGCCGACGGCGGCTGGCGGGTGCGGGGTCAGAAGATCTGGACCAGCCGCGCGCTCCACTCCGACCTCATGCTGCTCTTGGCCCGCACCACGCCCCTCGACGAGGTCGCGCGCCGCGGCGACGGCCTGTCGGTCTTTTTGGTCGACCTGCGCGAGGCGCGGGACGCCGGCGTCTCGATCCAGCCGGTCGAGACCATGATCAACCACAACACCACCCAGGTCTTCTTCGACGACGTGCGGCTGCCGGCGGAGGCACTCATCGGCGAGGCCGGTCGCGGCTTTCGCTACATCCTCGACGGCATGAACGCCGAGCGCATCCTGATCGCCGGCGAGAGCCTGGGCGACGCGCGCTGGTTCATCGAGCAGGCCGTGGCCTACGCCGGCGAGCGCCGCGTCTTCGACCGCGCGATCGGGGCCAACCAGGGCATCCAGTTCCCGCTCGCCAAGGCGTACGCCGAGACCGAGGCGGCCGATCTGATGGCCCGGAAGGCGGCGGCGCTGTTCGACGCCGGCGAGGCCTGCGGGCCCGCGGCCAATATGGCCAAGTACCTCACCGGCGAGGCGGCGTGGAACGCCGGCGAGGCCTGCATGCAGACCTTCGGCGGCTTCGCCTTCGCGCGCGACTACGACATCGAGCGCAAATGGCGCGAGGCCCGGCTCTACCGCACCGCACCGGTGAGCCCGAATCTGATCCTCGCCTACCTCGCCCAGAAGGTCCTGGGTCTGCCCCGGTCCTATTGAGGCGCGGAACCCGGGCGGCGGCGGTACGTTCGCTCGGCATCGAACACCACCATCGGGAGCGACGCCATGTCCCACCGCCGATCGGTCATCCCCGCCGCCGTGCTCGGCGTCGTCGTCGCGGCGTTCGCGACGGTCGCCGCCAAGGCCCAAAACCTCGTCGACGTCGCCGCCGCCGATGGCTCGTTCTCCACGCTCGTGGGCGCGCTCCAGGAGACCGGCCTCGACGAGACGCTGCGCGGCCCCGGCCCCTTCACCGTCTTCGCGCCCACCGACGCCGCCTTCGCCCGGCTCTCCGACGAGGAGCAGCGCATCCTCTTGAACCCGGAGAACCGCGAGCGGCTCACGAACCTCTTGCTCTTCCACGTCGTCGAGGGTGAGGTGACGAGCGATCGGATCGTCGGCCGCGCGGTCATCGTCGACACCGTCAACGGCGAGCCGCTGGCCATCGACGGCACGGCGCGGCCGGTGAACGTCGGCGGCGCGCCGCTCGTCACCGCCGACATCGAGGCCGTCAACGGCGTCATCCACGCCGTCGACAAGGTCATCCTGCCGCCCGAGATCGACCGCTAACCGCCGAACTTGTCGTCCACCGCGGCGGCGAAGCGGAGGTCGCGCTCGCTGAGCCGCCCCTTCGCCGCGCCGGTGGTGATGCGCACCTGGACGTTGCGCCAGTCGTGGATCAGCGTCGGGTGATGGTCGTGGTCGTCGGCGATCGCCGCGACCAGGCGCGCGAAATCGGCGGCCTCGGCGTAGCTCGGACAGCGAAAGTCCGCGACCAACTCGATCTTGAGCCCCTGGGGCTGGGCCCGCGCCGGCGCCACCTCGACCCGCCAGTGCGCCGGCAACGGCGCCAGCCCGGCGGTCAGGGCGTCGCCGTCGAGCGGCGCCACCTGCTCGGCGTGGGGTTTGGGCGCGGCCTTGGCGGTGAGCCCGGCCTCCCCCGCCACGGCGTCGACCACCGCCGCCGGGTCGAGCGGGCGGGTGGCGCGCACGCGCTTGGCCGGCAAATCGCGCAGCCACTGCGGCGGCGTCGGCCCCTCCACCACCAGCGGCGGCACCGCCGCGAGCGCGGCGGCGAGGCCCGGCTCGGGGGGCTCCGCGGGGGCGACGAAGGCCGAGACGGGCTCCTTGTAGGCGACGCCGAGGGCGTCGACGCAGGCCGCCGCCTCGGTGGCGAGGCTCGGATCGACGGCGATCAGCATGGGCGGTCTCCCTCCTGGCTCGGCCTCGAAGGTCGACGATCGCGGCCCCCGCCGTCAACGCGCCGGCCGCGACCGCTGGTGTGGCGCCGCGCCGACCCCTATGTCCTGCACCGTGAGTGCCGCGCCCGCCCCCGCCGCGCCCGCCGGCGATCCCGGCTTCGGGCTCTACGTCCACTGGCCCTTCTGCCGGGCCAAGTGCCCCTATTGCGACTTCAACAGCCACGTCCGCGCCGAGGTCGACCAGGACCGCTGGCGCCGCGCGCTTCTCGCCGAGCTCGACCACGTCGCCGCACTCGCGCCCGCCGCCGGCCCCTTGCGCTCGATCTTCTTCGGCGGCGGCACGCCGTCCTTGATGCCGCCGGCCACCACCGCGGCCGTGATCGACCGTGCGGTCGCCCGCTTCGGCGCCGAGGCCGGGATCGAGATCACCCTCGAGGCCAACCCGACCTCGGTCGAGGCCGCGCGCTTTCGGGCCTACCGCGACGCCGGCGTCGACCGCGTCTCCTTGGGCGTGCAGGCGCTGAACGACGCCGACCTCACCGCGCTGGGGCGCGAGCACTCGGCCGCCGAGGCGCTCGCCGCCGTCGCGCTGGCGGCGCGCACCTTTCCCCGCTTCAGCTTCGATCTGATCTACGCCCGCCCCGGCCAGGACGCGGCGGCGTGGGAAGCGGAGCTCGGGCGCGCGCTCGACCACGCCGGCGACCATCTCTCGCTCTACCAGCTCACCCTGGAGCCCGGCACGCGCTTCCACGCGCTGGCCGAGCGCGGCCGCCTGCGCCTGCCGCCCGACGACACCCAGGCCGAGCTCTACCGCCTCTCCCACGACCTCCTGGCCGCCGCCGGGCTCGCGGCTTACGAGGTCTCGAACCACGCCCGACCGGGGGCGGAGAGCCGCCACAATCTGGTCTACTGGCGCGGCGGCGCCTTCGCCGGCATCGGGCCGGGCGCCCACGGCCGGCTCGACCTCGCGAGCGGCCGGGTCGGCACCTCGACGGAGCGCTGGCCCGAGCGCTGGCTCGACCGGGTCGAGCGCGACGGCCACGGCCTCGCCCCGTTCGAGCCGCTGGATGCCGTCACCCGGCTCGCCGAGCTCGTGATGATGGGCCTGCGCCTGGCCGAGGGCGTCCCGCTCGCCCGCATCGAGCAGCTCGCCGGTCGCCCCTGGCGCGAGACCCTGGACGCCCGCGGCCTCGCCCGCGCCGAGCGCCGCGGCCACCTCACCGTCGAGGACGGCCGTCTCAAGGCGACGCCGCAAGGTCGGCTGCTCCTGGACGCCGTGCTGGTGGACCTGCTGCCTTAGCAGCCGGACCGCCTTCTTGCGCGAAGCTATTGATATAAAAGGGTAAAAAGTGTCTCCCGGTTCGTTTCGTAAATCGGCTCTTCGAGCGCCCCACCCCGCCCGCGGCGGCTGCGGCGCCGCGTCATCCTAACATGAATAGGCCGTCGATCCTATCTCCGCGCCGGCGTCCGCCGGCGGCTCTACCCGTGACCTCGAGGTGAAGGACCTGACACGATGCCGCTGATCGAGGACGCTTTGGCGTGGGCGAAGTGGGCGCTGGGGGGCACGTTCGAAACCCGCGGCGTGCTGAAGTCGAACGGGCGAACCTTGAAGAGGTTTCAGGGTCACATCATCGGCAGCTTCCGTTCGACCGGCGCCAACGCCTGGGACCCCTTCGTGTTCGAGGCCGAGGACGGTGGGCTCATCGACGTGTTCGCGGGCATCGAGGTGCAAGTGGAAGACCGGGGCGCGCGCTTTCGGATGCGGGCCAAAGGGCGCGTGGTGGAGGTGGTGTGGGCGCCCGCCCCGGCGGACGGCCTCGCCGATGCCGACGCCGCCACCCGCCGCGCCGTTTTTCTGGAGCGCTACGTGGAGCGCTTCGACAACAAAGACGGCATGGGCGCCAAAGCCTTCATCGCCAAGACGCTGCTGAGGCGTTGACCCACGCTGCCGGGCGCGCCGCCGACGCCGCCGGCGAACGCCGCAGCTCACCGGCTCGGGCGCTACCCACCGCCGTCGCGCCCGCCGCAACGTCGCTCCGCCATCCCCTCGACAGCCGGCGCTCGGCCGACATGTCGTGGGAGGGCGCGGCGGCGAAGCGGTGCGGTGGCACCCCGCGCGCCATCGGGAGGGGACAGGGTCGATGACACCACCACGCAAGGAGGACCTGCTCGCCGCCGCCCGGCGGCATCGGGCCGGGATGGGGCGGCGGGCGACGCCGGTGACGCCCGAGCCGGTGGGGCCGGGGGAGGAATCGGTCTGGAACTTCCCGCGCCCGCCCGAGGTGCAGGCGGTGCAAGCACCGCTTCGGGTCGAGTTCGCCGGGCGGGTGGTGGCCGAGACGCGCGCCGGGCGCCGCATCTGCGAGACCGCGAGCGCGCCGGTCTACGTCTTTCCGCCCGGCGACGTCGCGACCGAGCTGCTGCAGGAGCGCCCCGACGCCTGGTCGGTCTGCGAGTGGAAGGGCGTGGCGACGTATTTCGACCTCGTGGTGGGGGAGCGGCGCAGCGCGGCCGCGGCCTTCACCTACGCCGACCCCTTCGACGATCTGGGGCGCGGTTACGGCGAGATCGCCGGCTGGCTGGCGTTCTACGCGAACCGCGTCGACGCCGCCTTCGTCGGCGACGAGCGGGTGCGGCCCCAGCCGGGCGGGTTCTACGCCGGCTGGATGACGGCCGGGCTGCGCGGGCCGATCAAGGGCGCGCCCGGCAGCGAGGGCTGGTGACGGCGCCCGTCACGTCACCACGTCGGGCTCGGTGCGGCCGGTGTGGCGCTGGATGCCGGCGAGCTCCTCCGCCGCCTGGATGACGCTCGCGAGCGCCGTTCGGACCTCGGCGTCCTGCTTGGCGGGATCGGGCTCGTAGCGCTCGAGGTAGACCCGCAGGGTCGCCCCGGCGGTGCCGGTGCCGGAGAGGCGAAAGACCACGCGCGAGCCGTCGTCGAAGAGGATGCGCACGCCCTGCTTGGCGGCGGTCGAGCCGTCGACCGGGTCGGTGTAGGCGAAGTCGTCGGCGTAGGCGACGGTGTGGCCGCCGGCCTTGTGGTCCAACAGATGCTCCAGCTTGCCGCGCAGCTCGTCCATCAGGGCGGTGGCGGCCGTGGCGTCGACCTCCTCGTAGTCGAAGCGGGCGTAGTAGTTGCGGCCGTAGGTCCGCCAGTGCTCGCGGACGATGTCGTCGACCGAGCGGCGCCGGGCGGCGAGGACGTTGAGCCACAGCAGCACGGCCCAGAGCCCGTCCTTCTCGCGGACGTGGTCGGAGCCGGTGCCCGCGCTCTCCTCGCCGCAGAGCGTGGCCATGCCGGCGTCGAGCAGATTGCCGAAGAACTTCCAGCCGGTGGGCGTCTCGAAGCAGGGCACGCCCAGCGTCTCCGCCACACGGTCGGCGGCGCGGCTGGTGGGCATCGAGCGCGCCACCCCCTTGATGCCCTGGGCGTAGCCCGGCGCCAGCTGGGCGTTGGCCGCCAGCACCGCCAGGCTGTCCGAGGGCGTGACGAAGCGGCCGCGGCCGATGATCAGGTTGCGGTCACCGTCGCCGTCCGACGCCGCACCGAGATCGGGCGCGTCCGGGCCCATCATCAGATCGAAGAGATCCTTGGCGTGGACCAGGTTGGGGTCGGGATGGGCGCCGCCGAAATCGGGGAGCGGCTCGGCGCGCACGACCGTGCCGGCCGGCGCGCCGAGCGCGTCCTCGAGGATCGCCTTGGCGTAGGGGCCGGTGACCGCGTTCATCGCGTCGTAGCGCAGCCGAAAGCCGGAGGCGAAGAGATCGCGGATGGCGGCGAAGTCGAACAGCCGCTCCATCAACCCGCCGTAGTCGGCGACCGGGTCGACGACCTCGACCACGGTGCCGTCGAGCTCGGCCGTGCCGCGGGTGGCGAGGTCGAGGTCGGGGGCGTCGACCGTCAGGTAGTGCTCGATGGTCCGCGTGCGCTCGTAGATCGGCCCCGTGACGCCCTCCGGCGCCGGCCCGCCGGCGGCCGTGTTGAACTTGAGGCCGAAGTCGCCGTCGGGGCCGCCCGGGTTGTGCGAGGCCGAGAGGATGAAGCCGCCGGCGGCGCCGCGGCCGCGGATGACGCAGGAGGCGGCCGGCGTCGACAGCAGGCCGTTCTGGCCGACCAGGACGCGGGCGACGCCGTTCGCCGCCGCCATCTTCAAGATCGTCTGGATGGCCCGCTCGTTGAAATAGCGGCCGTCGCCGCCGACCACCAACAGGCCGCCCGCCAGCCCGTCGACGGTGTCGAAGACCGCCTGCACGAAATTCTCGACATAGTGCGGCTGTTGGAACACGCCGACCTTCTTCCTGAGCCCGGACGTGCCGGGCTTTTGGTCGTCGAACGGCGCCGTGGCGACCTCGATCGCTGCCATCGCGTGTCTCTCCCCAGGCTTCGCCCGCATGGTGCCTCAGATCGGCCACCGCCGGGAAGAGGACACGGCGCCGGCCGGCCCGGCGCAACCCCGCCCGCGCCGCGGCGATTGGGTGTCCGTTCGCGCTTCGAGGAGGGAGACCAGGCCGCGATGAAGCTCGCCAGCCACGACGACGGCAGCCGCGACGGCCGCCTGCTCGTCGTCGACCCGCCGCTCGCCCGCGCCGTCGAGGCGCGCGCCTGCGCGACCCTGGCCGAAGCGCTCGCCAACTGGGACGCCGTCGAGCGCGAGCTGCGCGCCGAGTACGCCGCCCTGGCCGCGGGCGATCCGGCCGGCAGCTTCGCCTTCGCGCCCGCCGCCTGCGGGCCGATCCTGCCGGCGCCGGCGGCGTGGGTGGCGGGGGCGCCGACGCCGGCGGTGCGCCTCGCCGCCGCCGACGCCGCCGGGGGTCTCGAGGTGGCGGCCGATCCGGTGACGGTTGTGGGCGCGGTGCCCGCGGACGCCGACCGCGCCACCGCCGCCGCCGCCATCCGCCTGATCACCCTCGCCGCCGGCCCGGCGCGCCCGGGCGCCGCGCCGAGCTGGACCCACGCCCCGGTGGCGATGACGCCCGACGGGCTCGGCGAGACCTGGGACGGCGCCCACGTCCAGGGCGAGCTGGAGCTCGCCGCGGCGGACGACGCCACCGCCGACGAGGCGGCGAGCCGGCCGCTCGGGGTCGACGTCGTCGCCCGCGTGGTCACCGCCGCGCGCGGGCGCGCGCTGCCGGCGGGCACCGTCGTCGGCCTCGCCGATCCGGGCGACGCCGGTGTCGATGCCGGTGACGGTGCCGGCGACGCGGCCGCCTTCACCGTCGACATGCGCGACGGGCTGGGCCGCTCGCTGTTCGGACGGATCGCCCTGCCGGCGGCCGGTTAGCCGCCCTTGCGGACCAGCAGGCTGAAGACCTCGCCGTCGCGGCGCTGGTCGAGCAGTTCGTGCGGGGTGGCGAGGCAGAACTCGCCGACGTCGTCCGGGGTTTGCGGGTCGGTGGCCACCAGGCGGACGACCTCGCCGGCGGCGATCACCATGAGGGCCTGGCGCAGCTTCATCAGCGGCATCGGGCAGGCGAGACCGCGCGCGTCGATCGCCGCTTTGACCGTCACCCCGCCGTCGTCCATGGCGCGCTCCCACCAACCGTGCTCGCCGGCAAGTGGCGAGCGACACCACCGCCGGTCAAGCCCGCGCTTCTCGCCCGGACGGTGGCCGGGCGCCGGCGGGGCCGGACGGTGGCCGGGGCGCGCGGGCGAACCCGCCCGCTCACGCCACGCTCGGCGGGCGGGTCGCGTCGGTGGCGTGGGCGGCCAGGCTGCGGCCGGCTTCCTGCATGGTGAGGTAGGTCTGGTCCGCGCCCGCCTCGGTGATCATGCCGACATGGTCCTCGTAGAGCGCCTGGCTGACGATCGGGCCGGCGAAGCCCCGCGCGCGCAGGGTCCGCGCCGCGATCAGCTTGGCCTCGATGTCGTCCATGGCGAGGACGGCGGCCTCGATCCCGCCCAGGTCGACGCCGTTCCAGAAATTGCTGTCCTCGGCGTCGGCGAAGATGACGTTGCGGCCGGCCTCGGCGTGGGCCTTGGCCTTGTAGTTGTCGGCGTCGAGCCCGACCGGGCGCCGGCCCCGCTCGACCAGCGCCTCGTAGGCGGCGGAGCCGGTGCGCCCCATGCCGAAGATCAAGACGTCGGCGTCGCCGAGATGACGGGGCTGCTCGTCGGGGTGGCGAGTGGCCCGTTCGAACGGCAGCAGCTCGCGCTCGAACCGCTCGAACAGCGGATGCGCCAGACGGTTGAGCGGGGCGGCGATCAGGAACGACACCGACACCGCGATCGCCAGCGGCACGAGAAAGGTCTCCGCGGCGGGAATGCCGGCCGCGACGATCAGGCCGAACTCGCTGTAGGCGGTCAGCGACAGCGCCGAGAGGAACGAGGTCCGCGCCCGCAGCCGGAAGGCGACCAGCAGCAGGAAGAACAAGACCCCCTTGAGCGGCAGCAACACCCCGAGCACGAGCGCGAACACGAGCGCGTCCCAGTCGGGCAGTCCCGACATGCCGATCGACAAAAAGAAGCCGACGAGGAACACCTCCTTGAGCGCCCACAGCGAGCCGGAGAGCTCGCCGGCGCGGGGATGGGTCGACAGCAGGAGCCCCATCACCAGCGCGCCGATCTCGCCCTTGAGGCCGATCACCTCGAAGCCGACGCCGCCCACCACGAAGGCGAGCGCCATGCCGGTCAGCACCATCACCTCGTCGTGACCGGCGAGGTCCAGGAGCTTGAACAACACCGGTCGCAACAGCGGCGTCGCGAAGATCAACAGCGCCCACGGCCCGGGCACCTTGCCGGAGAAGATCGCCAGCACCACCAGGGCGAGGACGTCCTGGACGATCAGGATGCCGATGGCGGTGCGGCCGTGAAACACCCCGAGCTCGCGCTTGGCCTCCAGCATCTTGGCGGCGAGCACCGTCGACGAGAAGGCGAGCGCGATGCCGACCAAGAGCGCGACCATCCAGTCGGCGGTGAAGAGCAGCCGCGTCACCGGCGCGAAGATGGCGATGGAGAGCGCGAAGTGCAGCAGCGTCGCGCCCACCACGTGGGGCTCGCCGATCTGCTTGAGCTTGAGCTTGAGGCCGACGGTGAAGAGCAGCAGCAGCACGCCGAGCTCGGCCAGATGGTAGAGGATCGGGCCGGTGTTGGCCGGCATGCCGACGCTGGGACCGAGCGCGTTGATGGCGAAGCCGGCGGCCAGAAAGCCCACCAGCGGCGGCAGGCCCAACGGTCGCATCGCCAGTCCGAAGACGAAGGCGGCGCTGATGGCGAAGACTTCGAAGATCATGCGCCCCCTCCACGTTGCCTCGACGGTTCGGCCGGCCCGGCCGCCGCGCCCGGTAAAGCCGCTCCGCGCGCGGGCGTAAAGCCGGCGTCGAGCGCGGGCCGGGCGCGGCTGGTGCACCGCCGCCATCGGAGCGATCGGCGCCGACGGCGTCGAGGAGGCACGCGCCCCCGAGAGGCGGGCGGCTTGGGCCCTAGAACGCGTCCCGTTCAAGTTGACCGAGCCACCCGCACACCCCGCCCGGCCGCCCAGGGTATCGTGCTCGTGGGCGGCCGGGCGGGGTGTGCGGGTGGCTCCGCCTGAGTGGGACGCGCCCTAGAACGCGGCGGGGGTGCGGCCGGCGAGGACCTCGGCCATGACCGGGGCGTCGATGTTGCCGCCGCAGAGGACGACGCCGGCGCGCTTACCCGCCAGGCGTGCGCGCTCGTGCATCAGCCCGGCGAGGGCGGCGGCGCCGGCGCCTTCGGCGAGGTTGTGGGTGGCGCGGTAGAGCAGGCGGATCGCGTCGGCGATCGCGTCGTCGTCGAGGGCGAGCACGCGGGCCGCCCCGCCGCGGATATAGGCGAGCGCCTCGGGATCGGGGGCGCGGCAGGCCATGCCGTCGGCGAAGGTGTGCGCCGCCGCGCTCGGCACCACCGCGCCGGCCTCGAAGGAGAGCTTGTAGGCCGGCGCGCCCTCGGCGACGACGCCGACGATCTCGGTCGCGAGCCCGAGGAGGTCGCGCACGGCGATCAGCCCCGAGATGCCCGAGCCCATGCCGATCGGGACGTAGACCGCGTCCAGCGCGCCGGCCGCGTCGAACAGCTCGGCGGCGTAGGTGGCCACCCCCCGGACCAGCCAGGGGTGATAGGACGGCGCCAGGTGCAGGTCCTCGGCGGTGGCCAGCGCCGTGGCCCGGGCGCGGGCGGCGTCGAAGTCGGCGCCGTCCTCGATCAGCCGGGCGCCGAGCGCGCGCATCGCCGCGTTCTTCTCCGGGCTGTTGCCGTACGGCACGCAGATGGTGACGCCGACGCCGTGCGCCGCCCCGGCGCGGGCGAGGCTCTGGCCGTGGTTGCCGCGGGTGGCGCTGACGACGCCGCTCACCGCCGGCCGGGTCGCGCGCAGTTCGGCCATGTAGACCAGCCCGCCGCGGATTTTGAAGGCGCCGGTGGGGGTGTGGTTCTCGTGCTTGACCCAGACCTCGGCGCCGACCGCCTGCTCGATCAGCGGCCAGCGGTACTGCGGGGTCGGCGGCATGTCGGCATTGACGACACGCTGCGCCCGGTCGAGGTCGTCCGAGGTGAGCATCAACGGCTCCGTGGTGGGCGGCGACGTCGGCCGGCGCGGGGCCGCTCCGACGACGACGCTGACGGGAAGGGAGAGCACCGATGGATACCGAAGGGGGCGGCCGCCGGCCGGCGCGGAACGTGCTGGGCGCGCGCCTCGCCGACTGCTCGCACGATCCGCTCACCGGCTTCTACCGCGACGGCTGCTGCAACACCGGGCCCGAGGACATGGGCGCGCACGTGGTCTGCGCGGTGGTGACCGAACGCTTCCTCGCCTTCGGGCGCGAGCGCGGCAACGACCTCTCGACGCCGCGCCCGCAGTTCCACTTTCCGGGGCTGAAGGAGGGCGATCGCTGGTGCTTGTGCGCGGCGCGCTGGCAGGAGGCGTTCGAGGCCGGCGTGGCGCCGCGCGTGGTGCTCGCCGCCACCCACGAGCGCGCCCTCGAGATCTGCCGGCTCGAGGACCTCAAGGCGCACGCGATCGATCCGAGCTGACCGCCTCGCCGGCCTCGACGCGGGCGAGCGCCGCCTCGAGCTTGTCGAGGACGCGGTCGAGCGTACGCCGTTCGGAGAGGCCGAGGGCGCGGGTGACCTCCTGCTCCCAGGCGCGGGCGACCTCGGCGATCTCGCCGAAGAGCGCCTCGCCCGCCGGGGTGATCGACAGCCGGACCGCCCGGCGATCGCGGTCGTCGACCTCGCGCGCGACGACCGCCCGCGCCTGCAGCCGGGAGATCGCGCGGCTGACCTGGACCTTGTCCAGCGACGTCCGCTCGGCGAGGTCGCCGGCGGTGAGCTGCTCGCGGCGGGCGAGCACCGCCAGACAGCGCCATTCCGGGATCGAGATCCCGAAGCGCGCCTCGTAGCGTCGCGCCAGGCCGCGGCTCATCCGGTGGCTGACGACCGCCACCCGAAAGGGCAAAAAATCCTCCAGTTCGAGCGGATCGTCGTCAAACAGGAGCGCCATGCGGGTCTCTCGGTTTGATTTCATGTGAAACGATCGGGTTGCGGCCGCGGCTCCCGCGTGTTCTAACACGGTGAGGTCCGGTGGGCGTGTTGTCGAGTCCCACGGCGATACCGTCGCCGACCCGGTCGTCGCAAGCGCGCCGAGCGCAGGTCGTGTTCCCCGAAACGGTACGGCGGTGATCGTGGGGCGCGCGCGTGGGTGGAGAAACCGCGGAGCGTAGGCCCGAAAGCGAGCCTGGCAGGGAGGTCGACGGCCGGTGCGGCGCACCGGCCGTCCGACGTTCGGCCCCTTCACATCGCCGTCGTCGCTCGCCACTTCGCCGAGGACAGCGGGGGTGGGAGGTACGGGCCGAGCCATGGTCGGGATACCCAAGCGGTTGTTGGCGGATGCGGGCGTCGGCGACGAGGACGCCGTCTACGCCCGGCTGATGGAGGTGCACGCCGGGTTGAGCCCGGGGGCGAGCGAGATCCTCAACGCCCGGCTGGTGCTGATCCTCGCCAACCACATCGGCGACGAAAGCGTGCTCGCCGCGGCCATCGCCCAGGCCATGGACGGCCTCGAGCCGAGCGCGCGCCGACCACGCGGCGGGGATTAGCGCCGGCGAGGCCGACCCGCCCACGGCCAGGGTGTGCGGCCGCGGAACGGCTCGCACGCACCGACCGCGCCGCGCCGTCCACCGGGCTCGGCCGCACCGCGCGATCCGATCTCGCCGGGTTGCTCCCCGCCCCGCCCGGAGCGGGTACGTCACCGCGCGACGTCGGGTCACGGGGGTCGGTGACGACGGTGTGACCCACGGGCGCCGACGCCGTCGCCGATGTCGAAAATCTGTCTTGTTCCGGTTTTTTCCCCTTGACTCATAGGGTTTTCCACAGCCGCGGCATTTAGCTCGATTTTGGTCGATATTGTTGTCGTTGCACGGTATCGCCGCTGCGATGACCACCGCGACCTCTCGCGTCGCCATGAAGACTTGCCGAATCGCTCGGCCCGCGGCATCCTCCTTAGTCAAACTGCACCGGCGCGCCCGCCGGAACTGGTGTGCGAGGAGCTGAGACATGCGGCACGGCCTCGACGGGGGGGCGCTGGCGCCCCCTACTCTTGGGCTCGATTGGTTGCGCACGCTCGGGTTCGGGCGGGTGGAGGAGGCGCGGCGGACCCGCTCGCTGTTGGTGCTGCGCTTCGCGCTGTCGAACCTCGTCGCCGCGGCGCTGGTCGGCGCGGCGGGGATGCAGGGCTGGATCGCCCCGCTCTTCACCGGCGTCGCCGGCTGGGCGGCGGGGCTCGTCTGCGGCGTGTTCGCCGTCGGCTGGCTGTGGTGCGCGCGGCTGGTGATCGACACCGGCGCCGAGCTCGACCAGGTCAAGTCCGGCCGGCTGCGCGCCGGCTCGCGCAGCGCCCGGCACCTGACCGCGCTGACCGGGGCCACCACGGCGCGTCGGCGCGCGCTCGAAAAGTCGCTCGCGCTCAAGCTGCAGGCGCGCATCGCCGGCCCGCGCCACCTCGCCGGCAGCCTGGTCTTTTTGGGCCTGATCGGCACCGTCGCCGGCTTCATGATCGCCCTCTCCGGGGTCGATCCGAGCCGCGCCGGCGACGCCGCCTCGGTGGCGCCGATGGTGGCGACGCTGATCGACGGCATGGGCCTGGCGCTCTCGACCACGCTCGTGGGTGCCGTCCTCAACCTCTGGCTGGTCACCTGCTGGCGCATGCTGGAGCACGGCACCGCCAAGCTCCTCGCCGAGCTCCTGGAGCGGGGGGCCTGCGATGACGATGCGTGAGCCCTTCTTCGACGACCACGAGCAGACGGTCTTCCGCGACGTGCTGATGCTGGCGCTCGCCGGCTTCGTCGCGATCGTCATCCTGCTGTTGCCGCACCTGAACCCGACCGGGGCGGCGAAGGTCGCCGCCGACGAGCCCCCGGGCAACGTCGTGGTCGAGGCGCGCTGGCCCGACGGGCTCGCCACCGACGTCGACCTCTGGGTGCAGGCCCCGGGCGACGTGCCGGTGGGCTACTCCAACAAGGGCGGCGCGGTGTTCAACCTGCTGCGCGACGACCTCGGCACCCGGGCCGATTCGACGGCGTTGAACTACGAGGTGAGCTACGCCCGCGGCGTCGTCGCCGGCGAGTACACCGTCAACCTGCATCTCTACCGCAACCAGGCCGACGTCCGCCCGGTGCCCACGACGGTGGTGGTGAGCGTGAAGCCCGCGCCCGACCGCAGCGCCGAGCAGATCCTGTTGAGCGAGGTCGACCTCGTGCGCGAGGGCCAGGAGATCACCGTCTTCCGCTTCGAGCTCGACGACGCGGGCGAGCTCGTCCCCGGCAGCGTCCACGGCCTGCCCAAGCCCCTGCGCGACGCGAGCCGGACATGACGCTGATGCCGCTGTTCTACACCGCGATGGTGGCGCTCGCCGGCGCCATCGCCGCGGTCGCGCTGTGGGCGCGGGTGCGGCGTTCCCTCAAGGTCGTGGTCCTCGCCCTCACCGCGGCGTGGCTGGTGGTCGCCTACGGCGCGCTCGCCGAGCTGTTGAGCCGCCCCAAGCCGGTGAGCCTGGAATTCGCCCGCAGCCACGCCGCCGAGGCCGAGGTGCTGGCGGGCCGCATCGTCGAGGACGAGGCGATCTACCTCTGGCTCGGCTTCGGCGATCTGGCGGAGCCGCGGGCCTACCGGCTGCCCTTCGACCAGGCGACCGCCGAGGAGCTGCGCCGGGCGCTGGAGGAGGGCCGCGAGCACGGCGGCGGCGTCAAGATGCGGCTGCCGTTCGAGCCCAGCCTCGACGACCAGGAGCCCCGCTTCTACGCCCCGCCCCAGCCGCGCCTGCCCCTCAAGCCGCCCCCGCCGGGCGACGCGACCCCCTTCGAGTTCGACAGCCCCGGCCAGGCGACGTGAACGCACGTCGCGGCCCGGAGCCGGCCGCGCCGTCGCAGGTGGGCACTGTCGAGGGTCGCGCACTCTTGTAGGGTCGCATCC
>JAAAPF010000246.1 GCA_009908425.1 Alphaproteobacteria bacterium
CGACGACCTCGACGACCCGTTGACGTTGCTCGCGGGATCCCTCGACGAAGCGCGCATGGCGGACGAGAGCGAGCGCGCCGAAGGCCGGGCCCTCTTCGACGCCGTCGAGGACGAACTGGCCCGGCTCGCCGACGCCGGCCGGCTCACCCCGGTCATCCGGCTCGCGCTGGCGCAGGCCTGGGTGCGCGCCGGGCTCGAGACGCCGGCGGCGCTCACGCTCGACGAGGCGGCGATCGCGGCCGAGGGGGCGGCGGCGGGCGACGCGCCGATGCCCGATCTGGGCCAGCTGGTGGACGGCGTGCGCGAGGCCGCGGGCGGCGAGCCGCTGCAGCTCCACGCCGGGCTGGTCGACCTCCTGGCCGCCTTTCCCGCCGAGATGCGGGCCGTGGCGGTCGCCGGGATGGCGGACTACCCGCAGGCGAACTTCGCCCGCCTCGGCGCCTATTGGCTGCTCGACCGCAGTCCCGAGGTCCGCGCCGCGGCGGCGGGGACGGCGGTCAAGCGGGCGGGCGCGGGCGACATGGCCGCCGCGGAGCGCGCCCGGCTCGTCACCGTGCGACCGTGGCTGCCGGCCGACGACGCCCGCACCCTGCTCGATCGGGCGGTGCGGGAGGCCATGCGGCGGGGCGTCGTGGCCGAGGCGTCACCGCCCGCCTGGCGGCTGCACCGCATCGCGGCGAGCCTGCCGGACGGCGTCGGCGCGCAATACCTCGCCGTCGCCGCCCAGCAGGGCGGGCGGCGCGCGGTGGCGCTCGCGCTCGTGAAGACGGGCCACGGCGTCAAGGACGCCTACGTGATCCCCTGCAAGAGCACCGCCGAGCAGCGGCGCACGATGGACGAGGTCGCCGGCCCCACCGGCGCGTTCGACGTCGACGCCGAGTTCGCGCGCGACCTGCTGGCGCGGGCCCTCGGCGAGGGCGTCGAGGCCGGGCTGCTGCCGGCGCCGGGGCTCGTCGACGTCGCCGAGATCATCGGCGGCGAGCTGACACCGGCGGCGGGCGACACCGCGGCGCTCCTCGCCGCGCTCGACCACGAGGGCCATCTCGCGGTGCAGTCGGCGCAGCGGCGGGGCCGGCGCGTGAACGCCAGCGCCGACTGGCCCGCCACCTATCCGATGATCGAGTCCTGGTTCGAGGACACCGGGGCGGTGCGCGAGATCCTCGACGCGCCGGCGGCACCGCAACGGCGCCGCGCCGCGCTCAAACGGTATCTCGACACGCGGCGCGACTGGTGGGCCGCCATCCTCGCCCGCGCCGCGGCGACGGCGAAGGCCGCGGGCTCCAAGGCCGGCAACTGGCGGGACTTCTGGACGACGGCGGCGGCGGTGCAGGCGGGCCGCGACATCGACAAGACGCCGATCATGCGCACCATCCTCGACCGCACG
Source organism: Alphaproteobacteria bacterium (assembly GCA_009908425.1). Lineage (GTDB taxonomy): Bacteria > Pseudomonadota > Alphaproteobacteria > Geminicoccales > Geminicoccaceae > JAAAPF01. The sequence goes on from JAAAPF010000246.1 coordinate 1,385, forward strand.
CTCGACGCCGCCGACGCGCGCGGCGGCTGGAGCCTGGAGGACTGGGGCGACGACGGCGAGGAGGAGGCGACGGACGGCCCGGACTACGAGCTCGCCTGGGAGGACGGCCGACCGGTGCCGCCGGAGGAGCCGGGCGAGCTGGCGGCTCTGCTGGCGGGCACCGGCCGCACGCCGGCGTGGATCGACGGCTGGCTCACCGCGCTCGCGGTGGCGCCCTACCAGGCCGCGCCGGAGCGGGGGATGACGCCGCTGTTCGACGGCATGGGCGTGCAGCCGCCGGGCCACTTTCAGCGCTACATGGAGCTGTTGAGCCTGCGCTCGCGCGCCATCGACACCGAGACGGCCGACGCGGCGGCGGTGAAGGCGCGGCTCGCGGCCTACGACGCCGACGCGCGGCGGCAATGGGCCGCGGGCTTCGGCGCCTTCGTCGTGGCCGTGCGCGAAGCCTGGGGCGAGCACGGCCCGAAGAAGGAGAACGCCAAGGTCATCACGCTCCTCGGCGAGGCGGCGACCCGCAGCCTGGACGACAGCTACCTCGCCTTGGTGAGCGACTGGATCGCCCGCTGCCACGCCGAGCGGCGCTGACTGACGCTGACCGCCCTCACGAGCCCGGCAGGACGAGCACTCGGCGAAACGGCAGGGTGTCGCGGGCGAGGGTGACGCTCGGCGTCTCGCTGACGACCACCTCCCACTCCGCCGACAGCTCGGCGAGGAAGCGCTCCAGCACCGAGCGGCCGAAATAGTGCATCGGGATCACCAGCGACGGGCGCACCTGGTCGACGACGGCGGCGGCGGCGGCGTGCGGCAGGGTCCACATCCCGTCCGCCGGCACCAGCAGCACGTCGATCACCCCCATCTCGGCGAGGTGATAGTCCTCGAGACGGTGGTGCAGATGGCCCAGATGCGCGATGCACAGGTCCTCGACCTCGAAGACGAAGATCGAGTTGCTGTTGGTGCGGTCGCCGGCGCGGCCGCGCACGCTGGTGGGCACGTTGCGCACCCGGAGATCGCCCTCGACGACGTCGTGCGCGGCGAGCCCGCCGCCCGGGACCCAGCCGCGCAGGACGTGGCGCACGCCGGGATCGACGTCGTTCGTGAAGTGGGTGGCGTGGGCGTTGTTCATGGTCACCAGGTCGGGGGCGAAGTCGGGGACGTCGACGCCGTTGTAGTCGGTGACCGCGCTGACCCCGGCGCGGCTCTCGATCAGAAAGGAGGCGTGGCCGAGGAAGGTCAGCCGCGCGGTCGCGTCCTCGGGCAGGGCGTCGGCGGTGACGCGCGCCGGCACCAGCCCGGCGTCGCCCCGGGCGATGGGAAAGCAGCCGGCGATTGCGGCGGCCGGCGCGAGAACGAGGGCGACGAGCGCGCCCACCACGGTTCCTCGACGCATCGATCCTCTCCCGAACGTTGATCAGGAGATGCGTTCCGCCGCGGCGCTTTCAACGCCGATCCGGACCTTGCCCGCGGGCGCCTCGACGCGTAGGCTCTCTACCCATGTGCAACAGCAGAAAGGAGGTGATCCAGTGTCGAGTGAGTTGACGGTCCGTCGTGGGGTCTCGCGTCTCGCTGCGGCGGTGGAGCAGCCTCTGCCGTCGGTGTGAACGCTGGCGCGAAGCCGGAGGGCCCACGCCGGCCCACTCACGGAAAGGCCGCCCCACCGGGCGGCCTTTCTCGTCGCGACCCCCGTCACACGCCCGTCACGAAACCGCGGTTAGGACGCTGCGGCCGGCTTGGAGAGCGCGATGACGACCTACGTGGCGCGGATGATGGACGCCGCTTCCGGCGGCGAGGGGCACTACCGCTTCGAGGGTCCCGACGACCTGTTGGAGCGCCGCGGCGCCGCCCGCGTGCTGATGCACTTCCTCGACGATCTCGACCGCCGCGAGTTCCCCCACCAGCACGTCGCCTACGAGCTCAACGGCGCCTTCAAGAACCGCGAGCACGGGGTCGTCACCGGGATGGGCACGCTGGAGTTCGAGAACGGCGCCACGCTGCCGTTCCTGGTCATGATCAGCCGGGAGTGAACCCGCCCGGTCTCGGCGCCGGCGGCGGGCGCCGCCATCTGCGGATGATGTTCTCTCACGTCTCCAAGCTCGCCGCGGCGGTCGCGGTCGTGGTGCTCGTCGCGGGCTGTTCGGTGGTCGGGATGCGCCAGGGCACGGAAACGCCGAGCTACGAGGTCGCCGCCACGCTGGCCGGCGGCGTCGAGATCCGCCGCTACGGCGCGCGCCTCGCCGCGGAGACCGCCGTCGCGGCCGAGCCCGGCGCCCGCGACCGGGCCTTTCGCCGCCTCGCCGACTACATCTTCGGGGCCAACCGCGCCGAGCGGAAGATCGCGATGACCACGCCGGTGGCCACCGCCGCCGAGCCGCCCGGCGCGGGCGAGCGCCTGCCGGCGCCGGTGGCGACCTCGGCCCGCGGCGGCGAGCTCGTCATGCGCTTCTTCCTGCCGCGCGACCTCGACCGCGCGAGCGCGCCCGCGCCGCGCGATTCGCGCGTGCGCCTGGTCGAGGTGCCGGCGGAGACCCTGGCGGTGCTGCGCTTCTCCGGCCGGCCGAGCGACGCCCGGGTGAGCGACGAGACCGACGCGCTCCTCACCACCCTCGCCGATGCCGACATCGAACCGCAAGGCCCGCCGGCGGCCTTCTTCTACGACCCGCCCTGGACCCTGCCGCCCTTGCGGCGCAACGAGGTCGCCGTGCCGGTCGCTTCGCGCGACTGACGGCGTATGACCGGGCGCATCCCATCGCCTTTTGCTCAAATTTTCCGGATCTCGAATGCCGGCGCGTTGCTGCGGCGGCGCCGTCGGTCTTCCCTCGCGTCGGCGGGAGGATCGCTCTCGCCTTTGAGGACACGGCGCGAACGGAGGCTTGTCCATGCGCACGACCGTTTTTCTGACCACCGCCAGCGCCCTGGCGCTCGGCCTCTTCCTCACCGCCGAGACGGCGCGGGCGGACGACAACCGCATGTTCGTGGAGCAGGTGGGTGACGCCAACTTCGGTGGCGGTAGCCAAAGCGATGGGGCCAGGAACGAGACTTGGGTCCAACAGCTCGGTAATCGAAACTCAGCGGGTGCTTCTTTCGTCGGCGCCGACGCGAACGCCAACAATGGCCTCATCAAACAAACCGGCAATCGAAATGTCGGCGCCTGGAGCTTCCAGAGCGGTCCCCACGCGATGACGCGCAACACACTCGGCATGGTTCAGAATGGCAATGCGAACTATGCCGAAGTGAACCTGAACCAGGACGGCCCAGGGCTGACCGATAGCACCGTCTTCGTCGAGCAGAATGGGCGCAGCAACTTTTTCGGACCGGAAGGGCCCGTCAATACGACGCCCGGAAACGGGCAGTTCGCCGGCAGCCTTTCAAACGACGGCGTCAGCAGCGCGGATCTCGAAGAACCTGTCGGGAGCTCGTTTGCTCTTGGTCTTGGCAAAATCCGTGGCGACAATCAATTCGTTGCGCTCGAGCAGGACGGTGTCGGCAACGCCTTCGCTGTGAGCATGAGCGGCAGCGGGAACGAAATCGCGGGTAACGACGGAGCCACCGGTAAAGATCTCCAAAATTACACCAATGGAGGCTTTTTTAGCCGGGGCGTTACCATCAGCGCACCCGGCGACATCGGATCGTTTGGCGTAGCCGGCATCGCTCAGCAGATCGGCAACGACAATGTCGGCGTCGTGCGAGTCGAGGGCTTCAACAACGCCGCTGCATTTGTGCAGGATGGCAACAGGAATGTAGGCGAGATCTATCAGCAGGGCAACAATAACAACGCGGCCGTGGCCCAATAGTCGATCGAATAGTGTTGAAGGGCGCCTTTATGGCGCCCTTCTTAAATATCGAAAGCGTGATCATAAGGGGATGATTGTTATGTTGCGTCGGCGAATGCACCTTGCCGTAAGCGCTTTCGCGGTCGCTTCCTTCTGCGCTCATGCCGCCGACAACGCGCTCCTCATCGAGCAGATCGGCGACGGAAACCGGGCGCTGGTGCAGCAGAACGGCGTGCCGGACGACGACGAGGTCCACGCCGCCCTCGGCGCCGGCACCATGGGCACGCCGTTCCAAGTGGTCGGCGGTGCGACGCTCGGCGGGCTCGATGC
>JAAAPF010000250.1 GCA_009908425.1 Alphaproteobacteria bacterium
CGCCGTCATCGAGGCGGATCGTCGCAACGACGTCCCAGCCGTCGCCACGCTCGGCGAAGAGCGCGAGGTGCACCGCCGGCAGCGGGCCGCCATCGCCGCGCTCGACCGCGAGCGCGGCATCGCGGCGACCGTCGCCGTCGATGTCGCCGACCGCCACCGCGCCCGCACGTCCGGGTTGGGCTTGGGCGCCGGCGACGACGAGCAAGCCGAGCGCCACCACCAGGCGAGCGGCGACGGCCGAGGCGGGGGTGGGCGAGCACATGCCCCCACGATCGCGTCGCCGCGTAGAGAAAGGATGAAGGCGGTCGCGCCGGCGGGCCGAAGGCGTCGAGCCAGCCGCCGCGGCCGGCGCGCGTCGCAAGTCCGGTGGGTGCCGCGGTCGCGGCGGCGTCTCCAACCGCTCCTACAACCTCGAGTGGTGGGTCGGGTGGAGGCCGGGTGCGGAACGCGGCGGCGGTCGCGGCGGGTCGTGGTACGCCGGCACCGGGATCCCGCCCGCGCGGATCCCGGCCGGGCCGGCGCGCTGTCAGCGCAGGCGCTTTTCCACCTCTTCCCAGTTCACTAGGTGATCCAGCCACGCCTGAACGTAATCGGGGCGACGATTGCGGTAATCGAGGTAGTACGCGTGCTCCCAGACGTCGATCCCCATCAGCGGCGTCTTGCCGTGCATCAGGGGGTTCTCGCCGTTGGGCGTCTTCATGACGTCGAGCTTGTCACCGTCCAGGACGAGCCAGCCCCAGCCCGAGCCGAACTGACCGACGGCGGTGGCCTTGAAGGTTTCCTTCATTTTGTCGACCGAGCCGAAGTCGTGCTCGATGCGGCGGCGCAGTTCACCTTGGGGCTCTCCCGCATCCTTTTTCATGATCGGCCAGAACAGGCTGTGGTTCCAGTGCTGGCCGGCCTGATTGACGAGACCCTGATTGCCCGCCTTGAAGCCTTCGACGACGACCTCGTCGAGGCTCTTTTTGGCCATCTCGGTCCCCTCGACCAGATTGTTGAGGGTGGTGACGTAGGCGTTGTGATGCTTACCGTGGTGGAGTTCTAGCGTCTCGCGCCCCATGTACGGCTCGAGCGCATCGTGCGCATAGGGCAGCGCCGGCAGTTCGAAAGCCATGTTCCCTCCCGGTGTGTAGGATGCGAGCGACGATCGGACACATACGCGCACGCCCGACGATGTCAAACGAACGCTCCCCGCCCCACTTTCGTTCCCGGGCCGAGCTCGATCCGCTCGGCGAGCTGCGGACGAGCGACCGCGATCGGTTCTTGCAGCTTCTGTTCACGCCGAGCGCGGCGCGACCGGCACTGTTGGCCCTCTTTCGTTTCAACCTGGAGCTGGCCCGCATCGCCGATCACGTCCGCGAGCCCATGGCCGGGCTGATCCGGCTGCAGTGGTGGCGCGACGCGATCGCGGCGCTGGCGCGCGGAACCCCGCCGCCGCATCCGGTGGTCGACGCCATGGCCGCGGCCGAGCTCGCCACCCGCCTCGACCCGGACGCGCTGACCGCACTGGTCGACGCCCGCGAAGTCGAGATCGACGCCACCCCGCTCAAGCGCGTCGACGACCTCGAAGCCCACGCCCGCGCCACCGCCGGCGGCCTCAACGCGCTGGCCGCCCGCGCGCTCGGCCTCGACCCGGCGCGGGTCGACGCCGCCCGCGACGCCGCCACCGCCTACGGCCTTTTGGGCGTGGTGCGCGCGGTGCCCTTCGTCATCCGGCGGTCGCAGCCGCTGCTGCCGGAAGAGCCGCTCGCCGCGCAGGGGCTGGCGCCCGACGCGCTGCAGGGCGGGCCCGAGCGGCTCGACGCGCTGCGCCCGGTCCTCGCCGAGATCACCGCCCGGGCGCGCACGCGGTTGGAGACGTTCGCACCGGCGCAGGGTCGCGCCGCGGCCGGGGCGTTCGTGCCGGCGGTGCTGGCACGCCAGGATCTGGCCCGTCTGGAGCGCCGCGAGTTCGACGTCTTCGACGCCCGCCTGACCGAGCGGCGCCCGTGGACCGCCGCCCGTCTGCTGCTGGCGGCGACGCTCGGGCGCTATTGAGGCGGCGTCGCTGCGCAACCCGCGGGCAGTTGCCCACGCCCGCGGCACCGCCCGGCCGGCCCGGCACGACCGTCCTCGCCCACTTGCCAGGCACGATCCTTGCAGAGGTGCCGTCGACCAAGAACGAACTGGGAGGGATCCCGTCATGCGGACCGCTCGTGCCGCCGCCGTCGTCGTCGCCGCCTTCGCTGCCGTCGCCTCCGTCGCGGGCCCGGCCCGGGCCCAGGACACCACCGTGCGCTTCGCCCTCGACTGGAAGTTCGAAGCGCCGTCGGCGCCCTATCTGATCGCGCTGGAGGAGGGCTACTACGCCGCGGAGGGCCTCGACGTCTCGATCGATTCGGGCTCGGGCTCGACCCAGACCATCCCGCGCATCGCCGCCGGCAATTACGAGCTCGGCTTCGGCGACCTGAATTCGCTGATCAAGTTCAAGGATCAGAACCCGGACGCGAGCGTGATCGGGGTCATGATGACCTACGAGACCCCGCCCTTCGCGATCGTCAGCGTCGCCGGCCGCGGCATCGACGCCGACGATCCGGCCAGCCTGGAGGGCGAGACGCTGGGCGCCCCGCCGCCCGACGCCGCCTTCGCGCAGTGGCCGATCTTCGTCGCCGTCAACGACCTCGACACCTCGGTCATCACCATCGAGAGCGTCGGGTTCGCGGTGCGCGAGCCGATGCTGGCGGCGGGCGACGTCGACGGCATCTTCGGCTACTCGTTCAGTAGCTTTCAAAACCTCAAGCTGAACGACGTGCCGAGCGAGGAGATCGAGGTCATGTTGATGGCGGACCACGGCCTTGAGCTGTACGGCAACGCGGTGCTGGTCAACACCGACTTCGCCGCGGCCGAGCCCGAAGCGGTCGAGGGCTTCATCCGCGCCACCATCCGCGGCTGGCGCGACACCGTGGCCGACCCCGAGGGCGCCGTGCCCTACGTGCTCGCCCGCAACGACGTCGCCCGCGAGGCGGTCGAGCTCGACCGCCTGCGCATGGTGCTCGAGGACAACGTGCTGACCCCCGTGGTCCGGGAGAACGGCATCGGCGGCGTCGACATGGCGCGCCTCGCCCGCTCGATCGACCAGATCTCGCTGGCCTACGACTACACCGACAAGCCGAGCGCCGAGGACATCTTCACCGAGGCCTATCTGTCGCCGGCGGACGAGCGGCAGATCGACTGATGGCGTTCGTGCGGCTGGAGAAGACCGCGCTCTCCTATCCGACCCGCGACGGCGAGGTGGCGGCGCTCGAGGACGCCGACCTCGCCGTCCAGGCCGGCGAGTTCACCGCCGTCGTCGGCCCCTCGGGCTGCGGCAAGTCCACGCTGATGCGGCTGGTCACGGGCCTGCGCCCGCCCACCCGCGGACACGTCTTCGTCGACGGCCGCGAGGTGGCGGGCCCGCTCAAGTTCGTCGGCATGGCGTTTCAGAACGCCACGCTCCTGCCGTGGCGGACGGTAACCCAGAACCTCCTGCTGCCGCTGGAGATCGTCGAGCCGCACCGCTCCAAGCTGCGCCGCGAGAAGAAGGCCTATATCGAGAAGACCGAGCATCTGCTGGAGACGGTCGGGCTCGCCGGCTTCGGCGCCAAATACCCCTGGGAGCTGTCGGGCGGGATGCAGCAGCGGGTCTCGCTCTGCCGCGCGCTGATCCACGAGCCCAAGCTCTTGATGCTGGACGAGCCCTTCGCGGCCCTCGACGCCTTCACCCGCGAGGAGCTCTGGTGCGTCCTGCGTGACCTGTGGGAGGAGCAGCGCTTCACCGTCATCCTCGTCACCCACGACCTGCGCGAGGCGGTGTTCCTGGCGGACACCATCCACGTCATGAGCGCGCGCCCCGGCCGCTTCCTCCACCGCCACACCATCGATCTGCCGCGGCCGCGCGACCTCGAGATCTGCTACGCGCCCGCCTTCGTCGACGTCGTCCACCAGCTGCGCCATCAGGTCGCCGGGGTGCGGCGCTGATGCGGCGCGGGGTGCCGTGGGAAACCCTCGCGCCCTGGTTGGTGACGATCGGCCTGTTCGTGGGGTGGGAGGGGGCGTGTCGGCTCTTCGCCATTCCCTCCTACGTCCTGCCGCCGCCGTCGCTGGTCTTCTCCGAGATGTGGGTGTTCCGCGAGGCGCTCTGGAAGAATTCCCTGGTCACGCTCTGGACCACCGTCGCCGGCTTCGCGCTCGCGGTCGGCTTCGGGCTGGTGCTCGGCATCGCCATCGGCTGGAGCCGCACGATCTACGCCGGCCTCTATCCGGTCATGGTGGGCTTCAACGCCGTGCCCAAGGTGGCGGTGGTGCCGATCCTGGTGCTGTGGTTCGGCATCGGCGAGATCCCGGCGATCCTCACCGCCTTCTTGATCTCGTTCTTCCCCATCGTCGTCAACGTCGCCACCGGCCTCGCCACGCTCGAGCCGGAACTGGAGGACGTGCTGCGGGCCTTGGGCGCCAAGAAGCTCGACATCATGCTGAAGGTCGGGATCCCGCGCTCGCTCCCCTACTTCTTCGGGGCCTTGAAGGTGGCGATCACCCTGGCCTTCGTCGGCTCGGTGGTGTCGGAGACAGTGGCGGCGAACGCCGGTGTCGGCCATCTGCTGCTGTCGGCGCAGGCGAATTTCGAGGTGCCGCTGGTGTTCGGCGGACTGGTCGCGCTCGCCGTCCTCGGGATCGGGATGTACGCCATCTTCGCGGTCCTGGAGCGCCGCATGGCGGGCTGGGCGTTCCGCTCGGGAATGAACGCGTGAGCGGCCGATCCGGCGGGCTCGACGCCGGCTACGCCGCTCGGCGCCCTTGCTTGGAAGGCGGCGCCTGACCAGTTGACGTGTTGTGGGAACGCTCCGCCGCGTGGCGACGCGTTCATTGCATCGAGCCAAGCTTCATGCGATGTCTAACGTCAGGGTAGAAGATCGTCGGGGTACCTACGCCGTGTCGGGTCGGTTGGCGATGGCAGTGGTGGCGGTGAGTCTGATCGCCGGGCCGGCGTGGAGTGCGGTCGTGCCGCCACCGTCCGCGCCCGCGGTCGAGTCGGGCGAGACCGTCTTCACCATGGCCGACCGCGCGCAACCGTCGGAGCCGTCGTCCGAGCCGGCCGGTCTCGCCGAGGCGACGCGCGCGGCACCCCTGCCCGCCGGCATCACCGCCGTCGGTGCCGCCCTGTTGGGGCTCGGGCTCGTCTGCCGGCGGCGCGGTTGAGCCCGAGGGGCGAGGGCGTCAGCCGAGCGCGCGCAGATAGTAGATCAGGTCCAAAGGCGGCGCCGCTCGGCCGAGACCGGTGAGCGCGGCGTGTATCTGGCCGCGGTGATGGGTCTGGTGGTTGAACAGGTGGGCGAGCAAGCCGGCCAAGGGTTGCGTGAACGCCTTGCCCGCATGGTTGGCGTAGCGGACGGAACCGGCGAACGCCGCGTCGTCGAGGCCGTCGGCGAACGCGAT
>JAAAPF010000159.1 GCA_009908425.1 Alphaproteobacteria bacterium
AGTCGACGTCCTCGGCCGCCGTGCTGGCGTGGCCGTCCAGTACCCGCCGGCCCGCGCCGGTCTCCAGGTTCACGATCACGATGCCGCCGGCGAGATCGGCGATGTAGGCGAGCGGACGCTGCCGATCGAGCGCGAGGTCGTTGTGGAACGAGCCGGCCAGCGACGCCGCGGCCGGGATGTCGACCACGGCGTGGAGCGTGTCGGCGCGCGTGTCCCAGCCCACCAGCCGCGGCGGGGCCGCGCCGGCGGCGCCGTTGTCGAGCAGCCAGACGACGCCGTCGCGGTCCGAGCGCAGGCCGAGCACCGCGGTGAGCCCGACGCCGTCGTCGCCGCGCGGCCCGGCCCAGTCCGCGGTCGGGAACGGGGTGAGCGAACCGTCGTCCAGGAGCTCCACCACCCGCAGCTCGGGGTCGTAGAACTGGTGCAGGCTCAGGATGATGCGGCCGTCCGGTGTGACGGTGACGTTGCCGGGCCCCTGCTCGAGTTCGGCGACGACCTCCAGCTCGGCCGCGCCGGCGTCGGCGGCGGCGAGCAGGCCGAGGGCGACGAGCCCGGCGACGAGGCGAGGGCCGTGAGGCGGGCGGTGAGGCGGCATCGGCGGGTGTCCTTCGCGAAACGGCGTCAGGGCAGGAGCACGGTCTGGCCGGTGGTCTTGCGGGCCTCGAGGTCAACGTGGGCCCGCGCGGCCTCGGCCAGCGGGTAGGTCTGGTCGATGTCGACGCTCACGATGCCCCGCCTCAGGGCGTCGAGCAGGTTGCCGGCGACGTCGTCGAGCTCCGCGCGCGTCGCGATGTGCTGGAACAGCGACGGCCGCGACAGCATCGCGCAGCGCGGCGAGAGCACCTGCAGGTTCACCGGCGGCACCGCGCCGGAGGCGTTGCCGTAGGAGACCAGATGGCCGTGCTTCTTCAGGCTGGCGAGCGAGTCCTCGAAGGTGTCCTTGCCGATGCCGTCGTAGACATAGACGCAGCCCTCGCCGCCGGTGACCTCCATGACCCGCTCGGGGAAGCGCTCGCGGCTGGTCACGACCACGTGATCGGCGCCGTGGGCGCGGGCGAGCTCGGCCTTGGCGTCGGTGGAGACGGTGCCGACGACGGTGCAGCCCTTGTGCTTGGCCCAGGCGGTGAGGATGAGGCCGACCCCGCCGGCGGCGGCGTGGACCAGCACGGCGTCGCCGGCCCCGGCCCGCGTCATGCGGTGGAGCAGGTATTCCGCCGTCATGCCCTTGAGCATCATCGCCGCGGCCTCACGGTCGCCGACCTCGGCGGGCAGCTTGACGAGCCAGCGGGCGGGGACGTTGCGCTCGGCGACGTAGGCGCCCGGCTCGTTCCAGACATAGGCGACGCGGTCGCCGGCGTGAAAGCCGGTGACCCCGGTGCCGGTGGCCTCGACCACGCCGGCGGCCTCCATGCCGATGGTCCCGGGCGGGTCCAAGAGCGGGTACAGCCCGGAGCGGACGTAGCAGTCGATGAAGTTGAGTCCGACGGCGGTGTGGCGCACCCGCACCTCGCCCTCGGCCGGCGCGCCGACCTCGACGTCGGCCGGCTTCAGCACCTCCGGGCCGCCATGCGTCGCCTGCACGATCGCCACCGCCATGGCCGTCCTCCCGTCGTTGGGGCGCGCTCGGCGCGCCGGCTGCGTTCGAGGCGCGCTCAGCGCGCCGGTCGGCTCGCGGCGTAGTCCAAGTAGAGTTCGCGGGCGCGGCGAAAGAGCGGTCCCGGCCGCAGCGCGCGGTCCGCGTAGCGCACGCACGGCATGACCTTGCCGTAATTGCCGGTGGAGAAGATCTCGTCGGCGGCCGCGACGTCGTCGAGGCCGAGCGTCGTCTCCCGCACCTCGATGCCGTCGGCGACGAGCAGTTCGACCAGCCGCTGGCGGGTGATCCCGTTCAAGAAGGTGCCGTTGCAGGCCGGGGTGAGGGCGACGCCGTCCTTCACCAGCCAGATGTTGGCGGTGGCGAGCTCGGCGACGTTGGCGCAGGCGTCGAGGACGAGCGCGTTGTCGAAGCCGTGCCGGCGGGCCCAGACCAGCGCGCGCTGGCCGTTGGGGTAGTTGCAGCCGGCCTTGGCGTCGACGGGGGCGGCGTCGCGCGCCGGCCGGCGAAAGGGTGCGGACGTCAGCGAGAAGCCCGCGGGCGGCGGCATCGGGGCTTCGTACACGGCGAGGAGGAACGCCGTGCTCTCGGGCTCCGGCGCCACGAAACCGCGCATGGCGTAGAACATCGGTCGGACGTAATAGGCCTTGTCCCGCGGCATCTGGCGGAACGCCTCGATCGCCAGCGCGCGGACCTCCTCGGCCGTGTGCGTCGGTTGGAGCAGCATCTTCTCGGCGCTGTCGATCAGGCGTTCGCAGTGGCGGTCGAGGTCGGGCGCGTAGCCGTCGAAGATACGCGCGCCGTCGAACACCGACGAGCACATCCACATCGCGTGGTCCATCGGGCCGAGGACCTTGGGTTGGGCGTCCCACCAGCGTCCGTCGTGCCAGAATCGTGCGTCCATCGCCGCCCCCTCGCGCCGGGCACCACGGTAGAAAGGCCGTGCGACGGCGCCAATAGCCCGAGGCGCGACGGAGCCCTGCGCGGGCCGCGGCGACCTTTGCCCTTGCCCCCGGCGCCTCCTCGGATCGACGATGGTCGATCGTGTCGCTCCAGCCGCCCGCGGGGAAGCCGATGACGCCGGAAGACCGACCGTCGACGTTGCGCTACCGGAACGGGGCGAAGGCGCCGCTACCGTTTTCCGCGGCCGAGTACGCCCGCCGCCTCGGCGGCCTGCGGGCCGAAATGGCGGCGCGCGATCTGCCGGCGGTGCTGCTGACCTCGATGGCCAACGTCGCGGCGCACGAGCTGGGCTTGGCGTCGATCCGGCCGGGCGCGAGCTGCGGCGCGATCTGCGCCGAGCTCAACCGCTTGCTGGCGGGTGAGGGTGTGTTGGGGCACCGCGCCTTCGGCTACGGCCATTCCTTCGGGGTGCTGTCGCACTACTACGGCCGCGAAGTCGGGCTCGAGCTCCGCGAGGACGTCGACACGGTGCTCGAGCCCGGCATGGTGGTGTCGATGGAGCCGATGCTGCGGGTAGCCGCCGGCGAGCCCGGCGCCGGCGGCTACCGCGAGCACGACATCCTGGTCGTGACCGACGACGGGGCCGAGAACCTCACCGGCTTTCCCTACGGCCCCGAGGCCAACGTGATCGCAGCGTGAGCGCGGGCGTCGTCAAAAGGTCAAGAGCCGGGTGTCCGGCGCCAACAGCGCCGCGGCCATCGGCCCCGGCTCGGCGGCCGTCACCCCGTCGAGCAGCGCGCTCTCGTCGAGGCCCGCGTTCGGCAGATAGAGCGCGCAGACCTGAACCTCGGCACCGTTCGCCATGATCCGGCCCATCAGCTTCTGGGGGTTCATGTCCATCGGTTCCTGCGGCGCGGTGACCGCCTCGGGCGGCTCCTTCAAGGCGATGTCGCCGCCGGGGCCGCACAACAGCATTCGGACCTCGGCGCCCTGCTCCTGGGCCTGGAAGCTCAAGACCATGGCCATCAGCTGGGTCTGCGGCTCGGCGCTGGTGACGACGGTGACGAGTTTCGGCGGCGCCTCCTGCGCCTGCGCCTGCGCCGGCGGCAGCGCCCACGCGGCGGCGGCCAAGGCGACCACCAGCATCAGCTTGCGCATGTTTTCTCCTCCAAACGGCGGCTCAATTTTCCATACACATGCAGGACAACACGATCCTGGCATGCCGAAAAGACGGATCGGGGCTGCGGGTTCCCGCCGGCGGGGACGGCGGCCGTGAGTGCCAGCGCCCTGCTCGACCGCAACGACGCTCCCGGCGTCCATGCCGCGTCCTGGTACGCCGACACCGCCGTCGGACGGCGCGAGCGTCCGCCGCTCGACGGTGATCGGCGCGCCGACGTCGTGGTCGTCGGCGCCGGCTATACCGGTCTTTCGGCGGCGCTGCACCTGGCCGAAGCCGGGGCCGACGTCGTCGTGCTCGACGCCCATCGCGCCGGCTGGGGCGCGTCGGGACGCAACGGCGGCCAGCTCGTCTCCGGCCAGCGCCGCGATCCGGACGAGCTCGAAGCCCGCTACGGCCTGGCGGCGGCGCGTCGTCTCTACGCCCTCGGCGAGGACGCCAAGGCCCTGGTGCACGACCTGTGCGCCCGCCACGCCATCGCCTGCGACTACCGTCCGGGCCTGCTCTACGCCACCCGCCGGCGTGGTGGCGCACGGGCGCTCGAGCGCTACGCCGAGCGGCTCGCCGGCCGCTACGGTTACCCCCACGCCCGTTTCGTGCCGGGCGCCGAGCTGCGCGCGTTGGTGAAGAGCCCGCGTCTGCACGCCGGCGTCCTGGACGAGGGGGCGGGTCATCTGCATCCGCTCACCTACGCCCTCGGGCTCGCCCGCGCCGCCGAGACGGCCGGTGCCACGCTGTGCGATCTCAGCCGTGTCGAGGCGGTCGAGCCCGGTCCCCACGGGGTCGCCGTGCACACCTCGCGGGGCACGGTGCGCGCCGGGCACGCCGTCGTCGCCGGTAACGGCTATCTGGGCGGCCTGGCACCGGCCGTCGCCGCCCGGGTGATGCCCATCAACAACTTCATCGTGGCGACGGCGCCGCTCGGCGCAGCCGGCATCGGCGAGGTGTTCGGGCGCGATCTCGCCGCCGCGGACAGCCGCTTCGTCATCAACTACTTCCGCCCCACGCCCGACCATCGGCTCTTGTTCGGCGGCGGCGAGACCTACCGCTACCGCTTTCCGCGCGACATCGCCGCGTTGGTCCGGTCGCCGCTGGAGGACCTCTTTCCCCAGCTGCGCGGCGTCGCGCTGGACTACGCCTGGGGTGGAACGCTCGCGATCACCCGCTCGCGTCTGCCTCATCTCGCCCGCCCCGCGCCGAACGTGCTCGCCGCGGGCGGCTATTCGGGTCAGGGCGTGGCGCTGGCCACGCTCGCCGGCAAGCTGATGGCCGAGGCGATCCGCGGCGAGAGCGCCGGCTTCGACGCCTTCGCGGCCGTGCCGCAGGCGGCGTTCCCGGGCGGGCAGCCTCTGCGCTGGCCGCTCTTGGCGCTGGGGATGAGCTGGTTCGCCCTGCGCGATCGGCTGGGGTTTTAGGGCGTTGCCTTCTTGCATGGGCCCCCCGAGCGGCCCGCACACCCCGCCCGGCCACCCAAGGCACCATTTTCGTGGGCGGCCGGGCGGGGTGTGCGGGCCGCTCGGGGTAGGTGGGAACTGGGCTAGCCCGCGGGCCGCGTCGCGCAGTGGTGCAGCGCGATGCCGGCGCTGACCGCGACGTTGAGGCTTTCCACCGGCGGCCGGATCGGGATGCGAAGCGTGACGTCGC
>JAAAPF010000245.1 GCA_009908425.1 Alphaproteobacteria bacterium
GAGCGTCATCGCCGGCTCTCCTCAGACCTGCTGCTCGCCGGCGTCGTCGTAGCTGTCGACGGTGGTGGCCGAGAGGTAGATGTCGCGCTCGGTGAGGTTGCGCACCGCCCCCATCAGATATTGCAGACCGGTGACGGCGAAGCCGACCGGCACCCAGACATAGGCCCACCAGATCGGGACCTGCAGCGCCGGCAGGACCCGGCCGCTGGCGGCGACGCTCGCGACGTAGCTGTAGGCGTACCAGGCGAGCGCCAGCATCGTGAGCCCGGTGACGATGCAGATGACCGTCATCAGAAGCTTGCGGCCCCGGTCCGGCAGCGCGTCGTAGATCGCCGTCATGCGGATGTGGCGGCCCTGGCGCGCGGCGTAGCCGATGCCGACGAAGGTGATCAGCACGATGAGGAACTGGTTGAGCTCCTCGGAGAAATAGAGGCTCTGATCGAAAACGAAGCGGCCGATGACGTTGCCGATGGTGTTGACCGCCATCAGCAGGACGCCGGCCGCCAACAGGATGCCCTCGAACCACGCGAGCCCGCGGTCGAGCCAGGCGAGCGGCCTGAGCGCGAGCGCGGGTGCCGCCCGTTCCGAAGCCATGGCGGTCTCCCGACGGCCCGGCGACGGTGGTCGTGAACCGCCGCCGGGTACCTCGACGTTGGGGTTACTCGACGGCCGCGCGCGCCGCCTCGACGTCGGCCTTGAACTGCTCGAGCACCTCGGCGGCGCGGCCGCCCGCCATCTCGACGAACTTGGCCTCGACGGCTGCGGCGGCCTCGCGGAAGGGCTCGCGCTCCGCGTCGCTCAACCGGATGACCTCGATCTCCGGCTTCGCCTCCAGGATCTTCTCGAGCGAATCCTCCGCCAGGGTCTTCTGGTAGTCGAGGATGTGCTCGAACGCCTCGATCTGGGCGAGGTCGAGGATCGCCCGCTCCTCCTCCGACAGCCCGTTGTACCAGTCGAGGTTGCCGACGATGGTGGTCGTGTACGTGTTGTGGCCGGTGAACACGATGTAGTCGGTAACCTCGTACATCTTCGTCGACTCGACGAAGAACATCGGGTTCTCCTGCCCACCGATCATGTTGAGCTGCAAGGAGCTGTAGACCTCGCCCCACGGCAGGGGCGTGGGCGTGGCGCCGAAGGCGTTGTAGGTCTCGACCAGCAAGGGCGAGGTCATCACGCGGAACTTGACGCCGTCAAGGTCGTCGCGCGAGCGCACGGGCTCCTTCGTCGTCATGACGAACTCGCCCTCGGGGTAGAAGTCGACGACGGCGAGGCCCTGTTGCTCGAACAGCGGATCGAAGTCCTCGCGGATGAGCTCGCTGTTGCGGAAGAACTCGTTGAGGACGGCGTCGTCCTCCGGCAACAGATAGGGCACCGAGAAGACCTGGACCTCGGGGATGATGCTGCCGGTGAAGCCGGGCGAGGCGTTGGCGAGCTGGAGCACGCCGGCCTGGGTGAGCTCGGTGACGTCGGCGCTCTCGCCGAGGGTGCCGTAGGGGTAGATGGTGACGGTGATCTCACCGCCGCTCTCGGCCTCGACCACCTCCTTGAACTTGGTGGCGTAGACCCCCTGGACCTCGTGGATCGCCTCCTCGAGCGCGAACTTCCACTCCGCGGCGTCGACCGCCGCCGGTGCCGTGAGCGCCACCGCCGCGGCGAGCGCCAAACCGCCGAACCGAGCCTTGACCATCGTCCTCTCCCTCGAACGTCCGAACGTCGCTTGCCGTGTCGCTTCTACCGGCCGACGATAGCCGGGGTCCGGTCGCTTACAAGCGCGAAATATATCTCTCGGGGCGCGCACCTTGGTGTGCGCACAGCGTGGGCAATTGACGCCGTCGCGCAAAGCATCGAGGACATGCACGTCTCGGAGGGGAACCGCGGCATGGACGACGCGCTCGCGCGCTCGATCGACCTGCTGGACGCGCTGGTCGGCTTCCGCAGCGTCTCGCGCGCGCCCAACCTGGAGATCGTCGGCTTCATCGCGGCGTATCTGCAGCGCCTCGGGGTCGAGGCCCATCTCGTCTACGACGACAGCGGCCATCGCGCCAACCTGTTCGCCAGCATCGGCCCCGACGTCGCCGGCGGCGTCGTCCTCGCCGGCCACACCGACGTGGTGCCGACGGTGGGACAGGACTGGGCGTTGCCCGCGTTCGAGCTCACCGCCCGCGACGGCCTGCTCTACGGCCGCGGCACCACCGACATGAAGGCCTTCCTCGCCACCGCCCTGGCGGTCGCCGCGGACGCCACGACGCGGCCCCTGGCGCGCCCCCTCCACCTCGCGATCACCTACGACGAGGAGCCGGGCTCGCTCGGCGCGCCCGATCTCGCCCGCTTCATGACCGAGCTCGCGATCCGGCCCGAGGCGGTCGTCGTCGGCGAGCCCACCGGGCTCGAGCCCGTCGCCGGCCACAAGGGCGGGCTCGAGCTCATCACCCGCATCGAGGGCTTCGCTTGCCACTCGTCGGACCCGCGCAAAGGGGTGAGCGCGCTCGACCACGCCGTCCGCTTCATCGCCGAGATCGAACGGCTCGGCGAGGAACTCGCCGCTGCCGCGCCGGCGGACTCGCCCTTCGACCCGCCGGCGAGCACGGTCAACGTCGGCCGCCTGGAGGCCGGCACCGCGCGCAACATCGTCGCCGGCAGCGCCCGCTTCGACTGGGAGGTCCGGCTCACGCCGCCCGACGACGCCGAGACGATCTACGCCCGCATCCGGCGCCTGGTCGACGAGCGGCTGTTGCCGGCGATGCGGAGCCGCTTTCCCGACGCCCGCATCGAGACCGAGATCGAGGCGGCCTATCCCGGCCTCGAGGTCGAGGCCGACGGCTCCGCCCTCGCCCTCGCGCGCCGCCTGACCGGCGCCCCCGGCCACCGGGTCGTCGCCTTCGGCACCGATGCGGGCTGCTTTCAGCGCGCCGGCCTGCCGACCGTGGTGATGGGCCCCGGCCACATCGACCAGGCCCACAAGCCCGACGAGTTCATCGCGGTGAGCGAAGTCGAGCGCGGGCTCGCCGTGCTCCACCGCCTGCTCGACGAGTTGGAGAGCCCGCGATGAGGACCGCCGGGCGGAGCCCGACCCCACTCGCCTTCGACGCCGGCCCCGCCGCCCGGCGCCTCGGCCTGCTCGCGCTCGCCACCGATCTCACCGTCGAGGTCGACGCCGCCGCCGTCACCCGCGGGCTCGACGTGGCCGTCCACGTCACCCGCCTCGCCTTCGCCAACCCGGTCACCGCCGCCAGCCTGCGGGCGACGGCGCCCGAGCTCGGCGCCGCGGCCGGCCGGATCGTGCCGGGCGAGCGGCTCGACGCCGTCGCCTTCGCCTGCACCTCGGCCTCGGCCGCGATCGGCGACGACGCCGTGCGCGCCGCGGTCACCGCCGAGCGGCCGGACACGCCCTGCGCCACGCCGACTTCCGGCCTGGTGGCGGCGGCGGCGGCGGTCGGGGTGCGCAAGCTGGCGGTGCTCGCCCCCTACACCGAGGCGGTGGCGCGCGACCTCGCGGCGTATCTGGAGCGCCTCGGCCTCGAGGTCACCGCGCTCGGCTGGCTCGACGTCGACGACGACCGCGCCATCGCCCGCCTCTCCCCGGCGACGATCGAGGCGGCGGCCGTCGCGGCGCACGACCCGGCGGCGGACGCGCTCTTCTGCTCGTGCACGGCGCTGCGCGCCCGCGCGCTGGTGCCGAGCCTGGAGCGCCGGCTCGCCAAGCCGGTCTTCACCAGCAATCAGGTCCTGCTCTGGCACGCCCTCCGCAGCGCCGGCGTCGAGCACCCGCTCGGGCTCTCCGCCTACCTGGCGTAGGTCTGGCGCTGGGCGCTGGCCCCCCGCCGCTGCCCCGCGCGAGCCGGCCGCGTCGCGCTATCTCGTCGCCCCCGTTCGTGGTACTGTACGTCGGCGAAAACATGAGAAGGGAGGCACCGGCGATGCCGAAGACACTGACCGGCAAGTACGGCTCGGCCGCAGCGGCAGTCAACGCGCACGAGGACCTGGTTCATACGGGGTTGCCGAGCGAGAAGGTCTTCGTCGACCGCGACAAGGCGGAAGTGAAGGCGATCGCGGCGGACGGAAACGAGCGTGAGATCCGGGAGATCCTGGACCGTCACCAACCCTCGGAGATCACCGAACGCGACATGTGACGCACTACGGCGCGCGGCGGAGCGTCGTCGCCCACCCGGGGCGAGTCCGCTCCCGTCGCCGCCGGCGCCGTCTCGACCAGGGCCGAGGTCGTCGTGCGCCCCGCCGGGCGGCGGTGTAGGCGCGTCGCAGCGCTCGCGGCCGGCGCGCCGACGGCCGGCAGGGGCGTCCGGCACGCCCGCCGCGATCCCACCTACCGCGCGGCCCGGCGGCGGTAGCTCAGCGCCTCGGCGACGTGCGGTCGGCCGATGCGCTCGACGCCGTCGAGGTCGGCGATGGTGCGCGCGACCCGCAGCACGCGGTGGTAGCCGCGTGCGCTGAGCTTGAGGCGCAGGGCGGCGTTCTGGAGCAGCGCTTCGGCATCGCCGTGCCGCGCGCAGGTCTCGTCCAGCAGGTCACCCTCGATCTCGGCGTTGGTCCGAAGATGCGGCGCGCCGGCGCGGGCGAGGCGCGCGGCCGCCCGCTCGCGCGCGACGGCGACCCGAGCGGCGACCTCGGCGGTGCCTTCGGCGGGCGGGGCGAGCGCCAGATCGGACGGCAGCACGGCGGGCACGTCGACGGCGAGGTCGATGCGGTCGAGCAGCGGCCCCGAGACCCGGCCCTGGTAGTCGGCGGCGCAGCGCGGTGCCTTGGCGCAGGCGAGCTTGGGATCGTCGAGATGGCCGCAGCGACAGGGGTTCATCGCCGCCGCGAGCTGAAAGCGGGCCGGATAGGTCGCCCGCATCCGAGCTCGCGAGACCGTCACCTCGCCGGCCTCCAGCGGCTGGCGCAGGGCTTCGAGCACCGCGCGCTGGAACTCCGGCAGCTCGTCGAGGAACAGCACGCCCTTGTGGGCGAGCGAGACCTCGCCCGGCCGCGCCTGGGGGCCGCCGCCGATGACCGCGGCGGTGGAGGTGCCGTGATGGGGGCTGCGGCAGGGTCGCTCCGGCGACAGCCCCGCCGCGCCGCCGGCGGCGGCGACGCTCTTGACCATCGCGAGCTCGAGGATCTCGGCCGGCTCGAGGGGCGGCAGCAGGCCGGGCAGACGCTTGGCCAGCATCGACTTGCCGGCGCCCGGCGGGCCGATCATCAAGAGATTGTGGGCGCCCGCCGCCGCCACCTCCAGCGCGCGCTTGGCGCTCTCCTGGCCCTTGACGTCCTTCAGATCGGGATAGTCCGCGGCGGTGCTCGCCGCCTTGGGT
>JAAAPF010000112.1 GCA_009908425.1 Alphaproteobacteria bacterium
AAAGCACCGCCGTCGCCCCGCCGCCGCGCGAACCCCGGACGCCGGCGCCATTAGGATAGCCGTCTCAGCGCGCCCGCGCCAGCGGGCTCTGGCGTCGGCGTTGCGGCGGCCGCCGGGGAGGTGGCGATAGAGCGTGGACGGAGCGAAGACCGGGCACCGGCCGGGCGCGGTCGGGGTGGCCGCGGGACGCCGATGGCCTCGCCGTCGAGCGGCGCCGGCACCGCCACGACGTCGGCGCAGCCGGAACCGACCGCGCGCACCCGAGCGCCCGGATCCCCGGCAACATTGTCGCCCCATCCGGTCCCGCGGCAGAAGTGCCGTCCAGGTGGAACCGGCGAACGCCCCGCAGCCGCCCGGCTCTTTTGCGAAACGTGCGGTCCCGATCGCGACGCGGGGTCACCCCGGCGCGGGGGTGAGCGTGCCGCGCGGTTCGCCACCGAGGGTGAAGATGCGAAAGTCGGTGCCGTCGGCGACGATGCGGCGACAGGGGGTGTCGACGGTGTCGTCGATGCAGACGGACCCGTCCGACTGCAGGGTCAGCCCGGCGCCGGCGCTGCCGCCGAGGCGCTCCAGAAAGGCGGTCTCGCCCAGCGTCGCGACCACGCTGCGCACCGCGTCGGCGCCGAGCACCCGTCCGCCGGCGGCGACGACTTCGTCGAGGCGGGCGTCCGGCGGCTGGGCGGCGGCCGCCCGAAAGCCGATGGCGGGGTCCGGCGGCGTCCCCGAGCAGGCGGCGAGGACGACCAGGAGCGCGAGCATCGACGACCGGGGGGCGGACATGGGGCGCCTCTCGACGGTGGGACCGGGGGAGCTATAGCAGGCCGCGTTCGCGAAAGCTCGTCTGGCCGCCGCGGCCGACGACGACGTGGTCGAAGACGGCGACGTCGACGGCGGCGAGCGCCTCCACCACCCGCCCCGTCGAGGCCAGGTCCTCGGGCGAGGGTGTGGGGTCGCCCGAGGGGTGGTTGTGGACCAGGATCACCGCGACGGCGCCCAGCTCCAGCGCCCGCTTGGCGATCTCGCGCGGGTAGAGCGGGGTGTGGTCGACGGTGCCGCGCCCCAGCCGCTCGTCGCGAATCAGCCGGTTGCGGGTGTCGAGGAAGAGGGCGTGGAACTCCTCGACGGTCTCGTGGGCGAGGGCGCTGGCGAGATAGTCCGCGAGCTCCTCGGGCGAGCCGATCAGGGGCGCCTCGCGCAGCCCGGCGAGCCGGGCGCGGACGTCGATGTCGCGCACCAGCTTGAACAGCACGGACGCGAAACGGCGCTCGTCGTCGTCCTTGAAGGCGGCGATCTCACCGAGCCGGGCGGGCTCGGCCGCGAGCACGTCGCCGAGCCCGCCGAAGCGCGCGATCAGCTCCTTCGCCAAGGGCTTGGTGTCGCGCACGCGCACCGCGAAGAACAGCAACAGCTCCAAGAGCTCGTAGTCGGCGAGCGCGTCGGCGCCGACGTCGAGAAAGCGCTCGCGCAGCCGCGCCCGGTGGCCGTGATAGGGCTTGGAGCCCCACTCGGCGGTCGACCCGGTCGTCGGCGCCGTGGGCGTGCGGTAGGCGGCGGGCGCCTCGGCGAGGCCGGCGGCACCGGGCTGGGTGATCAGGGCGCAGGCGGCGGCGAGGCCCTCGGCGTCGTCGAAGCGCCAGGCCTTGCGCTCGGGGTACCACCGCCCACCGGCCTGGCGCAGGGCGCGGTGGTGGCGGTAGGTGTCGCCGGTGACGGTGAAGCCGCCGTCGCTGGCGTGAACCTCCAGCCCCAACTCCTCCAACTCGTCCGACGGTCGAGGCGCGGCGCGCTTCTTCAGCAGCTGCGACCAGAAGGGCGCCATCTCGGCCTCACCACGCCGGATGATGTCGGCCGGCGGGCGAGAGCGTGAAGACCTCGCAGCCGGTGTCGGTGACACCGACGGTGTGCTCGAACTGGGCGGAGAGCTGGCGGTCCTTGGTGACCACGGTCCAACCGTCGGCGAGCAGCTTGGTCTCGTAGGTGCCGAGATTGATCATCGGCTCGATGGTGAAGATCATCCCGGGCTCCAGGATCAGGCCCTCGCCGGGCTTGCCGTAGTGCAGCACGCTCGGCGCGTCGTGGAAGACGCGGCCGATGCCGTGGCCGCAATAATCCCGCACCACGGCGCAGCGATGGCTCTCGGCGTAGCTCTGGATGGCGTGGCCGACGTCGCCGAGCGCGGCGCCGGGGCGGACCTGCTCGATGCCCTTCCACAAGCTCTCGAAGGTGACCCGGCACAGCCGCTTGGCCTTCATCGCCGGCTTGCCGGCGAAGTACATGCGCGAGCTGTCGCCGTGCCAGCCGTCGAGGACGACGGTGACGTCGATGTTGAGGATGTCGCCGTCCTTGAGCTTCCGATCGCCCGGAATGCCGTGGCAGACGACGTGGTTCAAGGAGATGCAGGTGGCCTTGGGATAGCCGCGGTAGCCCAGCGGCGCCGGGGTGGCGCCGGCGCGCTCGATGGCGTCGTGCATCAGCCGGTCGAGCTCGCCGGTGGTCGCGCCCGGCCGCACCCGGTCGTCGACCAGGTCGAGGATCTCCGCCGCCAGCCGGCCGGCCCGCCGCATGCCGTCGAAGGCGGCGGTCCCGTGGAGCGGCACGGCGGGGCGGCTCTTGGTGACGTCGGAGCGTTCCATGCGGCTCAGGCTTCCAGATCGATCGGCAACGGCGCGGCGATGGCGATCCCGTCCAGGCCGACGCGGCAGCCGTAGGCCAGCAGTTCGACCCCGGCCGCGTGCGCCGCGACGCCGGCGCGAGCGTAGACGGGATCGATCTCGCGGGCGAGCCCGAACGAGGTGCAATCACCCCGTTGGACGACGTAAATCATCACGGCGCGTTCGCCAATCGCCACCCGCCCCGCCAGCTCGCGCAGGTGCTTGGTCCCCCGCGCCGTGACCGCGTCGGGAAAGCGGGCGACGCCGTCGACGCGCCAGTGCACGTTCTTGACCTCGACCCAGCAGGGTGGCCGGGCGGCGTCCTCGAGCAGCAGGTCGACGCGCGAGTTCTCCGCGCCGTAGCGGACCTCCCGGCGCCGCCGCGCGTAGCCCGCCAGCGGCGCGATCGCCGCCGCGGCGAGGGCGTCCTCCACCAGCCGGTTCGGCACGGCGGTGTCGACGCCGACGAGCGTGCCGTCGGCCTCGATCAGGGTCAGGCGGTAGGGCAGCTTGCGCCCCGGCGCCGGGCGCAGCCAGCAGCGCCGCCCGTCGGCGCCGAGCCCGAGCATGCGGCCGGGGTTGGGGCAGTGCACGGTGCAGGTGGTGCCGTCGGCGAGTTCGACGTCGGCCAGAAAGCGGCGATAGCGCCGCAGCAGCCGGGCGGGGACGAGCGCGGCGGTCATGGCCGCCACCAAGCCGAGCGCCGCCGCGGCGTCGAGCGGGAAACCCGCCGCGCGGGCGCGCGTTGGCGTCGCATGGCGGATCCTCACGGAGGACGAGGCGATGACGCAGGCCGACGCGCGGTCCTCGGGCGCCCCGCAGACCGTTTTCGTCGCCGCCAACCACGGCATCCCGAACCACCCGCAGTGGCCGGCGCTGGTCTATCACGGCGCGGTGGCGGCGGACGCCGGCGCCATCGAGCGCCGCTTCGAGGCCAACGGCTGGCCGCCGCGCTGGCGCGACGGCATCTTCGACCATCACCACTACCACGTCGCCGGTCACGAGGCGCTGGGGATCGCGCGCGGCGGCGCGACCGTGCGGATCGGCGGGCCCGCGGGCTGCGACGTCGCGCTCGACGCCGGCGACGTCGTCGTCCTGCCGGCGGGCACCGGGCACTGCCGCCTCGCGGCGAGCGCCGAGCTGCTGGTCGTCGGGGCCTACCCGCCGGGGCAGACCGGCGACCTCTGCCGTGCGCCGGCGACGGCCGAGCTCCGCGCCCGCATCGCCGCCCTGCCACGCCCGGAGCGCGACCCCGTGCGCGGCGTCGGCGGCCCGCTGACCGCTCTGTGGTGGCACCCCTGAGCCACGCCGGCACGGCGGTGAGGTAGGGTCGAGGAATGGCCCCTCGTTGGAAGGACGGGGTGTTAGTGCCCCGACCAGTGGTGTAGGCGGCCGCGCGCGGAGCCGTCAGGTGGAGCGGAGCGCGCGGCCGATGGCCCGAGGCGGCCGTCGCAAAGCCGTCCCCGCACATCTCCCCACGCCGAGCTTGGGATTACCAGCGACCGATTGACGGCGGCAAGGACGAGATTTCGGCAAAAACGGCGGATTCGCGGGGAACGTGAGACATGAAAAAACCCCCTGCGACGGGGGTCTGGTGGAGCGGATGGGGATCGAACCCACGACCTCCAGAATGCAAATCTGGCGCTCTCCCGGCTGAGCTACCGCCCCGGACCGGTCACAGCCTACGCGCGCGCCGGCTCGCGTCAACGCGGCGGGGGCGCCGGGGCGTCAGAGATCGAGGTCGACGGTGACGGGGACGTGGTCGGAGGGCTTCTGCCAGCCGCGCGCCGCGCGCATCACGCCGGCGTCGCGGATCGTGGCGGCGAGCGGCGGGGTCACCCAGACGTGGTCGAGCCGGCGGCCACGGTCGGAGGCGGCCCAGTCGCGGGCGCGGTAGCTCCACCAGCTGTAGAGCTTCTCCTCCGGCGGCACGATCGCGCGCACGGCGTCGGTGAACGCCGCACTCGCCTGCAGCTCGTCCAGCGCCTCGACCTCGACCGGGGTGTGGCTGACCACGTTCAGCATCTGCCTGTGGCTCCAGACGTCGGTCGCCAAGGGCGCGATGTTGAGGTCGCCCACCGCGATCAGCGCCCGCGCCGCCGCGCCCTCGGCGCGCCAGTGCGCCGCGAGTTCCGCCAGGAAATCGAGCTTGTGGGCGAATTTGGGGTTGGCGTCGCGGTCGGGCACGTCGCCGCCCGAGGGCACGTAGAGGTTGTGGAGCTCGATCTCGCCGTCGAGCCGCGTCAGCTGATGGCGGCAGTGGTCGTAGCCGCACCAGGCGCGGGTGTCGTGGCCGTCGACGGCCAGCTTGGAGAGGATGGCGACGCCGTTGTAGTTGCGCTGGCCGTGCGCCAGCACGTGGGCGAAGCCGAGCGCGCGCGCCGCGTCGGCGGGAAAGCGGGCGTCGTCCACCTTGGTCTCCTGCAGGCAGACGACGTCGGGGGCGAGCTCGTCGACGACACGGCGCAGGAGCTCGAACCGGAGCCGCACCGAGTTGATGTTCCAGGTCGTGATGCGCATGGCGGGGCGTTAACCACAGCAGGGCGTCCGACGCCAGCGCTGGCGTGCACCCCTCAGCCGCGCGATCCGCGCAGGCGGGCGTAGGCCGGGGCAG
>JAAAPF010000200.1 GCA_009908425.1 Alphaproteobacteria bacterium
ACGAGCCCGAGGGCGCGTCGGAGGTGGTCGCGCACGAGGACGGGACGCTGTTCGTCACCAACGGCGCGCTCGACCGCATCGACGGCTTCGTCATCGACGGCACCGCGGTCAAAGAGGCGCCCGACTTCACCTTCGACGTCGGCGCGCTCGCGGGCTTCGGCGGGCTGAACTCGGTGGCGGTGGCGAACGACGTCGCCGCGGTCGCGATCGAGCGCGCGCCGACCCCGATCTTCGGAGGCGAGGCCGCGGTCTCGCAGCCGGGCTTCGTGGCGCTGTTCGACGCTGAGACGGGCGACCTGCTCTCGACCGTGGATGTCGGCAATCTGCCCGATCAGCTCACTTTCACGCCCGACGGCCAGACACTCGTGGTGGCCGGCGAAGGCGAGTTCAACGACGACAGCGACAACGCCGACGACCCGCTCGGCACGGTCGCCGTCGTCGACGTCGCCGATCCGTCGAGCCCGACCGCACAGCTTCTCGACTTCACCCAGTTCGATGGGCTCGAGGACGTCGCGCGCGCCGCCGGCATCCGGATCAAGCCCGACACCACCTTCGGTAAGGACGTCGAGCCCGAGTACATCGCGGTCGCCGAGGACGGCACCACGGCGTTCGTCTCGCTGCAGGAAAACAACGCGATCGCCACGATCGATCTCGCGACCGCCACGGTGACCGACGTCTTCAGCCTCGGCACCGTCGACTTCGCCGGCGAGAGCGCGCTCGATCCCAACGACGACGGTCAGATCCAGATCCGCAACGTCGACGGGTTGGTCGGGCTGCGGATGCCGGATTCGATCGCGACCTTCGATGTCGACGGCGAGACCTTCGTGGTGAGCGCGAACGAGGGCGACAGCCGCGATTTCGACGAGGCGCGCGTCGGCGATCTGCTGGCGGACGGCCTGCTCGACCCGGCGCTGGTCGAGAAGCTCCGCGCCCAGGGCCTGCTCGACGACGATCCGGACACCGAGGTCGGCGTCGAGCGGCTGGAGGTCTCGACCCAGGACGGTGATGTCGACGGCGACGGCGACATCGACGTGCTGCACGCCTTCTCGTCGCGCTCCTTCTCCATCTTCGACGCCGAGGGTGACCTCGTCTTCGACTCCGGCTCCGAGTTCGAGCAGATCGTCGCCTCGATCGCGCCCGAGCGCTTCAACGACGACGACGGCGACATCGACGAGGACCGCTCCGACGCCAAGGGGCCGGAGCCCGAGGCGGTCGAGATCGGCGTGATCGACGGCCGCACCTACGCCTTCATCGGGCTCGAGCGCGACAGCGGCGTCGTGATCTACGACGTGACGACGCCGGCGGAGGCCGAGTTCGTCAACTACATCCCGCCGAAGTTCGTCGACTTCACGCCCGCGGGCGAGATCGCCCGCCACGGCCCCGAGATCGTCGAGTTCATCTCGGCCGAGGACAGCACCACCGGCAACGCCCAGATCGCCGTCTCCTACGAGATCTCGGGCACGACCGCGCTCTTCGACCTCACCCCGGCCGAGGAGGGTGACGGCGACGGCGGCGGCGCCGACGTCGTGATCAACGAGGTGCTCGCCAGCCACACCGGCGCCGACGATACCGAGTTCGCCGAGCTCTTCGGCACGCCGGGCGCCTCGCTCGAGGGCCTGAGTCTGATCGCCGTCGAGAGCGACGCCACCAACAACGGCGAGATCGACGCGCGGATCGACTTCGGCGCGGGCGACGTCCTCGGCGCCAACGGCTTCCACCTCGTGGGCAACGCCGTGGGTCTCGAGGCCAACTACAACGTCTCACCCGACCAGGACGTCGATCCGAACTTCGAGAACAGCAGCGCCACCTACGCGCTGGTCGAGACCGCGAGCCTCACGGGCGAAAGCGTCACCGGCGGCGAGATCGTGGTCGACGCGGTCGCGTCCACCGACGGCGACGACGGCGACTCGTTCTTCTTCAACGCGCCGGTGATCGGCCCGGACGGGACCTTCTTCCCCGCGGGCGTGCGCCGCGTCGAGGACGGCGTCGACACCGACACCGCCGCGGACTGGGAGATCGCCGACTTCTTGCTCGGCGACGCGAACACGCCGACCGCCGGCGACACCGGTGCGGGCGACGGTGGTGACGGCGGTGCGCCGGTCCCGACCGTCTCGATCATGGCGATCCAGGGCGCCGGCCACGTCTCGCCGTTCGTCCTCGGCGAGGGCCAGAGCGCGGCGGACGTCTTCGACGATCTGCCCGAGGGCGCCTTCACCATCGAAGGTGAGGCGGTCGCCACCAGCGGCATCGTCACGGCGGTCGCAGGGAACGGCTTCTATCTGCAGGACACCGACGGTGACGGCGACGCGGCCACCTCGGACGGCCTCTTCGTCTTCACCGCCGGGGCGCCGTCGGTCGCGGTCGGCGATGCGGTCGAGGTGACGGCCACGGTCGCGGAGTTCTTCCCGGGGGGTACCGGCACCCGCAACCTGCCGCTCACGCAGCTCGTCGATCCGGAGGTCTCCGTGGCCTCGAGCGGCAACGACCTGCCCGCGGCGACCGTCCTCGGTCAGGGCGGCCGTATCCTGCCGAGCGAGAGCATCGACGACGACGCCTTCGCGGTGTTCGAGCCGGCTGCGGACGGCATCGACTTCTTCGAGAGCGTCGAGAGCATGCGGGTCACCGCCCAGAACACGCTCGCCGTCGGGCCGACCAACCGCTTCGGCGAGATCTTCACCGTCGTCGACCAGGGGGATGATGCCAGCGGTCTCAGCGAGCGCGGCACGCTCAACATCTCCCCGGACGACTTCAACCCGGAGAAGGTGCAGATCGACTTCACCAACGGCCTCGACGTCGACGTCGACACGCCGCAGGTGGACGTCGGCGCGCAGTTGGGGGACGTCACCGGGGTGATCGACTACGACTTCGGCAACTTCCAGATCCTGCCGACCGAGGCCGTCTCGGTCACGCCGTCGACGCTGGAAGCCGAGACCACCGCGCTCCTCGGCGGCGAGGACCAGCTCACGGTGGCGAGCTACAACGTTCTCAACCTCGACCCGAACGACGCGGACGGCGACACCGACGTCGCCGACGGCCGGTTCACCGCCATCGCCGAGCAGATCGTGGGCAATCTCGGCGCGCCGGACATCGTCGCGCTCCAGGAGGTCCAGAACAACGACGGCGAGGTGATCTCCGACGTCGCTGCGGCGGACGCGACGTTGCAGCTCCTGGTCGACGAGATCGCGGCGGCGGGTGGCCCCGCATACGTCTTCATCGACACCCCGAACGTGCCGGTGACGACCGACGACGGCGAGCTGATCCGGCCGGTGGGCGGCGCGCCCGGCGGCGATATCCGCAACGCCTTCCTCTACGACCCCGAGCGCGTGGACCTCGTCGAGGGCTCGGTGAACACGCTCACCGACGGTGACGGCGACGCCTTCCCGTTCTTCGAGGGCCGCATCCCGCTGGAGGCGACCTTCGCGTTCAACGGCGAGGAAGTCACTCTCATCAACAACCACTTCAGCTCGAAGGGCGGCAGCGCGCCGATCCTCGGCATCGAACAGCCGTTCGACGCGCGACAAGAGGATCCGGACGTCAACGGCAGCCTCGACCAGCGCCGCGATCAGGCCGAGGCCGTGGCCGCCCGGGTCGACGAGATCCTGGCCGCGGACGCGGACGCCGAGGTGGGCGTCCTGGGCGATCTCAACGAGTTCGAGTTCGTCTCGCCGGTCGACGAGATCCTGGGCGACCAGCTCACCAACCTGACCGACCAACTGCCGGCCGACGAGCGCTACAGCTTCATCTTTCAGGGCAATTCGCAGACGCTCGACCACGTGCTCGCCAGCGACGGCCTGATCGGCGACGGCGCGGACGTCGACGTCGTCCACACCAATGCCGAGTTCGCCGCCACCGACGGGCGGGCGTCCGACCATGATCCGGTGCTCGCGCGCTTCACCCTCCAGGCGCCGGCGCCGGAGCTGCCCGGTGACGTGGTGGTCGGCAGCGCCGATCCGGACACGCTGATCGATCGCGACGGCGCCGACGTGCTGGTGGGCGAGGCCGGAGGCGACCTCCTGCTCGGTGTCGACGGCCCGGACGTCCTCTTGGGCGGTCCCGGCGGCGATCGCTTGATCGGCGGCGATGGCGACGACCTCCTCGACGGCGGTCCCGACCGCGATCTCCTGGTGGGCGGCGACGGCCGCGACCGGTTCGCGCTGTTCGATCCGGCCGACTTCGACTTCATCGTCGACTTCGTCGCCGGCGAGGACACGCTCCTCCTGGGCGGGGACGCGGCCCGCGACCAACTCCGCGTCGTCGACAACGGCAGCGGTGCGCTACTGCGACAGGCCGACGGCGGGGGCGACGAGGTCACCATCGCCAACCTCGCGGGCGGTGCCGGGCTCACCCTCGACGACCTGATCGGCCCGGCCGACAATCTGGTGTGACGGTCGGCGTCGGCGCACGACGTCGTCCCGACGCCGTTCCTCGACGGCGAGCGCCCGTCTCGGCGAGGGGGCGGGCGCTCAAAAGCCGGCGGCGACGATGTCGGGCACGATCCCGGAGCGGTCGACGTAGGGCCGGAGGTCGCGGCCGCGGAAGAGGCCGTGGTCGGTCACCAGGATCGTGGCCATGCCGGCGGCGCGCGCGCCCAGGACGTCGGTGTGCAGGCTGTCGCCGACCATCGCGATCCGTGCCGGCGGGACGTCGGGCCCGAGCCGCGCCCGGGCCGCCCGCAAGGCGCCGGCGTAAGGCTTGCCGTAGAATTCGGGCGCGAGGGCGAGTTCGTCCGCCAGCAGATGGGCGTAGTGGCCCGGCTCCAGCGACAAGCCGTCCTCGCGCGGGGCGACCAGGTCGGGGTTCGCCACCACCACCGGCCGCGGCCGGCGCGCGAGCGCCTCGGCGAGCCGCGCCTGGTGGTCCCGCGTCCACCCGGCGCTCGAGAACAGCACGAAACCGTCGGCGCGCGCGAACAATCCCGCGTCGGCGAGGAGATCGCGGACCGGCACGCCGAGATCGCCGAGGTCCGGGGCCGGGCCGCCCGCGGCCGCCCAAAGGAGCCCGGCGCGCACGCGCAACGCGGCGGCGGCGAGGTCGCGGCTGGCCACCACCTCCGCCGGCGCGAAGTCGAAGCCGAGCGCGCGGTACGTCGCCAACGCCGCGGTGCGCCCCCGGGTGGCGCCGTTGGTGAGCACCACCAGGCGCTTGCCCGCGCGGCGCAGCTGGGCGATCCGCGCCACCGCGCCGGGCACGGGGCTGGCGCCGACGTTGAGCACCCCGAAGGCGTCGAGCACGAAACCGTCGAAACGCTCCGCCACCGCCGCGACGTCGTCGACCGGCTCGCCGGCGGTGGGGAAGGTCGCGGCCACCAGGCGGTGGCGCACCTGTTCGTAGCGGTCGAACGCCCAGTCGGTGTCGACGACGGCCGGCGAGTCGGCGGAACGGTCCATGCGCTCGCTTTCACCTCGAAGGCCGGCCGGTCGGCGACCGGCGCCGGCGATGACACCGCGGCAGCGGCCCGCGACCGGCTGACCGTCTCCCGACCCGCCGAGATGTCACCTCCTGCCGGGTGCGGTGACGCGGGTCTACCCCGGCCCTCAGCGGAGGTGCAGCCGCAGCGTGCCGCCGCTGGTGCGCAAGCGCGCCACGCTGGTCGCGCCGGCACGGCCGACCACCTCGAGCGGGCCGTCGGCGCGGATCTCGCACGCCAGGCTCGGGCCGGGGAAGGTGAGCCGCGCCGGGGTCTCGGCGTGGCGGACCGTGCCGTCGCAGGTGATGGCGAAGGCGGTGGGAGCGCTGCCCGGCGGCGCGGTGACGTCGACGACGATGTCGCCGGCGCCGGCGGTGCCCGCGGCGAGCGCCGTCGCGGCGGCGAGAGCACCGGCGTGGTAACGCCGAGGCCGGGACATCGCGGGGTCTCCTCGCTTCGAGCCGTGCCGCTGCTCTGCCCGCGATCGACCCCGTCGTCCAGACGAAAGCGCCGCCGGTATCGCGAGGTGGCTCAAAGTTCGTGCGGCTCGCGCCCCTTCGGCGTCCGCCAAGCCAAGAGCCGGCCGCCGGCGCCCTCGATCTCGGCCCAGTCGGCGGTGTCGAAGGCGAGCGCCAGCACCGCCGCGGTCGGGAACTTGGCGGCGACGGCGCCGCCCACCGCCGGGTCGGCGTGCTGCGCGAGTTCGGCGGCGAGCTCCTGCAGGCCGGGGTTGTGGCCGATCACCATCACGGTGGTGATCCGCGCCGGTGTCTCCTTCACCCGCGCCAGGATGGTGCGGGCCGAAGCGAGGTAGAGGGCGGGATCGTAGACCACCGCCGGCGGGATCTCGACGGTGGGCTGCAGCCGCTTCCAGGTCTGGCGGGTGCGCTTGGCGGGCGAGCACAGCACCCATTCGGGCCACAGGTCGCGTTCGGCCAGAAACCGGCCGATGTCCGGCGCGGCGTCCTCGCCGCGCGGCGCGAGCGGGCGGTCGACGTCGCGGGCGGCGTTCGACTGCCAGCTGGATTTGGCGTGGCGCAGAAGGACGAGGCGGCGGGGCAGCCGGGGCTCGATCATCGACGGGGTCCGGAACTTGGCAGCGGTCGGGCGATCATCCTACGATGCGTCCTTCGGCGTCGGCGGTGTGCCGCGGGCGAGGAATGCGGCGGCACGGCGCGAGGAGCAAGACCACCATGGATCGAGCCCGCACGGCGGCCGTGGAACCGGAGGCGGTGCCGCCGCCGCCCGCCACCCCGGGCGAGCGCTACATCAATCGCGAGCTGTCCTGGCTCGGCTTCAACGACCGCGTCCTCGAGGAAGCGGCCAACCCCGAGCATCCGCTGCTGGAGCGGCTGCGCTTTCTGTCGATTTCGGCGACCAATCTCGACGAATTCCAGATGGTGCGCGTCGCCGGTCTCAAGGATCTGGTCAAGAACGGCGTCACCGTCACCAGCATCGACGGCCGCACCCCGACCCAGCAGCTCGACGCCATCAAGCGCCATCTCGCCGACATCCTGTGCCGCCAGGAGACGTGCTGGGACCAGCTGCGGGTGCAGCTGGCGGAGGCCGGCGTCGAGGCGGTCGGCCCGGCGGACCTGGACGACGCCGACCAAGTCTGGATCGAGCGCTATTTCGAGGACGAGATCTACCCCGTGCTGTCGCCGATCGCGGTCGACCCGGCGCATCCCTTCCCCTTCGTCGGCAACCAGGGCTTCGGGCTCGTCGTCGAGTTCCGCAGCGAGAAGGAGGCCCAGGCGGGGCTCATCCTGGTGCCGGCGATGCTGGAGCGGATGATCCGCCTGCCGGGCGAGCCGATCCGCTTCATCGCCATCGAGAAGATCATCGAGCGCTTCATCGACCGCCTGTTTCCGGGCTTCGAGGTTCTCGGCTGCGGGCAGTTCCGGGTGATCCGCGACAGCGACATCGAGATCGAGGAAGAGGCCGAGGACCTGATGCGGGTCTTCGAGCTGGCGCTGCAGCGGCGCCGGCGCGGGGAGGTCATCCACCTCGAGGTCGACGCCGAGATGCCGGGCGGGTTGCAGAGCTTTCTCGCCGCCGAACTCGGCTGCGAGCCCGGCGATCTGGTGCCGCTGCGGCTGCCGCTCGGGCTCGGCGACGTCAAGCAGATGATCGTCAAGGACCGGCCCGATCTGCTGTTCAAGCCGTTCACGCCGCGCTTTCCCGAGCGCATCCGTGACTTCGGCGGCGACTGTTTCGCCGCGATCCGCGCGAAGGACTTCGTGGTCCACCACCCTTACGAATCGTTCGACGTCGTGGTGCAGTACCTGCAGCAGGCGGCGGCCGACCCCAACGTGGTGGCGATCAAGGGCACGCTGTACCGCACCAGCGAGGACAGCCCGATCGTCGCCGCCATGTGCGAGGCCGCCGAGGCCGGCAAGTCGGTCACCGCGCTGGTGGAGCTCAAGGCCCGCTTCGACGAGGAGAAGAACATCCGCTGGGCCCGCGACCTCGAGCGCGCCGGCGTCCAGGTCGTCTACGGCTTCATCGAGCTCAAGACCCATGCCAAGGTCACCATGGTGGTGCGGCGCGAGGAGGGCCGCCTGAAGAGCTACGTGCATTTCGGCACCGGCAACTACCATCCGGTGACCGCCAAGATCTACACCGACCTGTCGTTCTTCACCTGCGACCCGGTGCTGGCGGCGGACGCCGCCCGCATCTTCAACTACATGACGGGCTATGCCGAGCCGCGCGAGCTCACCAAGGTCCTGCTGGCGCCGCTCTACCTGCGCGAGCAACTGCTGGCGCTGATCGAGGCCGAGGCCGAGCACGCCCGCGCCGGGCGCAAGGGGCAGATCTGGGCGAAGATGAACAGCCTCGTCGACAAGGGGATCATCGACGCCCTCTACGCCGCCGCGGCGGCGGGGGTCCAGATCGACCTGGTGGTGCGCGGCATCTGCTGCCTCAGACCGGGGGTGCCGGGGCTGTCGGAGACCATTCGGGTCAAGAGCGTGGTGGGGCGCTTTCTCGAACACAGCCGCATCTACTGCTTCGGCGACGGCCACGGTCTGCCGGCGCGCGCCGCCAAGGTGTACATCGGATCGGCGGACTGGATGCCGCGCAACATCGATCGGCGGGTCGAGACCCTGATCCCGATGGAGAACCCCACCGTTCACGAGCAGGTGCTCGATCAGATCATGGTCGCGAACCTGAGCGACAACACCCAGAGCTGGGAGCTGGAGGGCACCAGCGGCGAGTACCGCCGGCTCGCGCCCCGCGACGCCGCCGCCGCCTTCAACCTTCACGCCTACTTCATGACCAATCCCAGCCTGTCGGGGCGCGGCACCGCGCTCCACAAGCGTCGCCCGCAGCGCGTCCTGCGCGGCGGCGGCGCCTAGGCCCGAAGGACGAGGGAGTTCGCGTTCCGTGCCCTTCAGCGAGCAACACCGGGTCGACCCGCGTCAGGTCGGCCTGATCGACATCGGCTCCAATTCGGTCCGCTTCGTCGTCTACGACGCCGTCGCGCGGGCGCCGATGCTCAAGTTCAACGAGAAGGCGATGTGCGGCCTCGGCCGCGGCCTCAAGCTCGACGGCAATCTCGGCGAGGCCGAGATGGCGGCGACGATGAAGGCGCTCCAGCGCTATTTCGGGCTCGCGCGGGCGATGGGCCTGGAAGCCCTCGACGTCTTCGCCACCGAGGCGGTGCGCGCCGCCGCCAACGGCCCCGCCTTCGTCGCCGAGATCGAGGAGCGCTTCGGCGTCAAGGTCGCGGTGCTGTCGGGCGAGGCCGAGGGCCGCTACGCCGGGCTCGGCGTCGTCAGCCACTTCCCCGACGCCCGCGGCGTCGCCGGCGATCTCGGCGGCGCCAGCCTGGAGCTCTGCGAGCTGCACGCGCGCCCGGGCGGCGACGGCGAGGCCGGCCGCGCCGTCACCTTCCCGTTCGGCCCCCTGCGCAAGCCCGAAAAGCTCGCCCGCCGCGGCGGCGCCTGCGGGCTGGAGGCGCCCATCCGCGAGGCCTTCCCCGCCGGCGCGGACGGCGGCGACTTCTACGCCGTCGGCGGCGCCTGGCGGGCCTTCGCCAAGCTGGCGATGGTGCACCAGGGCCACGGCTTCCGCATCGTCGAAGGCTTCGCCCTCGACGCGGGCACCGCGCGCGCGATCGCCGAGGACGTCGCGGCGCGCGGCGAGCTCACCGCCGCCGAGCGCGCCCACGTCAGCAAGCGCCGCCAGGACACCCTGCCGGCGGCGGCGCTGGTGCTCGCCGCCACGCTGCGCGCGCTGGCGCCGGCGCGGGTCGTCTTCAGCGCCGGCGGCGTCCGCGAGGGTCGCCTGTTCGCGCGGCTCGACGCCGCCGAGCGCCGGCGCGACCCGCTGATCGAGGCGGCCCGGCGCTACGGCGGGGTCGAGAGCCGCTTCGGCCGCGTCGGCACCGAGCTGGTGGCCTGGACGGCGCCGCTGTTTCCCGACGAAGGCCCGGCCGAGCGGCGCCTGCGCGTCGCCGCCTGCCATCTCTCCGACGTCGCCTGGTCGACCCACCCCGACTACCGTGACGTCTACGCCCTCGACCGAGTGCTGCACCTGCCGCTGCCCGGCCTCGACCATCAGGCCCGCGGCTGGCTCGGGCTCGCCGTCTACGCCCGCTACCGCGGCGACCTCGCCACCGCCCAGGCGCGCGAGGCGCAGGCCCTCGCCGGCGAGGGCGGGGCGCGCGCCCTGGTCCTCGGCCAGGCGCTGCAGCTGGCCTATCGCCTCTCCGGCGCCACCGCCCATCTGATCGCCGCCAGCCGGCTGGAGCGCGCCGGCGACCGTCTGGTGCTGGTGCTCCCCGACGACGGCTCGCTGCCGCTCGGCGACGCGGTCGAACGCCGCCTCGCCACCCTCGCCAAGGCGCTCGGCGTCGCCGGCTCCGAGATCCGCCACGCCGACACCAACGGCAACGGTGGACAGCAGCCCGCCCTTCGCGCTAGCTGACCCCGGCGCCCGGGTGGCGGAACGGTAGACGCAGTGGACTCAAAATCCACCGCCGGCAACGGCGTGCGAGTTCGAATCTCGCCCCGGGCACCAATGCCCCCAAACCGATACGGAAACGGTCGATGACGCACGGACGTCCGCCGCGCACCGGCGCGGCCCGCGGGTTCGCGGTCGTCGCTCTCGCCCTGGCGCTGGTGGCCGCCACCTCCGCGCGAGCACACGGGCCGGAGATCGGCGCGCCGGGCGAGCCCGCCGCCGTCGACCGCACGGTCGAGATCGTCATGCGGGACACCCGCTACGAGCCGGCGCGCCTGACCGTGACGGCGGGTGAGACGGTGCGCTTCGAGGTCGTCAACCGGGGCGAGCTGGTCCACGAATTCAACATCGCCGCGCCGGCGATGCACGCCGAGCACCAGGCCGAGATGCAGGCGCTGATGCGCGACGGGCACCTGACGGCCACCGGGCTCGACGCGCACGGCGAGCACGACCACCCCAACAGCCTGCTGCTCGCCCCCGGCGCGGGCGGCGAGCTGATCTGGACGTTTCCGGATCACGCCGACGTCGAGCTCGAATTCGCCTGCAACGTCCCCGGCCACTACGAGGCGGGCATGGTCGGCGCCGTCCACCTCCGCGGTTCCTGACGGCGCCACCGAGGCTCGGCGCGCGGCCGCCCTCATCTCCCCGCGACCCCGTTCGACCGCCAAGCCTCGAAGCGGCGCCGCCGCAGGTCCTCGGTGGCGGCGTACCAGCCGTAGTCCTTCCTGAGCGCCCGTTCGAGGTGGCGCGGGGCGGTCGGGAGGTGCGGCCGCATCGGGATGCCGGCCTCGACGTGGAGGCCGACGCGGCGCATCGCCGAGGCGCGGGTGGGCCCGTAGGAGATCCGGTTGGCAACGGCACCCAGCTGCTCGGCGGCGGTGGCGAAGCGGATGAAGCGCTCGGCGAGATCGCGGTCCTCGACGCCCGCGGGCATCGCCCAGACGTTCTCGGCCAAAAGCGCACTGTCCCAGATGACCGAGATCGGCGCGCCCCGGGCGATGCGGGCGTGGAAGAAGCGGCCGTTGTAGCCGCTCGCCATCGCGACCCGGCCCTCCGCCAACAGTCGCGCCGGCGTCGCGCCGTCGCGCCACCAGACGAGGTCGTCGCGGATCTGATCCAGGCGGCGAAAGGCGAGCCGGAAGCCGCGCTCGGTGCTCAACAGCTCGTAGATCTGGCTGCGCGGCACGCCGTAGGCCCGCAGCGCCCAGTCGAACAGGCCCACCGGCGCCTCGCGCAGGGCGCGCTTGCCGGGAAAGCGCTCGAGGTCGAAGAAGTCGGCGACGGTCTGCGGCTTGTCGCCCGGAAAGGCGCGGTCGTCGTAGGCGATGACGGTGGCGAAGACGAGCTGCGAGACGAAGCAGTCGGCGATGGCGCCGTCGTGGAAATCGTCGCGCGCCGGCGTGCCGTCGGGGGCGGGCGCCAGGATGGCCGCATCGAAGGGCGCCAGGAGCCCCTCCCGGCAGGCGGCGCGGGCGTCCGAGCGCAGCATGTCGACGACGTCCCAGCGCGGCGGATCCTCGGCGGCGAGATGCGCCCGCAGCGGCGCGACGCCGCCGTCCCAGCGCACGATCTCCAGCTCGACCCCCGTCTTGGCCTCGAAGGGCGCGAAGATCGCCGCGCGCTGGGCCGCCTCGTAGGCGCCGCCCCAGGTGACGACGGTGAGGGTCGCGCGCTCGTCGGCCGCCGCCGCGCCGGCCAGCAGGCAGAGCGCGACGACCAGCGCCTCAAGCCCCCGCATTCTCTTCCCGCCGGAGGTCGTGCACCGCCTCCATGTAGCCGCCGATGACCGCGCCCTCGGGCACGACGCCCAACAGGCGCCCGTCTGAGCCGATCAGCGGCGCCGCCTCGCCGATGAAGTCCCTGAGCTGCGTCATCGCCTCCCACAGCGTCGTGCGCTCGTCGAAGGTGACGCCGTCGGCGCGGGCGAGATCGGCCAGCCGCGTCGTCCCCGGCTCGTCGAGGACGTCCTGCAACCGCACCAATCCCCGGTAGCGGCCGTCGCGGTCGGTGACCAGGGCCTCGGCGCGACCCGAGGTCTTGAGCCGGCGCACCAGCGTCTCCACCCGCTCGTCGGCGCCCAGCGCGATGAAGTCGCCCGAGCGGAAGTCCGAGACGCGCCGGAGCCCCAGGATCGCCTTGTCGCGGCCGAGGGAAAGATCGAAGCTGCGACCTCTGAGTTGCACGTCGAAGAGGGAGCGGCCGAACAGGCGGTAGGCCACCAGGTTGGAGAAGACGACGGCCACCATCGCGGCGATGGTGAGGTCGTAGTTGCGGGTGAGCTCGAAGACGATGAGGATGGTGGTGAGCGGCGCGCCGATCACCGGGCTGGTGACCGCCATCATGCCGCAGATGGCGTAGGGCACGACGCCGGACTGCGCCGCCGGCAGGGCCTCGGCGACGCCCATGCCGAAGAGCGCGCCGAAGAGGATGCCGATCAACAGCGCCGGGCTGAAGACGCCGCCGACGAAGCCGAAGCCGACGCAGAGCGCGGTGAGCGTCAGCTTGGCGGTCACCAGCACAGCCAGCTCGGGCATCGTGAAGGCGCCCTCGATGGTGGCGAAGCGCAGCGTCTCCTTGCCGATGCCGAGGACTTCGGGAAGCTCGAGGGCGACGAGGCCGAGCACCAGCCCCGCCGCCGCCGGCCGCAGCCAGGGCGGCACGCGGGTGCGCGGCGCCGCCCGCCCGGCGAGCAGGATCAGCGCCATGAAGCCGGCGGCGAGCCCGGCGCACAGCACGCCCAGGAGCGCGAACAAGAGGAACTCGTGGCCGAAGCGCACGCCCTCGAAGGCGACGCGGAAGAGGGCCGGGCGCTCGAAGACGACGTTGGCGACGACGTGGCCGGTGGCGGCGGCAACGGCGACCGGCGCGAACGCCCTCAGCGAATAGTGCCGGAGGATGACCTCGTGGGCGAAGACGAGGCCGGCGATCGGCGCGTTGAAGGCGGTGGCGATCGCCGAGGCGACGCCGCAGGCGACCGCGATCGCGCGCAGGTCCGCGACGTGGCGTTCGAGCGGGCCGACGGCGGCGCCGATGATGGTGCCGAGATAGACCAGCGGGCCGTACTGCCCGACCGACGAGCCGGTGCCGAGCGAGACCAGCGCCGCCGTCGTCGAGGCGAGCCCGCTCTTCAGGGTGGGCGGCGGCTGGCGGGTCTGGGCGATCAGGATGGCGTCGGGCGGGCCGAGGCCGCGGCGCTCGCGCACCCAGCGCCGGACGATCAGGCCGACGACGAGACCACCCAGCGCAGGCACGAGGACCGTGGCGGCATTCAGGAGCCGGGGGTGGGCGTCGTACTGCGCCCGGGCGTAGGCCGAGACCAACAGCGCCTCGTTGAGCCAGAGCACGGCGTCGACGAAGGCGATCGCCGCGAGCGCCGCCACGCCGCCCACGCCGAGCCCCACCACCGACACCAGCCCGATCCGGTACGCGCTCGCTCGGTCCAGCACGCTCCCACCCCCGGTTACCGGCGCGACAGACAAGCACGCCGGCGCCGGTGGGGGGAAGCGACGTCGGCGCTCACGCCTCCGGCAGCTGCAACAGCGCGCGCGCCTCGGCGACCGTAGCGGGGCGCCGGTCGTAGGCGGGCAGGAGGTCGACGACGCGGCGCACCAGCGCGGCGTTGGACGGCGCCAGCGTCTCGCGGTCGAGGCGGACGTTGTCCTCTAGGCCGGTGCGGCAGTGGCCGCCGCGCTCGAGCGACCAACGGTTGAGGGTGAGCTGGTCCCGGCCGATGCCCGCGCCCGTCCAGGTGGCGTCGGGCGCCAAGCGCGCCAGGGTGTCGACGGAGAAGTCGAAGACGGCGCGATCGACCGGCATCGCGTTCTTCACCCCCATGACGAACTGGACGTGCAACGGACCGTCGATCCGCCCGTCCTGCGCCATCTCGACCGCCTTGAAGAGCATCGAGAGGTCGAAGACCTCGATCTCGGGCTTGACGCCGTAGCGCCTCATCTCCGCGGCGAGCCAATCGATCAGCTCGGGCGGGTTGTCGTAGACGCGGGTCGGAAAGTTGCAGGAGCCGGTCGCCAACGACGCCATGTCCGGGGCGAGCGGCAGCATGCCGCCGCGCTCCGCGCCCGAGCCCGACCGGCCGCCGGTCGAGACCTGCAGGATCATGCCGGGGCAGTGCCGGCGCAGCCCCTCGAGCAGGCGGGCGAACCGCTCGGGATCGGAGGTCGGCGTGCCGTCGTCGTTGCGCACATGGCAGTGCGCCAGGACCGCACCCGCCTCGAAGGCCGCGTGCGTCGACTCGATCTGCTCGGCGAGCGTGATCGGCACCGCCGGGTTGTCGGCCTTGGTGGGCACCGAGCCGGTGATCGCGACGGTGACGATGCACGGGGTGGGCTCGGCGCCGGCGGGGTCCTCGCTCATGTCGCTCCTTCGGCCTCCACCTCGTCGTTTCCCCGTGCGGCGGCGCGCGCGTCGAGAAGGCGTTCGCCCCTCGGGCTTTCAGTCCAACAGCCGCACGAGCCCGAGCGTCAGTACCGGAAAAGCGAGCAACAGCGCCACGCGCAGGATCTCCGCGACCACGAACGGGGCGACGCCCTTGAAGGTCTGGATCAGCGGCACGTCGCGGGCGAGGGCGGCGATGACGAAGACGTTGAGGCCCACCGGCGGGGTGATCAGGCCGAGCTCGACGACGATCAGCGCCAGGATCCCGAACCAGATCTGGAGGTCGTCGGTGGTCATTCCGAACGCGGCCTCGCTCGCCGGAACGTACGCGCCGCCGTTGATCTCGATCAGGATCGGCCAGAAGAACGGCACCGCCAACAGGATCATCGACAGCGAGTCCATCAGGCAGCCGAGCAGGACGAGGGCCAGCAGCAGCACCACGAGCACGGCCATCGGCGACAGCGCCGTCTCCGCCATCCAGCTCGCCGCCGCCTGGGGCACGCCGCCGCGCGCCATGAAGATCGAGAACAGCTCGGCGCCGAACAGGATCAGATAGATCATCGCCGTGGTCGCGGCGGTGCGCAGCACGGCCGCCCGCGCCCGGGCGCGGCCGAGCGCGCCCGTCGCCAGCCCGTAGATCGCCACCAGGGCGACCCCGATCGCGGCGGCCGGCGTCGGCGTGAAGAAGCCGGCGTAGAGGCCGCCCACGACGAGGCCGAAGATGGCGAGCACCGGCAGCACGCCCAGCGTCGCCGCGCGCAGCTCGGCGGCGGAGACCGCGGCGCCGGCGGGCCCGGTCTGCGGGAAGAGGCGGACGTAGATCGCGGTGGTGACGAGGAAGAACGCCAGGGCGAGCAGGCCCGGCACCAGCGCCGCCTTGAACATGGCGACGAGGTCGGCCTCGACGATCACGGCGTAGACCACGAGCACGACCGAGGGTGGGATCAGGATGCCGAGCACCCCGCCGGCGGCGACCGCACCGGTGGCGAGCGAGCCGGCGTAGCCGAGCCGGCGCAGCTCCGGCAGCGCCACCTGGCCCATCGTCGTCGCGGTGGCGAGCGAGGAGCCGCAGACCGCCCCGAAGCCGGCACACGCCGCGATCGCGGCCATCGCCACGCCGCCGCGGAGCCGCCCGAACCAGGCGTTGGCGGCGCGAAAGAGCCGCCGCGACAGCCCGGCCTCGGTCGCCAGATAGCCCATCGCGACGAACATCGGCACCACCGACAGCTCGTAGGTGGCGAACTGGCCGTAGGCGAGCGTCTCGAGCTGCCGTGCGAGCACCGTCCAGCCGTCGAGGACGACGACGCCGCCGGCGCCGACCGCGATCATGGCGTAGGCGATCGGCAGGCGGACGACGATGAGCGCGACCAGACACGCCAAGCCGGCGCCGCCGACGACGAGCGGCGACATCGCTCAACGCCGTCCGTGCCGGCGGGCGTCGCGGGCCGCTTCGCCGAGGGTCACCAGCGCCGCCGCCGCCAACAGCGCGAGCGACGCCAGCATCGGGGGAAAGGCGACCCAGTGCGGGATCTCCAGGATCGCCGTGGTCTCCTCGTAGCGTCGGTAGTCCGCCATCCCTTCGCCCATCCGCCACAGCATCAGCGCCGCGAAGGCGAGGGCGGCCACCGCGGCGCCGGCGGCGAAGACGGCCACGGTCCGCGGCGAGGCCCGGCGGGTGAAGATGTCGGCGGTCACGTTCGCCCCGCTGAGCTGGGCGTAGGGCAGAAAGGCGAAGACGGCGATCGCGGTGCCCATGCGCACGAGCTCGACGTCGCCGGGAAAGGGCCGCCCGAACAGGGCCCCACCGGTCACCGAGGCGACCGTGACGGCGACGACGGCGAGCAGCACCAGCCCGCCGGCGAGCGCCCAGGCGGTGACCAGGCGTTCCACGATCGCCGCGCCGCCGCGCCGGCGGGGGGGCGAGCCGGGCGTCATCGCCTCACTCGGCGTGCCGGGCGATCAGCGCGCGCGCCTCCTCGACCAGCGCCGCACCGTCGATGCCGTCGGCCGCCATGTCGGCGATCCAGCGCTCCGCCACGGGCGCCAGCACCTCGCGGAAGCGCGCGGTCTCGTCCGCGTCGAGGACGACGTGGACGTTGCCCGCCTCGACCGCGAGCGCGAGCCCGGCGGCGTCGTTGGCCTCCCAGATGTCGCCGACCTCGGCCCACCAGGCGGCGTCCGAGGCGTCGCGGAAAGCCGCCCGGACGTCGGCCGGCAGGGCCTCCCAGCGCTCGCGGTTCATCGAGAGCTGGAAGGTGGTCGTGCCGAAGCGCCAGCCCGCGTCTCCTTCGATCTGATAGCGGGTGCGGTCCTGGAGCTGCAGCGGTGGGATGATCTCGAAGGGGATGAGCGCACCGTCGACGACGCCGCGGGCGAGCGCCTGCGGCAGGTCGGGCACCGGCATCGCCACCGGGTTGGCGCCGAGCGCCTCGATCACCCAGGCGCCGGTGCGGGTCGGGATGCGCAGATCGAGGCCGGCGGCGTCGGCGGGGGTACGGACCTCGCGGTCCACCGTCTGCAGGGCCTGACCGGCGTGGGCGTGCAGGAACATGACCTCGAGGCCGCGATAGTCGGCGGCGAGGTGCTCGTCGAACATGGCGTGCATGGCGAGGTTGGCGGCGCGGGCGTCGTTCGTGAACACCGTCGGCAGCTCGAAGACCTCGGTGCGCGGAAACAGCCCGGGGGTGTAGCCGTTGA
Source organism: Alphaproteobacteria bacterium (assembly GCA_009908425.1). Taxonomy (GTDB): domain Bacteria; phylum Pseudomonadota; class Alphaproteobacteria; order Geminicoccales; family Geminicoccaceae; genus JAAAPF01. Next base: position 17,462 of record JAAAPF010000200.1, read on the forward strand.
CCGTCCAGATCAGGTCGACGACACCGTCGCGGGCTTGACGCACCAGCTCCGGCGGCTTGCCGCCCAACGACATCGCCGGGAAGATCTCGATCGCGACGCGGCCGCCGGCGGCGGCTTCGACGCGCCGCGCCCAGGGCGCGATCATCTCGGTGTGGGCGAGCGCCCGCGGCGACAGAAAATGGTGCAGCTGGAAACGGTGTTCCTGCGCCGCCGCGCCATGCGCGGCGAGCACGAGGCCGATCGCCGCGATCACCGCACGCACACCCTCGGATGGCGTCATCGCCGTCGTCACTCCCTCCGTCTGTCGCCGCTCGCCGGCGGTGTTCGCACGCGTCGCGCGATCTGGGCCAAATCGCGCCGTCGGTCGAGGCCGAACGACGGCGGCCGGCCGGCGCACCCCGCTAACCGCGACCTCAGACGGCGTGGCGCTCGGCGAGCCGCAAGAGCACCGCCGGTGACCAGCCCCCCGCGACGACGACGCCGTCGACGACGTAGAGGGGCGTGCCGACGCCGCCAAGCCCGCCGGCCAGTGCGGCGTTGCGGGCGAGGTCGCGGGCGACCGCCGCGCCCGCCATGTCGGCGTGGAGGCGGTCGCGGTCGAGGCCGTGGCGCCCGGCGAGATCGTCGACGAGGCCCGCCGTCGGCACGAAGCCGGTCGCCATCAGATCGACGTGAAAGGCCCAGTACGCGCCCTGCGCCGCCGCCGCGAGCGCGGCCCGCGCCGCCAGTACCGAGGGCTCCCCCAAAATCGGCCATTCCCGCACCACGAGCCGAAAGCGGCCGGCGCCGGCGCCGTCGCGCAGGGCGGTGGCGTGACGGCGGCAGGCCGGGCAGCGGTAGTCGAAGAAGGCCACCAGCCTCGGCCCGGCGTCGCCCAGGCGCTGGGCGCCGGCGCCGGCCTCGACCGCGGCGCGGTCCACCGCCGTCGTCGACGCCGGCTCGTCGCCCGCCATGGCGAGATCGAGCGCGCGGGTCAGGTCGGCGCCACCGGTGTGCTCGAGGTAGACCAGATCGCCGCGGCGCCGCGCCGCGAGCTCGGGGACGCCGGGACGGCCCACCGTGCGCCAAAGCGCCACGCCGCCCAGCGCGAGCGCGCCGACGCCGAGCAGCGCGCGCCGGTCGGGGAAGCGTCGGCTCAAAGACGCAGCCAGCGCCGGAGGGTGAGGATCTGCTCGCGCGTCATCAGCGCCGGGGCGTGCCCCACGTCCTCGAAGTGCGCGACCTCGGCGCGCGGGCCGCGGGCGCCCATCTCGCGGCAGGTCGGCGTGGTGAGAATGACGCTCTCCCAGCCGTGGAGGACGAGCGTCGGGCAGCGGATGCGGTCCCAGAGGTCCCAGAGCGCGATGTCGTCCTCGGCGAGTTCGGCGTACGGCACCTTGATGTCCGGGTCGTAGTGCAACCGCCAGCCGTCGCCGTCGGCGACCACGCTGTTCAAGGTCAGCCGGCGCCACTGCGCGTCGCTGAGCCGGCCGAACGGGGCGTGGACGAAGCGCAGATGGCGCTCGGCCTCGTCGAGCGAGGCGAACCGGGTCTCTACGCCGAGATAGCTCTTGATCTGCTTGAGCGCATGGCGATCGACGAAGGGGCCGATGTCGTTCAGCACCAGCCGCGCGATCGGCGGTTGGTCGGCGGCCGCCAGGGCCATGCCGATCAGCCCGCCCATCGAGGTGCCGATCCAGTCGACCGGACCCAGCTCCAGGCGCGCCAGCCACTGGCCGAGGTGACCGACATAGGTGGGCACCACGTAGCCGTGCGGATCGTCGAGCCACGAGCTCCGCCCGCGGCCGACGACGTCGACCGACAGCACCCGCGCGCCGCGGCGGGCGAGCTCCCCGGCGACCACGTCGAAATCGTGGGCGTTGCGGGTGAGCCCGTGGACGCAGACGACGGTGCGCACCGGCGCCACCGGCGCCCATTCCAGATAGGCCAACTCCACCCCGGCGAAGGGCTCGGCGAGGGTGAGGCTGCGCTCGACGGGGCCGGGGGCGGCGTCGGTCATGGCGCTATTTGAAGAGCTCGGCGGCGAGAGAGGTGGGCTCGATCATCCTCATACAGGCCGCCGGCTCCGGCGGCGCGCAGGCGACGACGGCGTTCAACAGCACCCGGTCGATGGCCTCGCAGGCCACGTCGGCGAAGTCGAACGGCTTGACCACCGTCTTGTCGGCGGCGAGCGGCGCCAGCTCGACCTGGAAGCGGGCGCCGACCACGCCGTCCGGGCGGAAGGTGACGAGGTCGAGGTCGAGGCTGTCGAAGGCCGTATCGCCGTCGTTGCGCACGACGAAGAAGGCCCGGCAGCCGCCGTCGACCGACGCGAGCTTGTTGAGCTCGAGACCGATCCCCCCGGTCTGGGCGCCGGCGGGCGCGAACGGCAGCAGCAGCGAGATGATGAAGGCGAACGGAAGCAACCGCGGCAATCGAACTCTCCTCGATGGACTCGAACGGTGGCGGACGTCGCGCGAAGTCTCGGCCAGGATGACGCGATAGTCCACCGCCGGCGCCGCTCGGGCGTTGGTCGCAGAGCGCTCCGCGGGGACGGCGCGCCTCGACCCCACCGCCCGGCGGGCGATCCGGCGGCGGCGTGCGCCGTCGGCACGACGACAGGGCGCGCCGGCCCCGGAGGACCGATGCGCAACGGGCACGACGACAAAGCGCACCGGCCCCGGAGGGCCGGTGCGCAATGGGGGAGGCTTACTCTCTCGCGGGAACAGGGCGCCGGCTCCCGACGACGCCCATGGGTGTTTTGTATACCCAGTGCGCTTGAACCGCAACCAAACGCGGAGCCGGATGGCGCCCCTGCTCAGCGTTTGTGCAGGGCGTCGAGCTGCGGCGCGAGCCCGCTCAGGTCGTAGCCGCCGCCGCGGGCGGCCTCGACGATGGTGTCGGACGTCAGCCGTTCGGCGCTGGCGAAGGCCCACAGAACGGTGCTGCGGGTGCCGGAGGTGCAGTAGGCCAGCACCGGCGCTTCGGCGTCGGCGAGCAGCGCCCGCATGGTGGCGACGGTCTCGAAGGTCAAGCCGCCGTTCGCCACCGGCAGATAGTGATAAGCGAGGCCGACGCGCGCGGCCGCCTCCTGCGCGCGGGCGTGCGCCAGCTGGTCGGGCGCCTCGCCGTCGGGGCGGTTGTTGACGATGGTACGGACCCCGGCCGCGGCCGCCCGCGCGAAGTCGTCCGCCCCCAGCTGGCCGGCGACCCAGACGTCGTCGGTGAGCCGTTTGAACATCGACGCCCTCCCCGCGCTTTGCGACGTCGCCGGCCGCGGCGCGAGAGCTAGCCCGCGGCCACGGGCGGGGCAAGGGGCCCGCGCGTGGCCGCGTCGCCCTCGAAGCGAGCGCGGTCGGCGTCCCGCCCTCCGCACCGATTGACCACGCTCGCATTGCCGCGCACCGTCGCGACGGGGCTGGAGAGGACGCGCGGTGCGGCTGCTGAACGAACACGACGTCGCGGAGGCGGCGGGCCGGATCGAGGGCCGCGTGCGGCGAACCCCGATCCTGGCGATGGCGGCGGGCGAGGCCGCGGCCGCGCCGGTGGTCTTCAAGCTGGAGCAGCTCCAGCACACCGGCTCGTTCAAACCGCGCGGCGCCTTCAACACGCTGCTGAGCGGGGACGTCCCCGCCGCCGGCGTGATCTGCGCGTCGGGCGGCAACCACGGCATCGCGGTGGCCTACGCCGCCCGCACCCTCGGGGTGCGCTGCGAGGTCTTTTTGCCGCTCAGTTCGGCGCCGGTGAAGGTCCAGCTCCTGCGCGCGCTCGGCGCCGCGGTCCGCCAGATCGGCAGCGTCTACGCCGAGGCCTTCGAGGCGATGGAGGCGCGCCGCGCCGAGACCGGCGCGATGGTGGTCCACGGCTACGACCAACCCGCCACCGTCGCCGGCCAGGGCACGCTCTTTCGCGAATGGCTCGAGCAGGACCCCGATCTCACCACGCTTTTGGTCGCGGTCGGCGGTGGCGGGCTGATCGGCGGCGCGCTCGCCGCCCTCGGTCACGGCTTGAAGCTGGTCGCGGTCGAGCCGCGCCGGGCCCCGACCCTGGCCGAGGCGCTCGACGCCGACGCGCCGGTGGACGTCGCGGTCTCCGGCCTCGCCGCCGACAGCCTGGGGGCGCGCCGCCTCGGCGAGATCGGCTTCGCGCTCGCCCGCCACCACGGGCTCACCAGCGTCACCGTCGGCGACGACGAGATCCGCGCCGCCCAGCTCTGGCTCTGGCACCACGCCCGCATCGCCGCCGAGCCCGGCGGTGCCGCCGCCTTCGCCGCGCTCTCGAGCCGCGCCTACCGCCCCGGCGCGGACGAGCGCGTCGGCGTGCTGATCTGCGGCGGCAACACCGACCCGGCGACGCTGGCGAGCTGAGGGCGGTGGCCTGCCCCGTCTGCCGCGCCGGCGACGTACGGGCCTTCACCACCGTGGCCGACCGCGACTACCGACGTTGCGACGCCTGCGAGGCGACCTTCCTCGACCCCGCCCGACGGCCGGAGCCCGCCGCCGAGCGCGCGCACTACCTGACCCACCGCAACGACGCCGCCGACCCCGGCTATCGCCGCTTCGCCGCGCGCCTCGCCGGGCCGCTGGCGGCGCGCCTCGCCCCCGGCGCGCGCGTGCTCGACTTCGGCTGCGGGCCGAGCTCGGCGCTCGCGGCGCTGTTGGTCGAGGCCGGCCACGCGGTCGTCGGCTACGATCCGGCCTTCGCCCCGGACGCCGCCGCGCTCGACGACGTCTACGACGCCGTCGCCGCCTGCGAGGTGGTCGAGCATCTGCACGCCCCGGCCGAGGTCTTCGATCACCTGGCGGCGCGGGTGCGCCCCGGCGGCCGGCTCGCGATCATGACCTGCTTTCAGACCGACGACGCCCGCTTCGCCGGGTGGTGGTACCGGCGCGATCCGACCCACGTCGTGTTCTACCGCGCCGCGACCTTCCACCACCTCGCCGCGCGCCTGGGCTGGTCGTGCGAGATCCCCCGCAAGGACGTCGCGCTGTTGCGCCGGCCGGGCGCGCCGTGATCACGGCGCTCCACGCCGAACGGCTGGCCGCCGTCGAAGCGGTGCTGGCGGAGGCCGGCGCCCGCCGCGTGCTCGATCTCGGCTGCGGCGACGGCGCCCTGCTGCTCAGGCTCGCGGCGCGGCCGGAGATGACCCGCGTCGTCGGCGTCGAGCCCGCCGCCGCCCGCCTGGCCGCGCTGCGCCGGCAGCTCCCGGACGCGGCCGGCGGCAGGGTGGAGCTGATCGAGGCCGCGCTCACCGACCCCGCCGCCGTGCGCACCGGCTTCGACGCCGCGGTGATGGTCGAGACCCTGGAGCACCTGCCGCCCGCGCGCCTGGGCGCGGTCGAGCGCGCGGTCTTCGGCGCCATGGCGCCGGCGCTGGTCGTCGTCACCACCCCCAACGCCGACTTCAACGAGCTTCTGGGCGTCCCCGACCACCGCCGGCGCCACCCCGACCACCGCTTCGAGTGGGGCCGCGCCCGCTTCGCGCGCTGGGTCGAAGGCGTTGCCGCCCGCCACGGCTACGGCGCCGAACGCCGCGACGTCGCCGCCACCCACCCGCAACTCGGCGGCCCGACCCAGATGGCGGTGTTCACCCGGCGGTGCCCTCGGCAGGGGCCGCGCGAGCCGCTATAGCCGGGCGGTGAACCGACGAAGCGGCGGGCCCGATGCTCCCCGGTGCGGCGCTCTATCACACGCTCGACGTCCTGCACCGCGCGCAGGGGCGTGGCCTCGCGACCTTGGGCTGGGGGCCGGACGAGCAGCCCTACCGCGTCGTCGCCGCGGACCGCCGCTGGCGCCTGCGCCGCTACGCCGCTCCCGGGCCGGGGCCGGTCGTCCTGATCGTGCCGGCGCCGATCAAGCGGCCCTACATCTGGGACCTCTGCCCGGCGGTGAGCGTCGTCCGCCTGCTGCGCGACCAGGGCTTCGCGGTCCATCTGCTCGACTGGCGGCCGCCCGATCCACGCGACGCGGGCGACGATCTCGCGGCCTACGCCGACACCGCGCTCGGCGCCGCCCTCGACGCGCTCGAGCACGACGCCGGGCCGACGAAGCCGGTCGTCCTCGGCCACTCGCTCGGCGGCACGCTGGCGGCGATCTTCGCCGCGCGCCGGCCCGACCGGCTCGCCGGTCTCGGCCTGTTGAGCACACCTTTGTGCCTGCCGGCGGGGGTCAGCCGGCTGCGCGACGCCCTCGCCGCCCTGCCGGCGGTGCCGACGGCGGCGGACGAGGTGGTACCCGGGGCGTTGCTGGCGCAGGCGAGCGCGTTGGCCTCGCCCGCGACCTTCGTCACCGCGCGCTGGAGCGACGCCGCCGCGACCGCGCTCGATCCGCGCGCCCGTGAGGTCCACGCCCGGGTCGCGCGCTGGATCCTCGACGAGCAGGCGCTGCCCGCCGCGCTCGTGCGCGACGTCCTCGCGCGGCTCTACCGCGAGGACCGGCTCTGCCGCGGCACGCTCGCGATCCACGGCCGCCGCGTCGGCCCCGGCGACGTCCGGGTGCCGGTGCTCGCCGTCGCCAACGCCCGCGATCAGGTGGCGCCGCCGGCCGCGATGGCGCCCTTTCTGGCGGCGACCGCGGGCGCGGACGCCCGCCTCCTCCCGTACGCCGGCGAGACGGGCGTGGTGC